>DATCGP010000056.1:0-46305 GCA_036508875.1 Coriobacteriia bacterium | reverse complement strand
CGGCACAGCCGGTGTGGGCTCGTTCTCCTGCGGATGATCGAGCGGCGCCGCCGACTTCAGTGTCACCACAGTGCCTGAGCCCAGGTTGTCGTCGATCTCGATCGTGCCGCCGGCGAAGGCCAGCGTCTCGCGCACGATGGGCAGTCCCGAGCCGACCCCCCGGATGATCCGCTTCATATCTGCCGTGGCCGTCGAGAACCCGGGCAAGAAGGCCTTCTCCTTGTCAGAGATTCCCGGGCCCTGGTCCGCGAATCGGATGAGGGCGCCGTCTTCAAGGATGGTGACGACCACCTCCCGGAACCCGGCGTGTATCAGGTTCTCGGAGACCTCCCGTATGATCGTGTACGGGATGGAGCCTCCCCGCTCTCGCGCAAGGTTGTACGTGCGGGAGGCGAGCTGTTCGATGGCCGCCCCAAGGTCGTCGGCCAACAACTCCTCGACGCGGGGCGCAGCGATCAGACCGTCATACACGGCGATCCGGGCGCCGGCGGGCGCAGCCGGGTCCGCAGAAGCTCGTACGGGTGCAACAGTGACCGAGACACGCGCGTCGCCGTCGCCCTCATCGAAGAACCGTTTCACGCACGCCCCCTTGTGTCACGCCGTGTCGCACCGTGTGGTGCGGAATCCACAACCCCCTGAACCACCCTGTTCCGAAAGACCACTGCTCAGGGGCGTATCCACTTTCGAGCCGGACCTGGAACGGGAAAGCGGTGAGATGGTCTGACCTGCGGTTTCGTGTGTTTATCCACAATACTTTCCACACATGTGGACAATCGCTTGGTTCGCACAGTCGCGGGCGAAGCCGAAACACTAGGTAAGGGGTGTAGCGCAGCCCGTCGTGCTTTCCGGAACCGTTCCACGAGACGCCATTGTGGATAAGGGACGACGATGCCCCCGCCACGGCCGGAACGTTGTGGATAAGTCCCGGGGAGTGACGAGGGCGCTCTGGGTGTCCGATCGAGAGCATGCCTTCTGAACAGGGGTTTTCAAGGTACTCATCGCCGCCAGGCCAGCCTTTGCGACGCCGCCGATTCTAGCAGAGGGCCTTGTGGTCAACAATCGGCCACGAGGAGTTGTCCACAGGGTCGACCCGCACGAATCCTGCGTTTTCCACACTGTCCACAATTTTGGACCCAATTCGCGAGAGCTATCCGGAAAGTGATCGGTCGACGCTCTTGGCTGTGGATGAGCGTAAGATGTCGGCTCCTGGCGGGGACAAGGCCCTGTTTGCCGGTGCTGTGCGGGAGTCACCCCTTGGACTTCGTTGACACCACAGAGGACGCGAGGATACAATCATCCGGCTTTGCGCCCGGGTGGTGCTGCACGATATCTTCTTCTACTCCACCCCCGGCTTCTCGGACCGACCCCCGGCCTTCCCGCAAGGGATGGAGTGGACAATATGAGCAAGCGTACTTTCCAGCCGAACAACCGCAGGCGCGCCAAGACCCACGGATTCCGTGCTCGCATGGCGACCCCTGGTGGGCGTGCAGTCATCGCCGCCCGTAGGCGTAAGGGCCGTAAGGTCCTGAGCGCCTGAGAGCCGGCGGCCTCTACCGGCCGCCCGCAACCGGGTGTGCCTGATGCGCACACTTAAAGGCCCGAGTGAGATCGACACGCTGTTCAGGTCCGGCCGCCGCGGAAGCAATGAGCTCGTCCTGGTTCTGAGCATGCGGACTCCCGAGCGACGCGGCCCAGAGGGCCGCGTCGTCTTCGTCGCGGGCAAGAAGCTGGGCGGAGCGGTCACGCGGAACCGATGCAAGCGTGTCCTGCGCGAGACCGTGCGGCGCTGTGGAGGTCCCTGGGATGGTTTCGACGTGGCGATCGTCGCCCGTGCGAGCACGGCGACAGCCTCGCCGGTCGCTCTGGACGCGGCCCTTCGCAACGCGCTCGCCTCGAGCCGGGTGATCTGATGGAAGACCCACGGCGCCCCGGCCCACATCTGGCGGTCCGAGTGGTATCCGCGTGCATCCGGGGGTATCAGCGCTACATATCAGCGGCGCTGCCGCGCTCCTGTCGATTCCACCCGACGTGCTCCTCTTATGCGCTAACATCTGTCGAACGTTTCGGTGTGCTCCGCGGGGGATGGCTCTCCGTCAAGCGCATCGCACGCTGCAACCCGTGGAACCCCGGGGGATTCGACCCCGTACCGGAGACGCTCCGGAAGCACTGATGGCCGGGCTGCCGCCGCGGCCCGATACGGGCCGCTCGAGCGGCCCATAGAGGAGGTACCGGACCGTGGGAGATCTCTGGAATGGCCTGCTCAACGGCATCTTCTGGCTGTTGCTGCAGTTCTACTCGGTAGTGCACGACTGGGGCTTCGCGATCATTCTGCTCACCATCCTCTTCCGCCTCATCACCTTCCCGCTCGTGTGGAAGCAGACGAAGTCGATGATCGAGATGCAGAAGATCCAGCCGAAGATCAAGGCGCTGCAGGCGAAGTACAAGAACAACAAAGAGAAGCAGCAAGAAGAGTTGATGAAGTTCTACAAGGACAACAAGGTGAACCCGTTCGGCGGGTGCCTGCCCTTGTTGCTCCAGATGCCGCTGCTCTTCGCGCTGTTCCAGGTGCTCAGGGACAACCTTCCCCGGCACATCGCCACCCTGGAGCCTGCCGCACAGGCCGCTGCCAAGCAGTGGTCCCTCATGGGCTGGGCTATTCTGCCAGATATTACCAAGACGCCCTCAGAGGTCTACTCGATCGTCTCCACTGCCGCGACGAAGACGGTGGGTGCCGCGGTCGGCGCGGCCAGCGCCGTGGCCACGTCAACCGTCGTTCCAGGTGCGGGCGGCATGCTCAACGGTGTTCTGGCCGCCCTCCCCTACGTCATCATGGTCGCATTGTTCGCACTCAGCACCTGGCTGCCGCAGTACCTCCTCACAAAGGACCCGACGCAGCGCAAGACCGCTGGCTATATGTCGATCATGATGGTGTGGTTCGGCTTCATCTCGCCCGCCGGCGTGCTCATCTACTGGGTGACCTCGAGTGCGTGGCAGGTAGTACAGCAGGTCCTGACCCAGCGATCACTCGCCGCCAAAGAGGGGGCTGACGCATAGATGCGCACAGAGACAACCAAGGAAGCGCCTTCGGTCGAGGAAGCTGTGGACGCGGCCCTCGAAGAACTCGGGGTACAGGCCGACGCGGCCGAGTACGAGATCGTGGAGGCGCCGTCGCGGGGTGTGTTCGGATCCGGGAAGCCGGCCGTTGTCCGCGTTTGGCTGAAGCCGGAGGTCGCTGCTGCGATGGCAGACGAGGGCGAGCCGGACGATGACTCCGAGGATGACTCCGAGGAGGAAGCCCTCCCGGCCGAGCTCCGCGTCGACCGAGAAGTGCCGGAGCTGTCGGAAGAAGATCTCGACAAGGTCGCAGACACGGCTGTGGCTGTCATCCAGATGATCCTCGGCGGCTTTGGCATCGAAGCGGCCATCGACGAGTACGAAGGCGACGACGGTGAGATCATCCTCGACATAGTCGGTGGGGACCTCGCGCTGTTGATCGGCCGCCACGGCAAGACACTGGACTCGCTGCAGACGCTGGTCGGCGCGGCGACGAGTCGGCAGCTCGGCTTCCGCTATCCGATAGTCGTCGACGTGGAGGGATACCGCAGCCGGCGCCGCGAGAAGGTGGAAGACATGGCTCGGCGAACGGCCGACCGCGCCGTACGTCAGGGCCGTCCGGTGAAGCTGCGCCCGATGAGCAGCTATGAGCGCAGGCTGGTCCACATGGCGCTCCGTGACGATCGGCGAGTCGTGACAGTGAGCGAAGGCGAAGACCCAGCTCGCGCGGTCGTTGTCTCACCGAAGTAGCACGGCTCGCGACAAGAAGTTCCGGAAGGGGACCCCCATAGTGGGTCCCCTTCTTCTTATGTGACGATGTTTCACGTGAAACATCACCGACGATCCGGCCGGTTCTGTTTCACGTGAAACATAGAGCGACCAGTACTAAGGAATCGTGACGCGACCTCAGCCGGCAATCGAGCCCGAACGCAGCCCGGTCGGAAATGCGCCGACCGCTTGCGGTATCCTGCGGTCATGGACACCGACACCCATTCGATAGAGATCGCGGCCCAGGCTCTCGGGCTCGCGTTGAGTAGCGAACAGGCTGACCTACTGAGCGCACATCTGCGCGCGGTGCTCGTGACGAACGAGTCTATGAACCTGACGTCGATCGATTCCAGCGAGGCGGTCGTGCTCCACGTGCTCGACAGCCTCACTGCTTTGGCGGCGCTAGAGGCGGCTCCCCCGGGCGCCTTCGCTGACCTCGGGACCGGCCCAGGGTATCCGGGTATTCCGCTGACTATTGTGAGCGGCCGACCTGTCGCGCTTGTCGAGTCGGTGAAGAAGAAGGCCGCGTTCCTTGAGCGCGTCGTGGGCGATCTGTGCCTGGAAGCCACGGTCCACCCGATCAGGGCGGAAGAGTTGGCCATCGAGATGCCGGGCCGGTTCAGCGCAGTCACCGCGCGGGCCCTCTCCAGCTTGCCGTCGCTGGTGGAACTCGCCTCTCCCCTTCTTGGACCCGGCGGTCTGCTGATCTGCCTGAAGGCCCGCATGGACGAAGCAGAGCTCGCGCGGGGCGATGCGGCGGCTCTTCTGTGCGGTATGCAACGTATGGCGCTGGACCGCGTCCACGTCCCTGGGGCGGAAGTCGAGCGAGTGATAGTGACGTACAGGAAGTCCGCGCCGCCCAGAGTCCGGCTTCCGCGCCGCCCAGGGATGGCGCAACGGCAGCCGTTGGCGTAGTAGTCACAGCAGGGGCGATCCATCGTATACTGCGCTGGATGTCTTCGGATCGGGAGGAAGCGGATGGCAGTCACAGGCGGGAGACCCAAGCGCGTTCTCGCTATCGTCAACCAGAAGGGCGGGGTCGGGAAGAGCACGACCGCGGTCAATCTGGCGGCGGCGCTCGGCGATCTCGGAGAGCGGGTGCTCCTGGTCGACCTGGACCCACAGGGGAACGCGACGTCCGGCTTCGGGTTGAACAAGAACCAGCGCGACGTCTGTATCTACGACTCACTACTGGGTGACACCCCTATCGAGGCGATCATAGAGCCGACCCAGGTGGAGAACGTGTTCGTGGCCCCCGCCACGATCCAGCTCGCCGGCGCCGAGATCGAGTTGGTTTCCGCGATGAGCCGCGAGGGCAGGCTGCGCTCGATACTCCAGCCGATCCTGGGGGACTTCGACTTCATCATCATCGACTGTCCTCCTTCACTCGGCCTGCTCACGATCAACGCACTGACGGTGTCCGACGGCCTCCTGGTTCCGGTCCAGTGCGAGTACTACGCCCTCGAGGGCCTGAGCAAGCTTCTCGACAGCGTGCGACTCGTGAAGACCCACTTGAACCCCACGCTGGACATCTTCGGTGCGGTGATGACGATGTACGACTCCCGCACGCGTCTCTCGCAGCAGGTCGTGGATGAAGTGCGCAACTTCTTCGAGGATCGCGTCTTCGAGACGCTCATCCCGCGCACGGTCCGTCTCGCCGAGGCTCCCAGCCATGGGAAGCCTGTCACCGTGTACGATCCAAACGGGCGGGGCTCGCAAGCCTACCGCCGACTCGCCAAGGAGGTGCTCGAGCGTGTCTGATCAACGTCGTGGACTCGGCCGTGGGCTAGCGGCCCTCATACCGGGTGGCGGCAGCACCGGCTCGGACGAGACGCACGAGCTGCCTACCGCGGCCATCTCGCCGAACCCAAACCAGCCGCGCACGGTCATATCGCAAGAAGCGATCGATGAGCTCGCCGACTCCATCGGCAAGGTCGGCATGCTGCAGCCGATCATCGTGCGGCCCTACTCGGACGGCTATCAGATCATCGCGGGCGAGCGCCGATGGCGCGCCGCGAAGGCGGCCGGGCTCGAACGGGTCCCGGTCCGCATCATGTCGACGAACGAGATCGAATCACTCGAGCTCGCGCTCATCGAGAACCTGCAGCGCCAGGACCTGAACTCCATGGAAGAGGCGCACGGCTATCGCCGTCTGCTCAACGAGCACCAGATGACTCAGGCGGAGCTCGCGGACAAGGTCTCGAAATCGCGGTCCGCAATCGCCAACACTCTGCGCCTCCTGGACCTCCCTGAGGAGATCCAAGAGCTGATATTCCAGGAGAAGCTGACGGCGGGTCACGCCCGGGCGGTACTGTCCGTCCCGGACGACGAGCGCCGCGTGCGTCTAGCGACCAAGA
The DNA here is from genome assembly GCA_036508875.1 of Coriobacteriia bacterium. Classification (GTDB taxonomy): domain Bacteria; phylum Actinomycetota; class Coriobacteriia; order Anaerosomatales; family PALSA-660; genus PALSA-660. The sequence continues at coordinate 40,126 of DATCGP010000056.1, read as the reverse complement.
TCGTCGACGAGGGACTCTCCGTGCGTGAGGCGGAGACCCTGGCGAGGCTCTTCGCGGCCGGGCAGAGCGCGGATCGCACTCCGAGGCCTGTGTCCCCGAAGTCCTACAAGATAGTCGCGCGCAAGATGCGCCGTCTGCTACGGACGAATGTCCGGGTCAGGCAGACCGCGAACAAGGGCAAGATCGAGATCGACTTCCAGGGGGAAGAAGAACTGGAGCGCATCTACCGACTGTTCAGTGAGGGGCCGTCGGCTGTGGAGGCTGAGTAGTATGTTGCGCAGATTGGCATATTTTGGCATTGGTTGCATGACGGGCGCGGCGATGGGTCTCGTGATCGGACTTCTCGTGGCGCCTGAGAGCGGAAGCGAGACTCGCCGACGCCTGACTCTCCGCGCCCTTCATGCGGCGGAGACCGCCCGCATCGTGGCCGAGCGAGCCGAGGTTGCTGCCGAGGTGCTCGGCGAACGCTTCGACCACTACATGGGGCGGGACGAGCAGATCGCCTGGCGCAAGGTGCGCGAGATCCGCGAAGGCGTGGACCGCTACACGGAGGCACAGGCGATCTAGAGCGGTGTCAGACCGGCGGCGCATCCTATCCCTCGATCGGACGACGACGGTAGGGATCGGCTGATGCCGCTTGAAGTGATCTCGGGTCTTCCCGGCGATGGCTTGTCGCAGAAAACGCGCGACATGGCCGCGCTGGCTGCCGCACGCGGCCGCAGCGTGTCGCTGGTCGTACCGACGGCGGCAGACGCCGTCGATGCGCGCCGATCCCTGTCGGGAGACGCCCCCGTCGGCGTGCGGGTCGCCACGCTCGAAGGGCTCATCCAGGCGGAATGGGCGCTGACCGGCGACGGGCGGCGCATCGCGGGCGGCCTCGCGCGCGACGTGCTCCTCGCGCGGGCACTGGTTTCCGCGGACGTGGCTGAGAGCCCGGGACGCGGGATGGTGGGGCTCCTGGGCATGTTGGTCGACCGCGCGGAGGCGCGGCCCGAGGGTGCTGCCATGGGTGGCGACCTCCCGGGCAGGATCGTCGCCGCCGTGGACGCCTACCGGACTCTCCTCTCCAGCTTCCGCATGATCGAGATGCGGGAAGTCTGCGCGATGATCGCCACAGCGCCCCCCTCCGCCGTGATCATCGTGGACGGGTACTCCGACCTGCGGTCGGAGTACGAGCTCCTTCTGCAAGGATGGAGCGCCGCAGGCGCTGACGTCTTCGTCTCGCTGCTGTGGCGACCGGACACACCCGGTACGGCGGCGGTGACCCCCATGATCGAGCGGCTGCGGGCGGCTGGCGCGACGGTCTCTCTGCTGGAGGCGGGCGACAGCGCTTGGGGCGCGGAGCTGACCCGGATCCGCAGTGAGCTCTTTGCGGGCGCATCTCCACGTCCGGGTTCCGGTACGGTCGCCCTCGCCGTCGCGGAAGGGGAGGAGTCAGAGGCGCGGCACATCGCGTCTGTCGTCGCCGGCCTCATCTCGTCCGGCGCGCCTCCCGATACGATCGCTGTCGCTTTCGCTGATCCGTCCAGGCGCATCGAGTGGATGCGGCGAGCGTTGCACGATGAGGGCGTGCAGGTCGATGTGGAAGCGAGCCGCGCGGTGGGCGAGACCGCGCTGGGCGCTGCGCTGCTGCGACTGCAGGCGTGCGCGGCCAACGGGCTGACCCGGGAGGACGTGGGCGCCCTTCTGCGGACACCGTTCGCCGGTGTAGCGATGGAGAAGGTGGACGAGGCCGATGTCGCGTGGCGAAAGGCTGGGCCGGTCCGGGGCCACGCCCTGCTGAGGCATCTCCGGCAGATCGACTCTCTGCTGGATGGGGCCGTGGAGCTTCGCGGGCTCCCCATCGGCGTGGCTCAAGCCAGGAAATGGAAGAAGCTGGCTGACCGAATGTTGGCGAACGCTAACCCCGGCCCAGCGCCTGTCCCGAGCGACGACGGCGAGCTCGACGCGTCGGCCCACCGTTCGTTCTGCCGTTGCCTGCAAGAGGCGTTGGAGCTCGGCGATGGCGAAGTCGGCGCGGACGAGTTCTGGGAGCGGTTCTCCGGAGTCCGCGTCGCCGTCCAGAGCAGGCGCCGTCCTGGACGTACGTTGCTCACCAGCGTGGATGCTGTGGGATCGGGCGAGTTTGACCACGTCATCATCGGTGGTCTGAACGCAATCGAGATCCCCAGGCGGGGGAGCGAGGACCGGCTCGAGGGCGACTCGATAGCGCGGGCGATGGGACGCCTCCGCATCAAGTCCGATCCAGAGGAACACGCGCGAATGGAACGGCGCGCCTTCTATCTGGCGACGGTCAGCGCGCGCAAGAGCCTTACGCTGACACGCCAGGGGACGAGCGATGAGGGCCTTCCGGTGCGTGAATCGGTCTTCTGGGACGAGTTCCTCGACCTGTACCGGGTGCCTGGAGAGACTCGTGCACCAGGGGTGCCGCCGCTGGTCAGCGTGGTGACCGCCGACATCCGCGGAGCGGGAGGAGGGACGCGCGTCCCTCGCGGGCGCCTGCTCGACGGGAGGTCACTGAAGCAGCTGCAGGGCGTCTCCGAGGTGTCCCCGAGTCAGATCGAGTCGTACCTCTCGTGTCCATACAAGTGGTTCGTGCAGCAGAAGATCAGAGCGAAGGCGCCGGACGAAGCCGTGGATCGGGCGGCGGCTGGCCTGCTGGCCCATGACGCGCTCGCACGCTTCTACCGGGAATGGCGGACTCGCGCGCAGCGTGTCACTCCGGACTCGGTCGAGGCCGCCGTGCAGGTCGCGAGCGATGCGATGATCGCGGCGGCCAGGGCGCTCCGTCAGCCCGAGACCCTCGAGGAGATAGTGCTTCTCGAGAGCGTGGGGCCGTGCGTGGTCTCGCTGGTCGAACGCGACGCCGTGTTCCTGCCGGAGTACGTGCCGCAGCACGTGGAGTGGGAGTTCGGCGGATCGACGGGCGTGCCCGCGATCGACGTCGGCGGCGTGTCCCTCAAGGGGCGGGCGGACCGCATCGACGTCGGGCCGGAAGGCCTGATCGTTGTCGACTACAAGCGCACCACGGCGTCTCCGCTCAAACACATCGAACGGGACGGGCTTGTGCAGTTGCAGCTGTATGCAGTGGCTGCCTCGCGTGTTCTCGGCATCCCTGTCGCAGGAGGCCTGTACCGCAGCCTCAAGGACGGCTCCGATCGTGGTTTCGTGCTGAAGGGCGTGGCGGGCTCGTTCAAGCAGGCGGACGTGGTCGAACGCGGAAGGCTCGATGAGCTTCTCGAGTCGGCGGTCGAGCGGGCGCGTGATGTGGCAACCGCGATGCGCGAGGGCCGGATCGAGCCGACGCCCTCGGCCGACGCATGCCGGTATTGCGCGGCGTCCGGCTTCTGCAGCAAGGCGGTGACCGCGTGAGGACCGGGTTCAACGCGGGGCAGCGGGAGGCCGTCGAGAGTCGCGCCGGGCGCATCGTCGTCAGCGCCGGGGCAGGGTCGGGCAAGACACGCGTGCTCGTGCAGCGGTTCGTCGACCGCGTGCTCGAGGAGGAGGCGTCCGGGCGCGCCGATCCGATGAGGTCGGTCCTGCTCATCACATTCACCGACAAGGCCGCCGGAGAACTCACCGAGCGGGTCCGGGAGGCCTTCCTCGACGCCGGTCGTCCGGGGTTGGCCAGGGAGGTCGACAGGGCCTGGATCTCGACGATCCATGGCTTCTGCGCGCGGATCGTACGCCGGCATGCGCTGGAGTTGGGCGTGGATCCGGGATTCGGCGTCCTTGCGGATCCGCAGACCGGGTTGGCGCGCAACGCCGCCTTCGAACGGGCCGCGACGGCCGGGGTCAGGACGTCCATCCACGCCGGGGTCATCGCCGAACTCGTTGAAGAGGGAGTGGCGGACCTGCGGAAGTCGGTATTGGACGGCTACGACAAGGCGCGGTCGAAGGGCGCGGCCACGGCGGACATCGGGATCGCTCCGGGCACCGGTTACCGTCGGGCTGTGTTTCAGCTGTCGGAGGTCCTTGACCGGCTCATGCCCCAGTATCGCCAGCTCCCGGAGACGGCGACGGTGTCGGCGAACCTCGCCGGATACGTGGAGCTTCGCGCAGCTATCCCGGGCATCCTGGGCATCGAGTCGGCGCGCGAAGGTGCGACGGCGGCTTTCGCCCTCGGCTCCTGCAAGGGCGACGTCCGCGGTGGCGAAGAGATGAAGGCGTTGACCCGCCAGATCAACGCCGCTCTGGAGACTGTGGTCCAGTCGGCCGTAGACTCGCTCGCCGCCGAGCGCGCGGAGGCGTGGCGCGACCTGCTCATGGCGTTCTCCGAGGAGTACGAGCGGGGAAAGGCGCGGGACGGCGTGCTGGACTTCGAGGACCTCCAGCTCCTGGTGCGCCGCCTGTGGGCGGAGCGCCCAGATATCGCTGGCCGGCTCGGTGATTCCTTCGCGGAAGTGATGGTCGATGAGTTTCAGGACACCAACCTGTTGCAGCTGCAAGTGATCGAGCCCGTCTCGAAGGCCGGTCAGTGCGTCGTCGGGGATGCCCAGCAGTCGATCTACCGCTTCCGCGACGCGGATGTGACGGTGCTCGACGGGAAGCGACGGCATGCCGAGGCCGCTGACGCCGAGCAGTCGTGCCGGCTGACAGTGAACTACCGGTCGGACGCCCAGCTGCTCGCGGCGTTCAACGAGCTGTTCGGCGCGCCCGCGTTCTTCGGTGACGACTATCTGACGCTCGAGAGCGGCGCGAGCCGGGACAGCGGCGTGACATGGGCCGAAGGGGAGCCACGCGTCGAGGCGATCGTCGTCGACAAGACGCGGTGTCCCGCCAAGGACTGGAGGGGCGTCGAGGCGCGGGCCTTGGCGCAGCGGCTCAGGGCGATGGTCACGGACGGCAGCGCGACCCCGGACGACATCGTCGTGCTTGCCCGCGCATCGACCACGATGCCGATCTACGTCGACGCTCTCAAAGCGGCGGGGTTCGACGTCATCGCCGCGTCGTCAGGAGGCTTCTACGCAACGCCCGAGTACGCTGACGTGCGCGCGCTGCTCCGCGTGCTGGCGAACCCGCTCGACGACGAAGGCGTGTTGGCGCTGTTGGCGGGCGGCTTCGGCGGGCTCAGCGACGACGCGCTCCTGGCGCTCTCGCTCGCGCGCGGAGGCGAGTGTCCGGGGCTGTGGAGCGCGCTCGGGCAGGGCGCGGACGCGGGGCTGGCTCCCGCGGACCTCGCCCGTGCGGAGGCGATCCGGGCGACGGTGGGTGTGCTGCGCGACCGGCGCGGCCGCGTGGGGCTCGCCGACGCGATCCTGTATGCGACGGCAGAACTCGGTCCCGGCGGAGGCCTTCTGGAGCGCCCCGAGTCCTGGGTCAACGTCCGCAAGGCGGCGCGGCTCGCCTCGGAGTTCGAGCGCACCGGCGCCAGCGACCCGGGAGGGTTCCTTCGCCATCTGGACGACAGGGAGACGTTCGTGCGCCGCGAGCCCGCGGCGGCCCTCGCGGTCGAAGGGTCGGGCGCGGTACGCGTCATGACCGTGCACGCCGCGAAGGGCCTCGAGTTCCCGGTCGTGGCGGTGGCCGATCTGGGCCACGGGGCCGTCAACGCCCACGCGGCGTTCCTGCTCGGCGCCGAAGGCGACGGGCTCGTCGTCGTGGCTCGGGGGCCGCGTTCGGTCGAGGGCGTGAAGGCGGCGCCTTCCCACGCCTGGAGCGCCAGCGTGGACGAGGAGAAGCGTCTCGACCTCGAGGAAGCCAAGCGTGTGTTCTACGTGGCCTGCACGCGTGCCGAACAAGCGCTCGTTCTGGCGGGATCCACCGATCCGGAGGGCACGCCGCGGGAGGGCACCGCCATCGATTGGGTCCTAGAGGCCGCGCGTCATCAAGGCGAGCGTCTCGCGGGGCTGATGTCGGTCGCGATCATCGGCGCCGAGGATGTTCCGGACTTCGATCCGCTGCTGCCCGGCCGTCTCCGTGACCGGCCCTCCTGCACCAGGGATGCACCGCGTCCATTGCTGAGGGAGCCGGGGGCGATCCCGCCTCCGGAGGAGGTCTCTTACACCGCGCTGGCGGTGTTCGAGCGCTGCGCCTACAGGTTCTTCGCGGAAAGGATGCTCCGAGTCGGCTCGCTGGATGTGCCGAAAGCCGAGGACCCGCTGGCTTTCGGATCCGCGCTCCACGCGGCGTTGGAGCTCATCGCCCGGGGGGAGACCGTGGACGCTGCGCGTCTGGGCCGTGTCGCGGCGAGCAATCACCTGGACGGCCGGTCGCTGGAACGCCTGAGCTGCGCGGTCGACGCGGTGCGCGCTTCTGGGATAGGTCCGCTCGTCGCGTCCGGGAGGCCGGAAGTCCCGTTCGCCGTCCGTGTCGACGGAGGGGTGGTCCGAGGCACGATGGACCTCGTCCTGCGCAGCGGCGACGAGGCTACCGTGCTCGACTACAAGACCGGGACCACCTGGGACACTACAGGGGCCCGCTACGAGGCGCAGGCTGAGATCTACGCACTCGCGCTGCTGGAGTCGGGCGTCTCGTCGGTGCGGATGCGTTTCATCCACGTCGAGGCCGGGTGCGAGGAAGTGGACTACGAGTTCACGGCTGCCGATCGGGCGCGGGTCGTGGGACGCATCGGGCGCGCGTTCGAAGCGATGCGCGCGGCGCAGTACCCACCGCTTCCGGCGTACGATCCGTCGCTGTGCGCAGACTGCCCGGTCTCAGGGGGGCTGTGCCCGGTGGTGCATCCGCACGCGCGCAGGCTCCCGCGCTAAGAGCCGGGGAGCTCCTCTTCCTGGAACACCTGTTTCAACTGCCCGCACGCGGCGTCGATGTCGGCTCCGCGTTCTACCCGGATCGAGCACTCGATGCCGACGGCGTCCATGGTGTCGGCAAACGCCCGCGCCCGTGACGCGGTGGCGCGCTTCAGGCCGGCTCCTGCGACCGGGTTGACGGGGATGAGGTTGACGTGGACGAGCATGCCTCGCGCGAACGCGACGAGGGCCTCGAGCTCGGCCGGCGTGTCGTTGACGCCGTCAATCAGGGCGTACTCCAGGGTGGGTCGCCGGCCGGTCGTCTCGGCGTAGTCGACGATCGCCTGCCGAAGTGAGGTGAGGCTCACCCCGCGCACTCCCGGCATGAGCGTACGCCGGGTGGCTCCTACCGCGGAGTGCAGCGATACGGCGAGGGTGAACTGCTCGGGCTCGGTCGAGAAGCGGCGGATGCCAGGAAGCAGCCCGCACGTCGAGACGGTGAGATGCCGCGCGCCGATACCAAGGCCGTCATCGGCGTTCATGAACCTCAGCGCTCCGAGAGTGGCGTCGTAGTTCGCGAACGGTTCGCCTTGGCCCATGGCCACCGCGTTCGTGACGCGGTGGCCGAAGTCGTGGGCGACCAGCATGACCTGACGGACCATCTCACCCGGGCTGAGGTCCCGGACGAAGCCAGCGCGGCCGGTGGCGCAGAAGCTGCAGCCCATGGCGCACCCCGCCTGGGTGGAGAAGCACACGGTCAGCCGGTCCTTGTCGGGGAGCCCCACCGTCTCGACGCTGACGCCGTCGGGGAACCGGACGAGATACTTGCGCGCGCCGTCGGCCGACTTCTGTCTCGCGACCGTCTCCGCCGCGCCGACGAAGTAGCGCTCGATCAGCGCCGCGCGAAGCTCGGCCGGGAGATCGGACATGTCCTCGAAGCAAACAGCGCGCCGCGCATAGAGCCACCGCACCAACTGGCGCGTGCGATACGTCGCCTGACCCAACTCGGCGACGAGCCTCGCGATCGCTTCGCGGTCCAGACCGCCGATGTCGATTCGCTGATCCATGGCCCTCACTCTAGCAGGAGGGCCTCACCGCTCAGTTCAGCGTGGCGGGCTTGTCGCCGACGGTCATGATGACCGAGATGGACGCCTTGTCTCGCCACACCGTGAGCGTGACCTGGTCGCCGACCTGGGCGCGCCTGACCGCCAGGATCAGGTCGTCCATCGTGCGGATCGGCTGCCCGTCGAGGGCAGTGACGATGTCGCCCTTCTTCAGCCCGGCGCGGGCCGCGCCAGTGTCCGCGATGACGCTCTGGACGATCGCGCCTTCAGCCTTCGGCAGGCCGGCAGCCGTCGCCTCCGCGTCGCTCACGGTCATTCCCTCGACGCCGAGGAACGGGTGCGTCGCCTTGCCTCCCGCGATGAGCTCGTCGGCTATGCGCACGGCGGTCTTGGACGGGATGGCGAACCCGACGCCGGCGCTGCTGCCGGAGTCGGTGTAGATAGCGGAGTTGATCCCGAGCAGGCGACCCAGACGGTCCACCAGAGCGCCGCCGGAGTTGCCCGGGTTGATCGCGGCATCGGTCTGGATGACGTCGACGAGCGGGTACGCCGACGTGGTCGTGTCGGTCGAGGAACCGGTGGTGATCGAACGGTGGAGGGCCGAGATCACGCCGCTGGACACGGAGTGCTGGAAGCCGAACGGTGAGCCGATGGCCACGACGGTCTGACCGACGACGATCCCTTCGGACTCGCCGATCGTGATCAGCGGCAGCGCGATCGGCACCTTCACAACGGCGATGTCGGTCTGAGGATCGGTGCCGACCAGGGTCGCGGTCACCCGGTCACCGCTCGCGGGGGTGACGACGATCTTGGTCGCGCCGGACACGACGTGGTCGTTCGTGAGGATGTAGGTGCCGCCGTCCGGGGCCGCCTTGTACGCGATGCCGGAGCCGGTGCCTCCTGAAGGCACGCCGGGATGGCCGGACGGGAGCCCGTCGACGGTGGTGCTGCCCGTGACGTCGATGTTGACGACCGACGGGAGCGCCACTGCCGCGGCCGCGGCTATCGGCTCGTCGGAGGCGTTTATGCTCAGCGGGGTGCCGACCGTGGTCATGGTGACGGTGTTCCTGCCCGAGAACCCGGCGGCGAAGTAACCAGCGGCCCCGCCGGCCGCCCCTGAGAGCACGACGACCAGCAGCGCTATCACGAACACGCGTCCGGTGTGTCGCGGGCGCGCGGGCGCAGGCACGGGAACGGTAACGTCGACGGGTTCGCCCGCGTACGCGGGGACCTTGTCCTCGGGCGGCGTCACGGCGGCCGGTTCCACAGGCGATCCGGACACGGGCGTCTCGGGAACCGGGTCGCTCTGCAAGGCCGCTACCGGTTCCGGTACGGGTATGGTGGAGTCTGTCTGGAAGTCGCTCACGATTGCACCTCTTCTTCCTTGGTTTGGAAACTAGTCTACCCTCCTTGACCTGCGATGATGTGAAGAACCTGTGGAGTCCGACGCCAGGACCGAGTGCGGCGGCGCGCGTTGTGTGCGCGTTGGCGCTCGCATAGACTGCCGAGAGAGCAACATCCGATCCAAAGGGGAGACAGATGAGCGACACCGCGAGCGAGCCGGAGATCGAGGCGGCCGAAGGCGTGGAGATCCCCGATACGGCCGTTGCGTCCCAGCCGGCGGCCGTTGCGGTCCCCGAGCCCGAGCCGCGGCCGGAAGCCGAGCCGCGGCCGCAGTCCGAGGCGGAAGCCGAACCCGAGCCGCCGCTCACGCTCGACGAGCTCGTGTCCGAGCTCGCCGGCTCAGAGACGGCCGAGGAAGCGGACGCAGAGGCCGCGCAGGCCGCGGAAGGCGAAGAGCCCTCCATGACCGCTGCCGAAGAGCCTGTCGAAACGGTCGAAGAGGAAGTCGAGCCCGCGGCTCCGAAGCCGCTGCTGCGGAGGGTGTGGACCAAGGCGCCGTTCTGGGCCGTCGACGCCGCATGGGCGATCCTCACCCTTGCTGCCGTGATCGCGCTGTGGCGCGCCCCGGCGGCGACCTTCGCCGACGGCATCGCCTACGGGGTCCTCGTGCTGGGCGGAGCCGCGCTGGCATTCATCGGTCTCGTGACAGGTCTGGTCGTGTGGCTCGTCGCGCGGTCGCGCGCCGGGCAAGATGAACGGGTCGGACTCGGACTCGCGATCTGGACCCGGGCTCTGATCTGGACCGCAGGCGGCGTCGCCCTGTGGTGGGTCGGACTGCTCGTGCTGGACCTGCACCACGCCGGCGTCATCGGCTAGACGACCAAGGGAAACTGCGATGGGTGAGAAGGAGCCGATGCGGGTCACCGTCCTGTTGGGTGGACGGTCCGCCGAGCGGGAGGTGTCGCTGAACACCGGGGCCCAAGTGGCGGCCGCGCTCGCGTCCCGCGGCTTCGCGGTCTCGACGGTCGACACGGGCGAGCCGGGCTTCATCGACGGGATCGTGACCTCGGCCCCTGATGTCGTCTTCATAGCGCTGCACGGCCGATTCGGCGAGGACGGCACGATCCAGGGGCTTCTCGAGCTGCTGGACCTCCCGTACGTCGGCTCCGGAGTGATGGCCAGCGCTGTTGCGATGAACAAGGTGATGACGAAGCACGTCTACGCGACCTACGGGCTCACCAGTCCCGCCTACCAGGTTGTCCGCCGCTCCGAACCGTTCGACATCGAGGGGATCACCACGGCCCTCGGGCCGCATACCGTTGTGAAGCCCGCGAACGAGGGCTCATCGGTCGGCATGACGATCGTGGCCGATCCGGCATCCCTGCGTGACGCCATCGAGTTCGCTTTCGGGTTCGACCCGCTCGTGCTGGTGGAGCGGTTCGAAGAGGGTGTCGAAGTCACCGTCGGTGTCATAGGGAACGACGAGCCGGTGGCTCTCCCGACACTGGAGATCGTCCCAGTGCACGACTTCTACGACTACGAGTCGAAATACGTGCCGGGGATGTCGCGGCACATCATCCCGGCAGGAGTTAGCGAGGAGGCGCGGATCGAGTGCCAGCGCCTCGCCGTCGAGGCGCATCGCGCGCTCGGGTGCTCGGGCGTGTCGCGCTCGGACACGATCGTCACGCCTGAGGGATCGGTGTTCCTTCTGGAGACGAACACGATCCCAGGGATGACGAAGACAAGCCTGCTCCCGGACGCGGCGGCCGCCGCAGGGATCGGATTCCCGGAGTTGTGCGAAAGGCTCGTAGGCCTCGGTCTGGAGAGCTGGAAGGCGCGGCGGGGCTAGTCTTCGGACTTCGTTCCGCGAGCGCGGATCGATCGGTGCCGCCTAGGCGTCCAGACGTGTCTCGCCCTCGACGACGTGTCCGACCAACGGCAGGCTGACGCTGAAGGTCGCTCCGCCGCCCGGAGTCTCTTCGACGACCGCGTTGCCGCCATGGTTGTGCGCGATGATGCTCACGATGTAGAGGCCGAGACCCAGGCCCGGGCGGCTCGCGGTGGTGGCGAGGCGGGCGAAGCGCTCGAACACGTGCTCGCGATCCTCCGCTGGGATCCCGGGACCGTGGTCCACGACCTCAAGGAAGGCGTTGCTCTCATCGCACCGGACGCGCACGAGGACCGGGTCGGTGTCGGGGGAGTACTTGAAGGCGTTGGTGACCAGGTTCACGAGGACCTGCCGCAGACGCTTCTCCTCGCCGAGGACCACGGGGTCGCACTGCGCGTCGAGCAGCAGTTCCCGTTCGGCATGCGTCGGGCCCATCGAGCCGACGACCTCTTCGGCCAGAGCGACGAGTTGTGTCGGGACCAGCGCGGATGGGGCGAGCAGCTCTTCGGCCTTCGTGGCCGTGAGGAGATCTTCCAGAAGGTCGGCCATGCGGCCGGCGTTGCGGCGGGCGGTGTCGATCGCCTTGAGCCGCTGCTCCTCGGTCATCGGGCGGGTCAGCAGGTCGAGGTAGCCGATCACAACAGTGAGAGGCGACCTGAGGTCGTGGCCGACGATCGAGATGATCTCCGCCCTGATGAGCGAGAGGCGTCGCTCTTCCGTGATGTCTCGAGCGGTGAGGAGCGTGCGGCGGTGCGGGTCGTCCTCGTCCCTGACAGCGTCCACGACGTACCAGTGCTCGAGGCGCCCAGGCTCCGTGATGGACACAGTGATCGGCTCATCGAGTGCGCGCTCGACCAGAGCGTCCGCGTCGTAGTGGGTACCTTCCTCTCCCCGGATCTCGACCCCGTGCATCGCCTCGAACGCGGTGAGGTCCGTGAGCTGGCTCACGGGAAGGCCGAGCGTGGACGCGGCCGCGGGGTTCGCGGCGGCGATGCGGCCGTCCTGCAGCACGAGCTTGGCTTCCGTCGACTCGTTGACGACGACGCTCATCGTCTCCTGCGCGTACTCCGCCTCGCGGATGGCGCTCCGCAGTTCGGCCTGACGGGTGTTCAGATGCTGCAGCATCTCATGCATGACCGTTCCCAAGTCGCGGAACTCCACCGGCAGCGTCATGTCCTCCGAGATGTCGTCCGCGGTGTAACCGACGCCCTCCGCCGCGAGATAGCCCTGCGTCCGCAGGTGCTCGCTCATCTGGAGAACGGGGCGGCGCATGACGCCGGTCAGCCACGCTCCCAACCCGATGCCGATGAGTATCGCCACGACCCCCGACAAGAGGGCGGAGCGCGCTGCGATGTCCGTCACCCGCATGGCCCGGGGGTCGGTGTTCCGCAGCTCGATGACGCCGGCGCTGCCTCCGCCTATCGCGGGCAGGTCGCGTACGGCGATCGCTGCTCCCGCGGTGGCGCCCGAGCTGAACGTGACCGCGCCCACGGATTGGTCCGTCAGCGACACTCCTTCGGGCCGGAACCCCAAGGGCTCGATCGAGACGCTGATGGGGCTGGTCACGGTCGCGAACTGGATGGCCTGGCTCTCGCCGAACAGGCGCACTGCGATCAGGTATCCGACCGTCTCCGATGTGCCCACCGCCGGCACGGGACGGCCATAGACGACGGCCGTCGTCCCTCCCAGAGAGACGAGGCCGGTCGTCTCCTTGGACAGGCTCGCTCGAGCCAGAGCCGCGAGCGTCTCGACATCCGAGGTGCTGGCACTCGAAGTCAGAACGGCGCCCGATGAGTCGAGGGCGACGACCGCGTAGCCGATCGTGTCCGACCGGAAGATGTGGCTGTAGCGCGATGCCAAGCCGACGGGATCCGACGCCTGGACCAGACTCTGGAAGTCGGGGGTCGTGGCCACCCTGTCCACGCTGGTCCGGATGTCGCCGCTTTCGAGAGCGAGCAGGGAGTCGACCCCCCGGAAGCTCGTGGCGAAGTCGCTTCGCGCCCACGCGTCGACCTGGGACGAGACGAGCCAGATGTCGATCCCGATCGTGGCAGCGGTCATGGCGATGGCGAGCACCGCCCCGGTCAACATGAGGCGGGCGCCGATCGAGTCCGGGATCCAGCGTCGCCAGATGCGGGACCGTGATTCGGACACTCCGTCCACCCGTTCCCCCTCGGCCTGCGGGACGACTCGCCGGGCGCCCCTCGTCGCCATCACCCGCTCATCGTACGGAATCGCTGCCCTTGCGGGGCAAGTGCCCGACGAGCGGGGTGCAGGAGAGTGTCAGCGGCTGGTACTCCGGGCGCGCACGACCTTCATCACGTCGATGGCAACAAGGGGCACCAACGATGCAAATACCACGGCGATCCAGTCGCGCAGCCCCAGGGGTTGGGTGCTGAACACGCGCTGGAGCGCCGGGATGTAGATGACCGCCGATTGCAGGGCCATCGAGCCGACGAACGCCATGACGAGCCAGCGGTTCCGAAGCGACTCGAGCCGGAAGACCGACCGGCTCTCCGACCGGAAGTTGAACGCGTGGAGCAGCTGCGTGAGCACCATGGTCGTGAAGAGCATCGTCTGAGCGTGCGCGGCGCTATCCGTAGGGATCCATCCGGTCTTGGAGCCGATGAACATGATCAGCGCTCCGAGCGTGATCAGCAGCCCCTGCATCACGACATCGAACCGGCGTCTCGGGTTCAGGATCGATTCACCGGCACCGCGAGGCCTGCGCTCCATCACGCGCGGCGAGCCCGGGTCGACGCCCAGAGCAAGGGCGGGGAGTCCGTCCGTCACCAGGTTGATCCACAGCAGCTGGAGGGGGAGCAGCGCGGGCGCGGCGAACAGCAGCGCCGCGGAGAACACGATGGCGACCTCGGAGATGTTGCACGACAGCAGGAAGAGGATCGACTTGCGCAGGTTGTCGAAGACGACGCGGCCCTGGCGCACCGCCTCGACGATCGTGGCGAAGTTGTCGTCCGCGAGCACCATGTCGGCCGCCTCGCGGCTGACGTCGGTGCCGATGAGCCCCATCGCCACGCCTATGTCGGCCCGCTTCAGCGCAGGAGCGTCGTTCACGCCGTCCCCTGTCATCGCGACGACGTGCCCGCGACGCTTCAGCGCGTCCACGATCCTCAGCTTGTGTTCGGGGTCGACCCTCGCGTAGATGCGCACGTCTTCCGCTACGTCAGCCAGCTCGTCGTCGGTCATGCCCGCTATCTCGGCGCCTGTGAGCACGCGATGGCCTTCGAGGAGCCCGATCTCCGTACCGATCGCGCGTGCGGTCAGGGCATGGTCGCCGGTGACCATCGCGACGTTGATGCCGGCGGCGTGACACTCCTCGATGGCGGCCGCGACCTCCGGGCGCGGCGGGTCGAGCAGCCCCATCACGCCGACGTAGACCAGGTCGCGCTCGACGCCCTCATCGATGACGTCCTCGTCGGGCTCAAGTTCGCGATACGCGAAGGCCAGAGTGCGATAGCCGGCCGCGGCGAGCGACTCGTTCGCTGCGTGGAGGCGTTCGTGCAGCTCCGGCGTCAGGTCGACCACATCCCCGCGGATCAGGGCGCGGGTGCACAGGTCGAACAGCACGTCCGCGCCGCCCTTGACGTAGGCGACGCGGCCGTCGGCGGTCTCGTGGACCGTCGTCATCCGCTTGCGCTGCGAGTCGAACGGCACCTCCGCGATGCGGAGCAGCCGCACCGGGTCGGCAGCGAGCCCGCGCTCCGCGACGATCAGGGCGGTCTCGGTCGGGTCCCCAAGGAGCGCGCCATCCGCCCCGAAGTGCGCATCGTTGCACGATGCGGCGATGCCGAGCAGCAGCTCGCGATCGGCATGCATCGGTTCCTGGTCGTCGGGCGCGAAGGCGAAGTCCGGCGTGATACAGGCGGCGTCCACGCCCACCAGCATGCGGCGAACAGTCATCTCGTTGCGGGTCAGAGTGCCGGTCTTGTCCGAGCAGATGAAGCTGGTGGACCCCAGCGTCTCAACGGCGTGCAACCGCCTGATGATCGCGTTTCGGCCGGCCATCTTGCGAACGCCGAGCGAGAGGGCGACGGTCACGATCGCCGGGAGCCCCTCCGGGATGGCGGCGACGGCCAGCGAGATGGCCACGAGCAGAGCCGTCGTGATCGAGGGCCCGTCCGGGGAGGAGAACGAGCGCCATGCCTCGACGACGAACACGAGGGCCGCGATGGCGAGCACCATGACGGCGATGACCTGACCGACGCGACGCAGCTCGTCCTGAAGCGGCGTCTTGGAGTCCTCCTGCGCGTCCAGAAGGTCGGCGATCCTGCCCATCTCGGTCGCCTGTCCGGTGGCGGTCACTACCGCGCGGCCGCGACCCACCGCGACGGAAGTCCCGGCGAACACGGAGTTCACGCGGTCACCGAGCGCCGCCTCCGGGTCCTCCACGACCCCGACGACCTTGCTCGACGGCATGCTCTCACCGGTGAGCGACGCTTCCTCCATCCTGAGCACGACCGCTTCGATGAGCCGCCCGTCCGCGGGTACGCGGTCACCGGCCTCCAGCAGGACCACGTCACCGGGGACGAGCTCGACGGCGGGGATGTCGCTCTCCCGTCCGTCGCGGACGACGGTCGCGACCGGGGCGGACATCTGCTCGAGCGCTTCGAGCGCCTTCTCCGCCCGGAACTCCTGGACGAAGCCGAGAACGCCGTTGAGCAACAGGATCGCGCCGATCGCCACCGCCTCGACCACCTGTCCCTCGAAGGCGGAGACGGCGACCGCGGCAAGGAGCACCCAGATCATGAAGTCGTTGTACTGCCCCAGGAACAGCCTCCACGGCGGCGTTCTCGTGGAGGCCCGCAGGACGTTGGGACCGAAGAGCTCGTGCCGCAGCAGCGCCTCGTGCGCGCTGAGGCCGGCGTCCGCGTCACTGCCCAGCTCCGCGATGACCTCGTTCGCGGTCCTGACGTGGTAGAGGGAAGCAGCGCGCCTGTCGTCGCTCATGGCTCTCCGTGCCCCTTCCAAAGAAAGAGACTCTCGGCAGCGGACACCGCCATAGATCGACGGTACCCGCTGCCGAGAGTCTCGCAATCACCTGTGGGGTGGCGGCAGGGCCGGGGCGCGATGCGCCCGAGATTGTCGGCCTGCCCCCGCACTTCCGTGCGGGCGCTACTCCCTCTCGCGTCGAGCAGCGTACACCGCACGGCGGTGTGCGGCAATCGGGCTTCCTGTGCGAGCCATCGCCTCGGACCGGGGCCGTACCAGGGCGCGTGCGGCTCTCGGTATCCTCCACTGGGCGCGCCGCTGTACCACTCGAGGTGAGCTACCGCAAGCAGACGGAAGACTCTGAAGGGGTGAGACATGAGACGTTTGGCACCACTGTTCGCTTTGATGATCCTGGCGCTCATGGTCGTGGCGGGATGTGCGCCCGCGTCGACCCAGGCGCCAGCGACCCCCGGAGCGACCGAGATGACTAGGGGCGCCGAAGCGTTCATCATGGTCGGCAAGACCAAGCTCTACCTGGACGGCGGTCCGGTCTACAACCCGGCCGACTACCCGCACGCGAAAATGGACGGCGAGCCGTCCGACAACAAGTGGTTCAAGCCGGAGAAGGACCAGGGCATCCTCGACCGCGTCTACCCCGCGTCCGACCCCAAGACGTTCAAGTTCCTTTCGACGTCGATCTCCACGGTGAACCCGGCCGCGTACTACATGTTCGACAAGAACGGCGGGACGCTGAATGCAGCCGCCGCCAGCACCGGCTACAAGTTCGTCAAGATCGACGATGACGGCGACAACAAGATCCTGCCGAACATCTACCTCGGCTACTACGACTTCGCGTGGGTCCCGATGGACCAGCTCCCTGAGCTCTGGAGCGGCTACGAGTCCCGACAGCAGGAGCTGTACAGGGTCGGGAATGACTACGTGATCGTCGACGCGTCGGCCACTGAGGGCACCGACCTGCTCGCCGCGCCCGCTGTGAAGACACTGAAGGATCCCGACGGCAAGGTCGTCGGGATCATGAATCCGAGCTTCAGCACCGAGGCCGCATTCAACGAGATGCTCAAGAAGGTCGGGATGGCCACCGAGTCGGCCGGCGGCACGGTCAAGATCCTGATGTCGTGGCCTGCCTCGATCCTGCAAGAGCTCACGACCGGCAACTTCTCGGCCGCCTTCGCCCGGTCCAAGTATGTCAAGCAGCTGCAGACGGACTTCGGCTTCAAAGCGATCGGGAACACCGAGGATGTCTGGGGCGGCAAGCAGCCGAGGTTCGTGCTGATCGTGCGCCGGGACATCGTGGAGAAGCACCCGGACATCGTCCAGCTCGTCGTACGGCAGAACTACGACGCGGTGCAGCAGGCGCTCAAGACCAGCGACTGGAAGCAGTCCGCGCTCGACCTGCTCACCGCGTACAAGACGAAGTACTCAGGCCCTCCGGTGAACGTGGCCCTGCCCAAGGGGATCGACGCTCAGGCGAACCCGGTCTTCCTCCAGGGTGTGTACGACTACATGGTCAAGTGCGGCTAGTTCAAGACCCCATACAAGTACTCGGAGCTGGTGGACCAGAGCTTCTACGACAAGGTCGTGAAGCACGGGGCGGACCCCCGCGGGTTTCCCGCCGATCCAACGCGCATCATGCGTGAGGCCCGTCCCTGTATGCAGGGACGGGCCTCCCTGCATATCCGATCGTGCCTGTGCGTGACCAGCGGCTTGAGTTCGTGCAAGGACAGCGGATTGGCACCGTTCGCGCTACTCTCTCCCGCGCGAGAAAGCTCGCTACGGGATGGGCCAGGGACAGGGGACAACTGTGCGTGCACGAGGGATGGTCACGCTTGGAGTGCTCTTGGCCATGACTACGACGCCTCCCAGCAGGCCCTGACGGTGGGTGACCACAAGCAGCCGCTCCTCGACACGTACACCGAATGACGACAGAAGTACTTCGGCGCCCCGGTGATCGCGACCGCTGCGAACCTGATCGACGTGGATCCGCAGGCGAGTCCGGTCTTCATGAAGGACGTCGTCTCCTACATGACCAAGGCCGGCTACTTCGTCAAGCCGTACAGCTACTCACAGCTGGTCGATCAGTCGTTCTACAACAAGGTCAAGAAGTAGAGCCCGGCCGTCCGGCTGGCTAGCGCGAGAAGGCCCCGGGATCTCCCGGGGGCCTTCGTGTGTCCGTTGCTCTCAGAGCGAAGAGGCGAGCCGCCTGCCGGTCGGCGTGACGGCCAGGCCGCCGAGAGCGGTCTCGCGCAGCGACGGCGGCAGGCTTCTGCCGACCGAGCCCATCGCCGAGGCGACCTCGTCGAACGGGACCGGGAACTCGACGCCGGCAAGCGCCATCTGGGCGGCGGCGAGAGCCACGCCCGCGGCGGTCGCGTTGCGCGCCACGCACGGGACCTCCACGAGGCCACCAATCGGATCGCACACGAGGCCGAGCAGCCCCTGGAGGGCCAGCGACGCAGCGTGTTCCGCCTGCCCGGGCGTCCCGCCGCCGAGCTCGACCGCCGCCGCCGCAGCCATCGCGGCGCCGGCGCCGATCTCGGCCTGGCAGCCGCTGGCGGCGCCGGAAAGCGATGCCTTGGCGGCGATCACGCCGCCGACGCCGCCGGCGGCTGCCAACGCGAGCGCTACGCGCTCGCGGCCGGCGCCCACGGACTCCGCTACGGCCAACAGCACGCCGGGAAGCACCCCGGACGCGCCGCCGGTGGGGGCTGCGACGATGCGGCCCATGGAGGCGTTGACCTCGGCCACCGCGAGCGCAGCTGCTATGGCACGAGCAAGCGTGTCGCCGGCTAGAGCGTGACTTGCCTCGGCCACCCGGCGGGCGTCACCGCCGACCAACCCCGAGCGCGACCGCGCGTCGCCGCGCAGGCCCGCCTCGACGGAGGCCTCCATGACGTCGAGGGCGTCCAGAAAGCGGGCCAGGACGTCATCGCGGGACGCGCCGGTCTCCTCGCATTCGCGGGCTATGACCGCCTCGCCGAGCGAGCCGCTCGCCATCGCGTCCGCGACCAGGTCCGACATGTGCGAATACGACATTCTTCCTCCGGATCCGTGAGTGCGCGGGGGCGGTGCCCCGGCGTTCTCGATGGTAGCACCGAGCCCCGGGGGCGCAGGCTTGACGCAGGGCGCTGACGCTGTTAGTCTACGGTATCGGTAGGAATTAGCACACACTAAGACTGCAGGTCAGAAGCTTGAACAGCGGGAGGCCTAGGGAATATGGAGCCGGAGATGGCGGAGTGGCGCGAAGAGATCGACGGCAGCGGACCGTGCGCGCGGTGCACGCTGGCCGATGCGCGCGCAGGCGACCGGTTCGTGGTCACGAGCGTGGACGATGAGGGCGCGCGGGTGACGGCGTTGAGGTTCGGCATGTCCGAAGGGGCCTGCGTCGCGTGCATCACTCGCATACCCGCCGGGCCGATCGTGCTGCGGGCCGGACGCCAGGAGATCGCCGTGGGACGCGAGCTCGCGCGCCGCATAGGCGTCCGCGCGGCGACAGCGACGGAGTAGCGAGCGTATGGCCGCCCGCTGGCAGCCCGGGGGCGACACGCCCACCGGGCGGGACTCCATCGTGCTCGTGGGCAACCCGAATGTCGGCAAGTCCGTCGTCTTCCACGCGCTGACCGGAACCTACGTCGACGTCTCGAACTTCCCCGGCACCACAGTCGAGCTGACGCGCGGGCGCTTCGGCGACCTGGACGTCCTGGACACGCCCGGAGTCTACGGCGTCTCCTCCTTCAACGACGAAGAGACGGTCGCGCGCGACGTCATCCTGTTCGCCGGGCGCATCGTCAACGTCGTCGACGCCGTGCACCTCGAGCGGGACCTCTTCCTCACGCTGCAGCTGGCCGACATGGGCATCCCGATGGTCGTGGCGCTCAACATGGCCGACGAGGCGCGGAGCGCGGGCGTGGCGATCGACCGCGACCTTCTCGAGGACCTGCTCGGAGTGCCGGTGATAGAGACCGTCGCGGTGCAGGGCAAGGGCATCAGCGAGCTGAAGGCCGCCCTGGATCGCGCGCGTCCCGGACACCCCGACCCCGAACTGCTCGGACCGCTGGTGGAGGCGCAGGTCCTGGTTCCGGACCGTGCAGAGGCTCTGCTTTTCCTCGAGGGCGACGCGGCGGTCGCGGAACGCCATGGAGTCAGGGCGGGCACGATGCGCGATGAGATCTACACCCGCCGCCGCTCGCGCGTCGACGATCTGGCGGGGCACGTCGTGCGCGAGGAGATCCGCGGAGCGTCGTTCAAAGCGAAGGTCTCCATGTGGATGATGCACCCGCTCACCGGCATACCGATGCTCATCGCGCTTCTGGGCGTGATGTACCTGGTGGTCGGGCAGTGGATAGCCGGGAACCTCGTCGGGTTCCTCCAGGGCTCGATCTTCGAGGGTCAGTGGTACCCGTTCGTCCAAGGGATCGTCGGGCATGCGTTCGCGCCCGGCTCGCCGGTGTTCGAGCTGCTCGCAGGGCAGTTCGGGATACTCACGATGACCCCGGCGACCCTGTTGGGCGTGATCCTGCCGCTCGTGGCCGGCTTCTACTTCCTGCTGTCGCTGCTCGAGGACACAGGCTACCTGCCCAGGATCGCCGCGCTCGCGGACCGGTCCCTGGGCTCGATGGGACTCAACGGCAGGGCGGTGATCCCGCTCATCCTCGGTCTGGGCTGCGTGACGATGGGGACGCTCACCACTCGGATCCTCGGCAGTCGGCGCGAGCGCTTCATCGCGACCACGCTGATGGCGATCGCGGTGCCGTGTTCGGCCCAGCTGGGGATCGTGGCGGCGTTGATGGCGACCGTCCAGCCGATGTACACGGTGGCGTACTTCCTGATCCTGCTCGCCGTGTTCGTGGCGCTCGGGACCGCACTGAACAAGCTCGTTCCCGGCGAGTCGACGAGCCTGCTCATCGACCTGCCCACGCTCCGGCTCCCACGGCTCGACAACATCGCCCGCAAGACGGGCGTCAAGGTATGGGGCTTCATGCGGGAGGTGACGCTGTTCTTCGTCGGAGGGACGCTCTTCCTCGGGCTGCTCAAGGTGACGGGTGTGCTGGCGTGGATCATCATGGCCGCCCAGCCGCTCATCTCCGGATGGCTCGGCCTGCCCCCCGATACCGCGACCGCGTTCGTTATGGGTCTCATACGGCGCGACTTCGGCGCCGCCGGCTTCTTCTCGATGCACCTCGTGGGCTCGCAGATGCTGGTGGCCATGGTGACCATCACGCTGTTCGTGCCGTGTATGGCGAGCGCTCTGGTCGTGCTGAAGGAACGGGGCTGGCGCTATCTCATCGGCCTGTTCGCGGGTTCGCTCGGGTCGGCCTTCCTGCTCGGCGGGATCGTTCACCAGGTGATCCGGTTGTTCGGAGGCGTGTGATGGCTGACAAGGACGTCGAGAGCGGCTCGGGAGACGTGTGTGGCGGCCAGCCGGCCGCGGGCGCGCCGCTCCGCGACGCGCAGCGCTCCTGTCCCGTGTGCGGCCTTGCGGTGGCCATCGGAGAGATCCGCTGCCCCAGATGTCGCGCGCTCCTGATCACGTCGTGTTCGGGCGCGTGCGCATCGTGCGGTTCGCGGACCTGTCCGCGCGGCGACGACTTGGTGTAGGCACAGCGGTCAGACGGAGGGGACAGCGCGCACGCTGGCCACGGCGTCGGCTGCGGTGACAACCTCGACCGTGCCCGCGGCCACCGGCTGGTCGGTCTCGATGATCATGAGCGCCCGGGCTCCGCGCCGCTCGCGGGAGACCTCCATGCTCGCGATGTTGACGCCGTGCTGCGCCAGGATGGCGGAGACCGAGGCGATGACCCCCGGCTGGTCGTGGTGCTCGACGACCAGCACAGGAAGCTCGCCGGTGATCGCGACGTCGAAGTCGTCGATGCCGGTGAGTATCACGTCGGCGCCGCCGATCGAGGACCCCTGCACCGTGACCGTCCTGCCGTCGGCGCCGGTCATGCCGATCCGGGCCGTGTTCGGGTGCACCTCGCCCAGGTCGTCGTCGGAGAAGGTGAAGGCCAGCCCGGCCGCTCGCGCCTCAGCGTCCGCGACCCGTATGCGGGGATCGTCCGGGGCGTAGCCGAGCAGGCCCGCCACGAGCGCCAGGTCGGTGCCGTGGCCGCGCCCTGTGGACGCGAACGAGCCGTGCAGCGTGATCCGGGCGGACACGGGCGTCTCGCCGAAGACGGAACGGGCCAGCCGGCCGAGCCGGACGGCGCCTGCGGTGTGAGACGAGCTCGGACCGATCATGACCGGTCCGATCACCTCGAACACGCTGTGCACGCGCGCCACGTCCGTCTCCTTCGAAAGGGTCTCCTGAGCGATTCGGCACGGCAGTTGCGAACCTGCACGTCACACCGGTCGTCATACGGCACGAGTGTAGCGCCGTCCGCGCCTGTACGATGCCGCGAGCTGCGTATATCCTTACACGGGCGCACCCGCGCCAGTTCAGGCAAGCACACAGAAGTGAAGGGATCGGATAACACAATGGCGGAGAACAACACGAACCGCACCGTGATGATCCTGGCAGCGACGGTCGTCGTCCTGCTGGTTGCTTTCGTCGGTGTCGTCATACTCAGTCTCAACGGTAACAACGGCGCTCAGACGGCACAGACCTCGAACACCCCCGCAGCCTCGGCTCCGACCACGACGTCACAGCAGGGCATGTCCTCTTCGAGCATCGGCTTCGATGCCGCGACCGCTACGAAGGTGCCGTCGTCCCAGACGCCGAAGGCGTTCGTGGCCGCCTACTACCAGGCGATCCTGGACAAGAAGTGGGACGTCGCATTCAAGATGCAGCCCGCCGCGAGCCAGCAGGGCCAGACGGTCGCCGCGTTCCAGCAGACGCAGGAGCAGATGTACGGCATGACCGCGTTCAGCATCTTCTCCGACGTCAGCGGCAGCACGGACGCCACGGTCGTCGCTCGTCAGGACCTGGGAACCAACGGCATCTGGAACACGACCTGGACGTTCGTGAAGGCCAACAGCACGTGGCTCGTCGACAAGCGCATCCCGGTGTCCGGTGAGCCCAAGTAGCCGCCTGACCACCAGCGTCATCCGTCGGGGCCCCGACACCGCAACGGTGTCGGGGCCCCGTGCTATCGTCGCAGCCATGACGCACGCGAAGCTCTGCGCGGTCCCCGACGCGCTCGCCGCATACCTCGCGCCGGGGACCGACGCCGAGGTCGCCGCCGCCTATGCGCGTTTGCCCGAGCTGGCCGCCGAAGGCGGCGGCCTCGAGGACGAGATCGCGTACCTCGACCTGGAGACCACCGGGTTCGACCCCAGGAAGGACCGCATCATCGAAGTGGCGGTCCTCGTGGCCCGCGGTGCCGAGGTGATCGCCCGTTACTCGTCGCTCGTCGATCCGGGGCGCTCGGTCCCGCACGACACCACGCTGCTGACCGGCATCGACGAAGAACTGCTTCAAGGCGCCCCGTCGATCGATGTGGTCGTGCGCGAGGTGGTGCAGGTCGTGGGAAGTCGCGACATCGTCGCGCACCACGCTTCCTTCGACCGCACGTTCCTGCTGGACGCCGCAGCGCGCGCGGGCGTCTCGATTCCGAACCGGTGGCTCGATTCTCTCGAGCTCGCGCGCGTGGCGCTCCCGAGACTGCGAAGCCATCGGCTGCGCGACCTCGCGGAGGCGTTCGGCATCGAGGAACCGTTCCACCGTGCCGCGGGCGACGTCGAGGCGATGTTCCGGATATGGCGGATAGCCATCGCCGGGCTGGACGACCTGCCGGTCGGGGTGCTCGGCGCCGTGGTGGGCCTGTCGCCGTCGACGGCGTGGGACCTGCGGGACACCCTGCGCGGGGCCGCGGCGCGATCGCAGGCACGTTCCCTCGACCTGCGGCGCCTGCGGGCCGACTCGACGCGCGGGCACCAGCTTCCGGGGCTCGCCGACGCGGACGAGCGTGAGCTGGTCTGTCCCGATCCCGATGAGGTGCTCGCGCAGTTCGCCGCCGACGGCCTCGTAGGACGGATGTACGAGGGGTTCGAGAGCCGCGAGGAACAGGTCACGATGGCCCAGGCGGTCCTGAACGCCTTCGCCAACCGCCGGCACCTCGCCGTGGAGGCCGGCACAGGCGTCGGCAAGTCGGTCGCCTATCTCGTGCCGGCGGCGACGTTCGCGATGGCGAACGGGCTCGGCGTCGGCGTGGCGACCAAGACGAACACGCTCATGGACCAGCTCGTCCACGCCGAGCTGCCCAAGCTGGCGGCTGCTCTCGGCGGCGAGCTGCGCTACGTCGCGCTGAAGGGCTACGAGCACTATCCCTGTCTGCGGAAGATCGACCGGCAGCTGGAACAGGACGAGCTGGCTGGCGAAGAGGTCGCGAACCTGGCGGCGCTGCTGGCATGGGTGGCTCAGTCGCCGTGGGGCGACCTGGACTCCGTGAACCTGCACTGGACCAGCGACAGCAAGCGCAGGGTGGGCTGCTCCGTGGAGGACTGCACGCGGAAGCGGTGCCGCTTCTACCCGAACCTGTGCTACCTGCACGGCGTGCGCAGGCGCGCGGTGGGAGCGCACATCGTGGTCACGAACCATGCGCTGCTGTTCCGGGACCGCGCGGCCGCCGGGGGCATCCTTCCTCCGTTGCGCTACTGGATCGTGGACGAGGCTCACGCGGCCGAGGCGGAAGCGCGAAAGCAGCTGTCGGTCACGGCCGACCACCGGGTGCTCACCGCCCTGCTCGGCGCCCTCCACACCGAGGGGCGTGGCGGGGCGGTCGACGCGGTCCGTGCGCGCGTGCGCACCCGCGCGCACAAGACCGGCGCGGAGCACCTCGCAGACCGAGTGGAGCAGCTTGCCGCGCGGATGCGCACCGAAGTCGCCACCACCGTCACGATCGCGGGCTCGTTCTTCGACTTCCTCAAGGACCTGCGTGTCGAGGAGGATGGCTACGACTCGGCGGAGCTGCGGGTCACCGCGGAGCTGCGCGACCATACGGAATGGAGCGTCGCCGCGGGCGTGGGCCACTCGCTCGCCCGGCGGCTCGAGGCGATCCTCGGGCTCGGGCGCGACCTGGTCACGGTGCTCGAGGAGGCCGGTGACGAGTTCGTGGACTCCCGCGCGGACCTCGCGGGACTGCTCTCGCGTCTGAGCGAACAGCTGGGCGGGCTCGAGGCGGTCCTGGACGGCGCCGACGAGTCGTTCGTCTACAGCGTGCAGGTCTCGAAGAAGCGCGACGACCGGCGGGACTCCGTGTGCGCTTCGATGCTGGACGTTGGCAGCGCGCTGCTCGAGCGGTTCTATCCCGACACGCACTCCGTTGTGTTCACGTCGGCCACGATGGCCACCGGCAACGACTTCAGCCACTTCGCACGCACCGTCGGGCTCGACAGGCTCGGGGATGGCGCGTGGGACTCGCTGCGGCTCGAGTCGAGCTACGACTTCGACCGGCAGATGGCGGTCTTCGTGCCCAGCGACATGCCCGAGCCCCGGGGCTCCTCCCACCTGCCGGCGCTGGAGCGGCTGCTTCTCGGGCTGCACGAGGCGATGGGAGGCAGCGTACTGACGCTGTTCACGAGCAAGCGGGAGATGGAGGCGCTGTACGACCGGCTCTCGGGTCCGCTGGAGGAGCGGGGGCTTCGCCTGCTGTTGCAGGGGCGCGGCGCTTCCAACAAGCGGATCCGGGACGAGTTCCTCGCGGACGAGCGGCTCTCGCTATTTGCGACCAAGTCGTTCTGGGAGGGGTTCGACGCCAAAGGCGACACGCTGCGCTGCGTCGTCATCGCGCGGCTGCCGTTCGGGCGCGTTCGCGACCCGCTCTACGAGGAGCGCCAGGACAGGTTCGGCCGGCGAGCGTGGGACGACTTCTACCTGCCGGAGGCGGTGCTGGAACTCAAGCAGGCGGCCGGCAGGCTGGTGCGCAGCTCAACGGACGAGGGGTGCGTGGTGATCGCCGACGGCCGGCTGTCGGCCGGGAAGGGATACGCGCGGCGGTTCGTCGAAGCGCTGCCGGTGAGCGACGTGGAACTGCTGCCGACCGACGAGCTCATCGCGCGGGTGAGGGAACGCTTCGGGCGGTAGGGCGACGTCCGTCACCGTTCCGACGCGACCCCTCGCGTCCGAGCTAGCTCGGCATCCTCCGGCTGTCGGTCAGCCCCAACGCGTTGCGCGCCAGCCATCGCCTTCCCCGCTCGCACGTGGCACACGCGCCAAGGTCGTCGCCCGCGTCGTCGCCGAGGGCGACGACGCGGGCGGCCACGGCCATGACGCGCCCGAGATCGTTCAGCAGGATGCGCTGGCAGCACGATCGGCAGACGAGCCCTGAGACCGCGGCGCACCATTCGTGCTCGGCCGAGGCGTCCGAATCGGTGCACACGCGACAGCGCGCCTGCCCGTCGTGCGGGCGGGGCGCCTGCCTGAGCGGATCGGTGTCGAGCCCTGCCATGGTGCCTCTTCCGTTATGCGTCCCGAGCGTGGCGTGCGCGGCCGCTAGCCGGCCGCCTCTTCGAGCATCTTACGTGCCGAGTCGGCGACGGCGACCCGCAGATGGGCGGGCTCGAGCACTTCGGCCTCTCCGAGTCGCGCTATGACCGCGCGAGAGATCCAGGATTCCCCGGCATACGGGACCTCCGCGGTCACCGATCCGTCGTCCGCCCGGACGAAGACCGCCCCGGGCCAGTCGCGCTCGTTGAGGTCCGGCGCGTCGGAGGAGAACCGGACCGTGGCGCGCGGCAGGGCGTCCAGGTCCGGGAGCGGGCTCGCGGTCGCGACGAACCCCGCGGGGAGATCGAAGTGCACACCGGTCGTCGCCACGCCCGTGATCCGGTCGACCCGGAACGTCCGCTCCTCGCCGGTCGTCTCGCAGAACGCGACGAGGTACCACACGTCGCGCCAGCGGTACAGCGCGTAGGGGTGGACCACACGTGACGTCTCGGCCCCCGAGGTGGCGGAGATGTAGGCGATGCGCGCGGCGACGTGGTTCTCGGCATGCACGCTGAGAGCGGCCAGTAGCGCCGCCTGTCCGCTCGGCGCGAACGCCGCGCGTACCGTGGAGGCCAACTCCTCAGGATCCACCGCTCGACCGGCGAACTCGGTCAGCTTGGCCGCGAGGTCGGAATCGGGCGCCGTGCCGATCGCCTGCAGCGCGGTGACGAGCGCCCGGGCCTCGGCCTGCGTGAGGCGCACCGGGCGTTCGAGCGCGGGCAGGTCCGCGACGACCTGTGCCACACCGTCCTCGACGATGACACCGACGAGCTGGGCCGGGTCGCGCTCATCGCCGCCGCACACCGACAGCACCGTCAGGTCGGCGGCGAGTTGCGCCTCGTCCGAGCCGACCGCCTCGGCCAGCTCGGCTATCGGGATCGCGCGCTGCTCCCGCAGGAACGGCACCAGTGTGAGCAGCCTGCGTGCCCGGAGCGCCGCGGTATCGTCAGGCATGGATGCGGACCACCTCCGCAAGGCCGTCACGCACGCGGGCGGCGAGGCTCGGCGGCGCGACCACCTCGATGCCGGGTCCGTGCGCCACGATCCAGCGGGCGAGGAGCTCCTCGCTGGCGACCGGCACGGTCCACGCGTACCGGCCGGCGGCTTCCGGGGCCAAGCGGCCCTGCCCGGCGACGAGCGCTTGCGCCCGGAGCGCCGCGGGGCCGTTGAAGCGCAGCGTCGCGTCCACCGCTCGGGGACCGTACTGGAACGGCATCAGCATGTAGCTCGTCACGTCGAAGCCCACCGGGGCCTCGAAGTCAGGGGTCTTCGGCCTCGGCGCCACGGAGAGCCCGGTCATGCGGGACACGGCGAAGATCCGGACGCCGTCGCTTCCGGGGTCGAAGGCGACGAGGTACCAGCGGCCATCGCGCGCGAACAACCCCCAGGGCTCCACTTCGCGTTGCGAGCCACGCCCCTGCGCGCCGGTGTATCCGAAGCCCACCCGCTTGCGCGCGGCGACCGCGGCGGCCAGCTCCGCCACCGCAGCTCCTTGTGCCTCAGGCGCCTCGTCGGCCGAAGGCGACGGAAGCACAGCTCCGGCATGCCCGGCGGGAGTGTGCGCGGCCGCGACGACCTTGGCGATCGCGGGGCGCAGGTCGTCGGTGAAGGGGAACGAGGCGTCGGCGAGCATCGCCGCCGCGGCCGTGCGGAGCTCGACCGCCTCCACCCTCGTGAGCGCCACCGTTCCCGCGAACGTCGCGTCCTCGTCGAGGCGGTATCGCTCGACGTCGTCGCGGTCCACGGTGAGGACGAGTCCGGCAGCGCGGAGGTCTTCCTTGTCGCGCTCGAACATCCGGCCGAACGCCTCGGGCGACTGCTTCGCGGAGTACCCCGCTACGTGGGCCTGGATCTCGGCCGCGGAGACGGGACGATGTGCCGAAGCGAGGTAGAACGCCAGGTTGACGATGCGCTCGGTCGCGTCCACGAAAGCCCCCGAAGTCCGCCGGTCACGCGGTCGCACCGATTGTAGCCGAGCCACGCTCGAGCGCACCGGTGCCGAAAGCGCGCCCGGCCCGGTAGCGAGGGGGCGCTACCGGGCCGGAGCAACTTCGTTGAACGAGACGCGCTGGGGGGAGCGCGTCTCGTCTCATAGAGGGCGGCGATCCCTGCCCCGAGGGGGAGGAGGAGCAGGCCGCCAGCCTCTGCCGAACAAAAAGCAACGCGCGTGCCAACCCTGCGAACATTAGAGAGACTTCATCTAAGCTCAGTCCGCTTGCCGTCGCGCCCCGTGTCGGATACAACAGAACACGCTGGGGCAGGCACGCGGGGACAGCCGAAGGGGAGCCGTTGATGGATATCTGGTCGCACTGGGCGTGGCCGCTCGCCACCGCCCTCCTCGGTTTCGTATACGTGGGGCTCCTGCTCAAGCAGTACGTGGAGCGCCGCAAGATGCACCAGCTCATGTGGGCGATCGGGTTCCTGTTCTACGCCGTCGCGGCGATCATGGAGTTCTACAGCGGTATCACCGGCAGCTGGGACCAGTCGCTGTACCGCGTCTACATCGTGCTGGCGGCGTCCCTCGTCGGATTCCTCGGCAACGGGACGGTCTATCTCGTCGCGAAGAAGCGCATCTGGGGCGACCTCTACCTCGGCTTCAACCTCGTGTGCCTCGCGATCTTCCTGTACGGCACCATGACGGTGACGCTGGTTCCTGAAGCGCTGAAGCAGGCCGGCATCATCGTGGGCGGCAACGGGCTCGGCGCCAGCGGGACGTTCCCGCGGCTGATGTCGCTGCCGTTCAACATCCCCGGCTCGCTGTTCCTGCTCGGTGGCAGCGTTCTGTCCATCATCAAGTTCTGGCCAAAGCCTGCGTTCCGGTACCGGGTGTGGGCCAACGTGCTCATCATCATCGGCACGCTCATGATCGCCGGCGCGGGGTCGCTCGCCCGGCTCGGCGGCACCGGCTTCCTGTACGCCGGCGAGATGGTCGCTTCCGCGATCCTGCTGTGGGGCTTCCTGCTCGCGGGTACGCTGGAGAAGGGCGCGCAGGCCGCCAGGGCCGAGCACGCGAAGCACGCCGCGGGCGAGTAGCGCTACCTCTCGAAACCGCTTCCCAGTCGGGCGAGCGCGCCGACGTCCTTGACGACGACGTCGCGTGCCCGCACCTCGAGAACGCCGTCATCGCGCAGGCGGGCGAGCGCGCGTGACAGGGTCTCGGGAACTGTGCCCAGCGCGGACGCGAGATCGCCCTTGCTCATGCCCAGGTCGACGACCAGTCCCACAGGCGTGGTGCGGCCCACCTCGAGCGAGCGCTGGAACAGGTAGCCAGCGAGCCGCGAGGGGACGTCCAGGCTCTGCGTCGCCGCGACCGCGGTCAGGTTCACGGCGCGTCCGGCCAGGTCTGCCACGAGCGTGCGCGCGAGAGCGGGATCGCCCTCGAGCAGCCTGAAGAGCGCTTCGCGCGGCAGCCAAGCGATCGTGGCGTCGGTCGCGGCCTCGACCGTCGCCGGGTAGCGCGACCCCGCGAGTGCGGCGATCGCCCCGAAGGGTTCGCCGCTGCCGACCTTCTCGAACGTGAGCGCACGGCCATCCACGCTCAGGTTGTAGACCTTCACCGATCCATGGACCACGATGCCGAGCCGGTCCGCCACGTCCCCCTGGGTCACGAGGACCCGCCCGCGCACGACCTCCTCGACCCGGGCATCGCGGGCCATCAGGTCCACGGCGTCGTCGTCGGCCGTCCGCCAAAGACGGACGGCGCGCAGGGCGGTGCGTACATCGGCACGCGTCCCGGTCATGGTCCCTCGGCTCCTCCTAGATCGATTCCGTGCCGAGTTTGACACACGTCAATGTGCCCCGGACCGCGCGGGAGTACAACCACATCGCACCGTCACCGGCCCGTCGCAAGGGGTGGATCAGGATGCAGGACCGTTTCGCCGAGAAGGTGAGCGATGCGAAGGCGCGCTCGGACACCAGGCTGCTTGGCGACTTCACGCGGATCTACTGCCGGGGCGTCCATGCCGACGCGCAGCGCACCGCTCTCGCCTCCGACGGCGCCGGACTCGGCATCTACGGGCGCAGGCCGCCCGTGGTGTGCGCCGAGTGCGCGGAACTGCTGCGGTATGCGGAGAAGCGTCGCGCGTACTGCCCGAAGGCCCCGAAGCCGTTCTGCAGCTACTGCGACACGCACTGCTACACGGCGGACATGAGAGAGCGGATGCGCGCGGTCATGCGCTACGCGGGTCCTCGCTCTCTCCTTCACGGACATGCCATCGACGGCGTGAAGCACCTGCTCGAGGGCCGAAGGGCCCGCACTGCTGCGGCCCGAGCCGCCGTCGAACCCACCGACAAGGAGTCCTAGATGAGCACCACCACGCAGCGTCAGATCGTCCGCATCGACGAGGAACTGTGCAATGGCTGTGGGGCGTGCGTCAGCCCGTGCGCCGAAGGAGCCATCCAGATCGTCGGCGGCAAGGCGCGCGTCATCCGCGACGAGCTGTGCGACGGCGCCGGCTTCTGTCTCGGCGTCTGTCCCACCGGCGCGCTGACGATCGAGGTGCGCGACGCCGTGGCCTTCGACCACGAAGCAGCTGAGGAGCAGGTCGCGATGCGAAAGCAGTACATGCCGCAGGTGTGCTTCCGCTGCGGCGCGGACGAGGACTCGGTGCCGCTGGTGCCTGTGCGCACGGCGGGCACTTCGACCTGGGTGTGCACCAGGTGTCTCCCGGCGCTCATCCACGGCTAGGTCGAGAACACACACGAAAGGACGTGATGGACATGAGCATGTTCTGCAACCAATGTGAGCAGACCGCTCACGGGACCGGATGCACCACCGTGGGGGTGTGCGGCAAGAAGCCGGACATCTCCGCGCTGCAGGAGCTCATCCTGCACGAGATGGTCGCCCTGTCGCTGTGGGCGGTGGCCGGCCGCTTGGTCGGCGTGATCGATGCGGCGACCGATGCGTACGCCGACAAGGCTATCTTCCACACCGTCACGAACGTCGACTTCGACGCGGAGTCGCTCGCGACCGTCGTGCGCACCCTGCACCGCATGCGTGTCGCGCTGGCCGCAACGGTGGCCGCGGCGGGCGGCGCGCCCGACAACGACGATCCGTCGCTCGGCTTCGAACCCGCGGCGGACCTTGCCGGCCTCATCGATCAGGCGGACGCGGCGGGGCACTTCGCCGACCGTTCGGCCGACCCCGACGTGCGGTCGCTCGAGGAGGTCACGATCTACGGCGTGAAGGGCATCGCTGCCTACGCCGATCACGCTCGCGTCCTCGGACACAGTGGCGCCGACGTCTCGGCGTTCACGTACAAGGCGTTCGCATCGTTGGCCGACGTTTCTCTGGGTGTCGGCGATTGGGTGGGACTGGCGCTCGAGGCCGGGAAGGCCAACCTGCGGGTCATGGAGCTGCTGGACGCGGCCAACACCGGCGCCTACGGTAGCCCGGTGCCGACCGAGGTGCCGCTCGGACATCGCCCGAACAAAGCGATCGTGGTCTCCGGGCACGACCTCAAGGACCTCGCGGACCTTCTCACCGCCACCGAAGGCCTCGGCATCGACATCTACACGCATGGCGAGATGCTACCCGCGCACGGCTACCCGGAGCTGAAGAAGTTCGGGCACCTGTACGGCAACTACGGCACCGCGTGGCAGAACCAGCGTAAGGAGTTCGGCGAGTTCCCGGGCGCAATCCTGATGACGACGAACTGCATCCAGGCGCCGAAGGACTCCTACATCGAGGACATATTCACCACCGGCAACGTGGAGTGGCCGGGTGCCGTCCACGTTCCCAACGGCGACTTCTCCGCGGTGATCGAGCGAGCGCTCGCGCTTCCCGGCTTCACCGACACTCTGGACGCCGGCACCGTCATGGTCGGCTTCGCGCGCGACGCCGTTCTGTCCGTCGCCCCGACGGTCATCGAGGCGGTCAAGAGCGGCGCAATCCGCCACTTCTTCCTCGTCGGCGGCTGCGACGGCGCGAAGCCGGGCCGCTCCTACTACACCGACTTCGTGGATGAGTCACCGAGCGACACGATCGTCCTGACGCTCGCCTGCGGCAAGTTCCGCTTCTTCGACCACAAGATCGGCGAGATCGGCGGCATCCCGCGTCTGTTGGACGTCGGGCAGTGCAACGACGCCTACTCAGCGATCCGCATAGCTGTCGCGCTCGCGGACGCCTTCGGCGTCGGGGTCAACGACCTGCCGTTGTCGATCATCCTGTCATGGTACGAGCAGAAGGCCGTAGCGGTCCTGCTGACGCTGTTGTACCTTGGCATCTCCGGCATACGCCTCGGACCCACGCTGCCCGGCTTCGTGACGCCCAACGTCCTGAAGGTCCTCGTCGACAACTTCGCGATCAAGCCCATAGGCGAGACCGCGAAGGCGGACCTCGACGCGATCCTCGGGGCGGCGTAGGTGTCGACCCGCAGGCGGATCCTTGCCGGCGTCGGTATCGCCTTGGGCGCGCTCGTCCTCCTGGCGGTCCTGCTGTACGAGTTCGGCGGGATGTGGCCGCCCTCCGAGACGAGCCGTGCCGCCTACGCAGCGCTGGTGGCGCGCGGCGAGCAGCCGCCGATCGGGTCGCGTTTCACGATCCCGATACCCGGTTGCGTCTGCCACACGGACGACCCGGTGCTGCAGATACAGCACGCGGGACGGCGCATGAGCGAGTGCGCCGGGTGCCACTCGCGAGGGTGATCCTCCCGTAGGGCACGATCGAGGGGCCGGTGCGCGACAGCGTGCCGGCCCCTCCCACGCAGTGCGGCCGTGCGGCACGGTGGTATTCTCCTCGTGAGTGAGAACCGCCGAGCGCTCTGACACCCGCTGCCCGGAACGCCTCCGAAAGGGAGCCCCATGGGGAACCTCATGCCGTACGTCGAGCACCTCTCGGAGACGATCGGGCCGCGCCCCGCGACCACCGACGCCGAGCAGCGCGCGGCGCACTACATCCGCGACGTCTTCGAATCACGCGGCCTGGAGGCAGAGGTGCAGGACTTCGAGAGCCCGCGCACCTACTCGTGGGCCTATGTGGTCTATCACCTGCTGACGATCTGCGCGGCGCTCGTGTCCGTCTGGTCTGGTCTGGCCGGGTTGGCGCTCGGAACGCTCGTCGCCGTCGTGATGTGGCTGGACCTCAACACCCGGTGGGGGCTGACCGCTCTGTCCCCCAAGGGGCCGAGCCAGAACGTGATCGCGCGCCACTTGCCGCGCCTGGGGCGCAACGAGCGCGCCACCAAGGTGATCGTCGTCGCGCACTACGACTCGGCCCGCGCCTCCCTGGCGTTCAGCCCGGGCATGGTGAAGAACTTCAACGCCACGTTCGGCCTCATGAAGTGGTGCACCTATGCGGTGCCGATCCTCATCGCGCTGCGGATGCTGGGGATGCTCCTGCCGTTCGGTCCCGCGATCGAGCCATGGGCGTGGTACGTCACGCTCGTTCCGGCCGCCTACCTTCTCGTCCCGCTGCTCATCGACGTGCACCGGGAGCTCTTCATGCACTTCACGCCCGGCGCCAACGACAACGCCTCGGGCGTCGCGGCGATGCTGGGCGTGCTGGAGCGCCTCGTGCCGGAGCCCGATCCGTCGACAGTTATAGCCCGGGACACTGTTCGCTGGCGCACGCAGGACGCCCCGCTCCAGACGAACGAGGGCGTGCCGAAAGGCGGCCTGCTGAACTACTCGCCGCTCCAGGCACCCGGTCCGCGAGCGGACGCGTGGGTCGACGACGGTGACGACATATCGTGGGACACCGGCGTCATCAGCGGACAGACCGCCCTGGGGCTGGACACCCCGCGTTCGTACGCGGCGGCGGTCTCGGCCGCGGACGTCCGTCCGGCCCCCGAGCCAGCCGTTCCGGTCGTCCCCGACGACGACCTCTCGATGCGCCTGTTCGGCTCGGCGCCCGTCGCTCAGCCCGCACGGCGCCATGCGGCGAGCGCGGAGGAGGCGGAGCCCGTCGTCGAGCTGTTCGGCGACACACTCGACGAGGAGACGGCGCCGTTCGCTCCGCTGCCGGAGGAGGCGGCTCCCCGTCCCGTCGAGGAGCCGCGCAGCCAGCCGCGCCGGGGCCTGTTCGGCGCGCGCGCCGAGTCGTCCGAGCGCCACGGCGTCCGCGATTGGCTCGGCGTGGGAAGCGACTTCGATGCCCGGAAGACCGGCAAGGAGATCGGCTCCTGGGACAATTTCGAGGACGATGACGACGCGGGATGGAAGGGCGGGGCCGCCTCGATCGACGACGAATCCGATCCTGGATACGCCGCGAGCGCCGCGGCCCGCATCCGCCGCAAGGTCACGATGGCCGTCGACCGCGAGTTGGTCGAGAAGGAGGTCTGGTTCGTCGCGACCGGTGCGGAGGAGGTGGGCACCGTCGGGATGAAAGCCTTCCTGGCGACATACGGCCGTGAGCTGGCCGACGCGGTGATCATCAACTTGGACAACGTCGGCTCCGGTGCAGTCGCGTACATCACCCGCGAGGGCATGGCCAAGCGCTACGAGGCCGACCGACGCCTGGTCGGAGCGACCCGCCGCGCGGTGCGAGAAGCGGACCTTGCGGTCAAAGGCCGCGAGTACCGCGGGCTGTCGACCGACGCCACTCCTGCGCTCGTGCGCGGTTTCCGGGCGATGTCGGTGATGGCGTTCGACATCAACGGACGGCTTCCCAACTGGCATTGGACCACCGACACGGCCGACGCGGTCTCGGAGAGCAACCTCCAGACCTCGGTCGATCTCGTCACGGCCATCATCAAGGAGCTGTAGTGCCTTCTCTGTCCGGCCGATTCTCGAGGACGCTGCAGCGCCAGATGATGGTGCTGTGGCGCGACCAGCCGAGCCAGTCCGACATCGAGGCGCTCGAGGCCAACGTCGAGCGGGTGGGCCTGGTCATCAAGCTGCGGTGGGCGATAGTCGGCGCGATCATCGTCTTCTCAGTGCTGGGCGTCGGGATCTACACGTTCGCCGGACAGGCTCCGCGACTGTGGTCTCAGATGATCATCCCGGCGATCGCCCTTCTGCTCGTGCTCGTCTACAACTGGTACTACCAGCGGACGTACAGGCAGTTCGGCAACATCGCGATGTTCAACGCCGGCCAGCTGCTGCTCGATATCGCGGTCGTCACCGTGCTGATCTACTACTCGGGCGGCGTGTACTCCTGGTTCGACGCGATGTACTACCTGTTCGTGCTGGAGGCGGCGCTCATCCTGCCGACGCGGCGCGAGGTGTGGTGGGTGGCCGGCGCCGCGATCTTCGCCTATCTGGGCGTGCTGGCGCTCGTGCTGCTGCACGTCCTGCCGCACAACCCCATGCCCTTCGTGACGAACGACCTCCAGTTCGAGGCGAGCTACGTCGCCGTGCGCGCGCTGTGGACCGTCACGGTCATCTTCGGGGCAGCGATGGTGGGGGACCTTCTCGTCCGATCGATGCGCGAGAGGACGGCCACCCTGGTCGAGCAGGCCACCCGTGACATGCGGACCGGTCTGTACGACCGCGCGTTCCTCCGTCACGAGCTGGCGGTGGAGATCGAGCGAGCGAAGCGCTTCCGCCGGGGCGTCTCCGTGGTGCTGGCCGACGTGGACCGCTTCGAACACTTCAACCAGCTGTTCGGGACCGATGCCGGCAACAGGATGATCGGGCTCATCGGGGGTGTGCTGCGCCGGGTATCGGGCAGCGAGGGCTCGGATCCCAGCCTCGTCGTGGCCGCCCGATACGGGGGCGAGGAGTTCGCGCTGATCGTCCCTGAGGAGGGCTCCTCCGCCAACGTGGAGGCCCTGCCGATGGCCGAGCGCCTGCGGGCCGAGGTGGCCGCCACCCTCGATGAGGACCGGTCAGTCTCCGTGAGCGTGGGCGTCGCCTCGTACCCCAGGGACGGCCGCACCGCTGCCGAGCTCTTGAGCGCCGCCGCCGCTGCGCTCGTGGACGCCGCGTCGAAGGGCGGCAACCGCGTGGTGGTCGGGCGCCCCGCGGCCGACTCCGAGTGAGCGCGCCGGCCTCCGAACACCCCGCGACCGCCCGGTCGAGGGCAACGGCCTTCGCCGAGACCGGCGTGGCAGCCGTCCTGTGGGCCGCCCTCGTGATCGGGTCCGCCGTGCTCGCGCTCACCTTCCCGGTCTACACGTCTGTCGCGAGCCAGTCGCTGGGCGTGTCGCAAACGGCCGGCCTCCCGGCCGCGGACGTCCTGCGGCTCTCGGGGCAGGTGCGCGCCCTCGTCGCCGACGACGAGTTCGAGCCCCTGCCGGCGACGTTCCAGGGTCAGCCCGCGTTCGACAGCGCGGCCGTGAACCACCTGATGGACGTCCGCGCCGTGCTGGGCGCCGCGCGGTTCGCGACGGGCATAGCGGCGCTCCTGCTGGCGACCTACACCGGGCTGTGCGTGATGCAGGGCCGAGTCGATAGGCTCCGGGCCGGTATGCGCGCGGCCGCCGTTGTGTGCGCGGTCTGCGTCGTGCTCGCTGTGGTGGCCGCTCTGACCGACTTCTCGTCGTTCTTCGCCTGGTTCCACGGGCTGTTCTTCAAGAGCGGGACCTGGACGTTTCCCGCCGGCTCCCTGCTCATCCGGCTCTTCCCGGAGAGGTTCTGGGCGCTTGCGGGAGCCGCCTGGGGCGCCCTCGTGCTCCTCGGCGGCGGGGCCCTGCTGCTCGCATCTCGCCTGACTCGTGCGGCCCAAGCGCGGCTTTTCGCTTCACGAATGGCGAACAATGTGTAAAGTAGTGCAGGGCGCGCACCTGAGTTGCGTGCGTCGACCGGTAAGGATCGTCCCGTTCCATGGGGCGGCACGGACCGAGTGACAGCAATCGATGAGGAGGTGGGCTCTAGCATGGCAGGCAAAGAGGGCTACTGCGTGAAGTGCAAGGCCAAGAAGGAAATGAAGGACCCCGTCGCGATCACCATGAAGAACGGTCGCCCGGCGACCCAGGGCATCTGTCCGTCCTGCGGCACCAAGATGTTCAAGATCGGCGCGTAGTTTCACACCCCGCGGCGCACTTCGAGCGTCGCTTCTTCGAACGAGAGCCGGGCCGCGCAAGCGTTCCGGCTCTCGTTCGATTCCGGGGAGATGGAGCCCTACACGCATTCTTAACTCCTGCGCCGATTGACCATGTTTCGTCGCGCGGGGTAGCGTGTAGCAACTGTGTAGGCCAGTTGTGTTCCACAGGGCTTCAGGGGACGGGGCAACATATGAACGCGATCGTCGTCGGGTGCGGGCGGGTCGGCTCGCAGTTGGCCATGATGCTGTCGGTCGAAGGGCACAACGTCACCGTCATCGATCGTGATGAGGACGCGTTCCGTCGCCTGGGCTCGACCTTCAACGGAGTGACGATCAAGGGGCTCGGCTTCGACGAGGAGGTCCTCGACGAAGCGGGCATCCGCAAAGCGGACGTCTTCGCCGCGGTCACCGACCTCGACAACACGAACCTCATGGCGGCCGAGGTGGCGCGCAAGATCTTCGGCGTGCCGCACGTCGTCGCCCGCCTCTACAACCCGCAGCGCGAGCGCACGTACCAGCAGCTCGACATGGACTACGTCTGTGGGACCACGCTCGTGGCCGAGAAGCTGCTGGAGAAGATCGAGGCTGGCCACGGCCACCACGTACAGATCATCGGCGACGTGGAGGTCATCGAGTTCCGCGCGGGCACCGGGGTGGCGGGCAAGCGGGTGCGCGACATCGAGATCGAGCACCAGTTCCGCGTGGCGGTCCTCTCGCGGGGCAACGTCACCTTCATCCCGCAGCCCGAGACGATGCTGCAACCCGGCGACGTGGTCATCGGCGCGGTCAAAGAAGAGGGATTCACCCGCATCGAACGTTACATGGAGGGCTGAGGACCGTGTTCATCGTCATCAACGGCGGCGGCAAGGTCGCCAGCTTCCTCGCCCGGACGCTCCTGGAGCGCGGGCACCACATCGCCCTGATCGAGAAGAGGGCCGAAGTCGCCGAGAAGCTCGCCACCGAGCTCCCCGGGAGCCCCCTGATCATCCTCGGTGACGGGTGTGACGTCACGTTCCAAGAGGACGCCGGCGTCGGGCACGCGGACGTGTTCGCGGCGGTCACGGGAGACGACGACGACAACCTGGTCAGCTGCCAGCTCGCCAAGACCGCCTTCGGCGTGGCGCGCTGTGTATCGCGCGTCAACAACCCGAAGAACCAGCACATCTTCACCGCCCTCGGGATCGAGGCGATCTCGTCCACGACGATCATCGCCCGCATGATCGAGGAGGAGACGACAATCGGCGACATCCGCACGCTCGCCAGTCTGCGCAAGGGCAACATGGCGGTCGTCGAGATCGAGCTTCCGACAGACCGGTGCGTCGTCTGTGAGAAGAAGGTCGCCGAACTCAATCTGCCGATCGACTGCGTGATGTTCGCCATCGTCCGCGGCGAGACGGTGATCACCGTCCATGGCGACACCGTCCTCGAGGCCGGCGACGTGGTCGTCGCGTTCACCGCTGTCGAGCACGAAGCGGCGCTCAAGCGCGCGCTGACGGGGATGTAGCGCCATGGCCGATATGCCTCGTCCGGAAGCCACCCGGCGCCAGCAGATCACGGACTACGCGCTCGGCATCATCCACGAGTCGCTCTGGATCCTGGGCTGGTGCCTCCTCGCCTACGTGATGGCTGTCGTCGCGATAGCGGTGTTCAGGTGATAGTCCGCCCGCGCAAAGAGGACCATCTCGTCATCGGCAAGTACACCGGCAAGGTCATCGTCGGCGTCGGCCTTCTCATGTGCATCCCGCTCGTGACCTCGATCGCGTTCGCAGAGTCGGACACCGCGGTCGACTTCATCATCGCCATCTCCGCCTGCATGGTGTTCGGGTTCGGGACGCAGGCGCTGTGCCGCACCCACAAGGACCTGTCGTGGAGCCACGGCCTCGTGGTCGCCTCCGGCTCCTGGTTCTTCGCGACCGCGCTGGGCGCGCTGCCCCACTTCTTGTCCGGTCATGCGGGCAGCTACCTGGACACGCTCTTCGACGTCATGAGCGGCTACACGACGACCGGCCTGTACCTGCTGCAGGACCTCGATCACGTGGCCAACGGCCTGAACATGTGGCGCCACCTGCTCACGTACGCGGGAGGCCAGGGGATCGTCGTCATCGCGCTCACGTTCCTGTTCAAGGGCACGGCCGGCGCCTACAAGGTGTACGTCGGCGAGGGCAAGGACGAGCGCCTGCTCCCGAACGTCATCCAGACCGCACGCGCTATCTGGCTGGTCTCGCTCACGTGGCTGGGCCTCGGGACGCTGTTCCTGGGCGTGCGCGGGATGATGCTCGGCCAGGGCCCGGTCCGCGCGTTCCTTCAGGGCCTGTGGGTCTTCATGGGCGCGTGGTCGACCGGCGGGTTCGCCCCTCAGTCCTACAACACGTTCTGGTTCCACGACATCGGCTACGAAGTCATCTGCGTGGTCATCTTCATCGCAGGCTCGTTCAACTTCGCCATGCACTGGGCGATGTGGACCGGCAAACGCGAGGAGATACGCAAGAACGTCGAGACGATCTCATTCTTCATCACGTTGACCGTCACGACCCTGGTCGTCACGTTCTTCCTCGCGCAGGCGAACATCTATCCGGACGCGATGTCCCTGTTCCGCAAGGTGTTCTACCAGCTGGCCTCGGCGCACACTACGACCGGCTTCTCGACGATCTACTCCAGATCGTTCGTCACTCAGTGGGGTCCGGTCGGGCTCATCGTCACAACGATCGCCATGGCGATAGGGGCGTCGGCATGCTCCACGGGCGGCGGCATCAAGGGCATCCGGATGGGCGTGATCAGCAAGGCGCTCGTGCAGGATGTGCGCCGGATGATCTCGCCTGAGTCCTC
>DATCGP010000055.1:0-5140 GCA_036508875.1 Coriobacteriia bacterium | reverse complement strand
GTCGAGCAGCGCCGAGGACTTCATGCGGCCCGCGTCGCGCCACGTCTCGAAAGCGTCGTGCAGAGCGAGCCAGGCGCCGGTGATCGCGGCGGTCCGTGTCCCGCCGTCGGCCTGGATGACGTCGCAGTCGACGGCCACGGTCGCCTCGCCCAGTGCTCCGAGATCTGTCACGGTGCGCAGGCTGCGCCCGATCAGCCGCTGGATCTCGTGGGTGCGCCCGCCCTGCCCGCCGGCGCCGATCTCGCGGCGCTTGCGCTCGTGCGTGGAGGACGGGAGCATCGCGTACTCGGCCGTCACCCAGCCCTGGCCCTTGCCCCGCAGCCAGGACGCCACCCCGTCGCTCACGTTGGCAGCGCACAGCACCACGGTGTCCCCGACCTCGATGAGGCAGGAACCGTGCGCGTGCTTCAGGTACTTCCGCGTGATGCGGACGTCGCGCAGATGGTCGAAAGCGCGGAGGTTCGTGCGTACGGTCATCGCTGTGCCCCCTCGTTCGATCCACCGGGGAGCGACATGTCGATCGTCAGCAGCTCCTCGGCGAGCACGGTCTCTCCGCCGAATGCGTCGCCCGCCTCGCGGAGCATGCGATCGTGATCGGCGGTCGGCCACAGGTGCGTGAGTACGAGCATCTCGGCGCCGGAGCCCTTCGCCAACGTGCCGGCCTCCGCCGCGGTCATGTGCGGCCACTGGCCCGCGTACTCCTGCGGAAGGGTGCACTCCGCCAGCAGCACGTCGCAACCGGCGACCGCCGCGCGGACGGCATCGCCATAGCGGGTGTCTGACGTGTACGCGAGCCGGGCGTCAGTCGCATCGACGACGAACGCGAACGTGCATCCATCGTGGTCGACCGGGTGCGGCGTGACCGTGAGCTCGTCGAAGACCAGCGCGTCCCCCGCCTTCAGGACGTGGGGCTCGAAGGCCTGCGCCAGCTGAGCGGCGCCCTTCTCCGGCAGGAGCGCGAGCATCCTGTCCCACAGCCCCTCGGGCAGGTAGATCGGGATGCTGCCCAGCGGCCCTTCCGGAGAGAAGCGCATCGCAGCCTGGAGCACGAACAGGTCGAGGAAGTGGTCGGTGTGCGCGTGGCTGACGAGGACCGCATCCAGCGATGTGACGTCCGTGACGTGCGCGGCGTTCGCGAGCGTCCCGTTGCCGCAGTCGAGCATGAGCGTCGTGCCGTCGTGCTCGACGAGGTAGCCCGAGCAGGCCTGGTCCGCGCCGGCGTAGGACGCCGCCGATCCGAGCACCGTCAGCTGCATATCGTGCCTTCCTTCGAGTCCGAGTCGGCGTCCTCGCCGCGCATCGGAGGGATGTCCATCGCTTCGAGCTCCGAGAGGTCGAGATGCCGGGCGACGGGGATCGGCGAGCCGAGCACGCGCGAGCCGAGCCGCGCGAACTCCTCCGGGTCCCCGGTGGTCATGAAGCGGTGCCGCGCCACGTTGGCGGTCGGCGCGAGCGTCCGGCGGGACTTCATCGTCCCGGCGACATCGCGGGCGGTCTCCTCCGCCGACGAGATGATGCGCACGTTTCGGCCCATCACCTGCTTGATCGCCGGCGCCAGCAGCGGGAAGTGCGTGCAGCCGAGCACCAGCGTGTCGATCCCGGTCCGCTTGAGCGGGTCGAGGTAGTCGCGAGCGATCTCGTAGAACGTCGGCCGTACGAACACGTCCGACGAGTCCGCGAAGATGTCCTCGAGCCCGCCGGGACCCATGTGCAGCCCTTGCTCCACGATCTCGACGAACTTCGGGGTGGCGACCGAGAAGACGGTCACGCCAGCGTCCAGTGCGCGGACCGCGTTTGAGTACGCGCCGGACTCCACGGTGCCCACCGTCGCGATCACGCCCACCTTGCGGTTCAGCGTGGACTTGACCGCCGCGCGGGCGCCCGGCTCGACAACACCGATGACCGGCACCTCGAACGTGCGCTGCGCCGCCGCGAGTCCGGCGGCCGTCCCGGTGTTGCAGGCCACGACCAGCATCTTGACGTGCTGATGCGAGAGCCACGCGCCGATCTGCAGCACGAACTCGCGCACCTCGAGCTGAGCGCGCGGCCCGTACGGGCAGCGTGCGGTGTCCCCGACGTACAGGATCGACTCGTGCGGGAGGGTACGCATGATCTCCCCGGCAACCGTGAGGCCGCCGAGTCCGGAGTCGAACACGCCGATGGGAAGGTCGTTCATGCGGGAGAGTATAGCGGTCGCGCCCGACCCAGCCGCCGCGCCGTCAGCGGAGCGTCAACAGCCACCCGCGCGGGATGCCCGCAGGATCGCGAGCAGGGCCGCCATCTCGTCCGCGGTGGTGATGCCACCGTCGTCCGCGAGGAGCAGCCCGCTGTCGTTCGCGAGCGCGCCAGCGCGCCAGCGCGCGGGCAGCGGCCCGGCCTCTCCCGACAGCTCGGCCGTGGGGACACCGCCGATGAAACCGAGCCCCGCCGCGCGGGCCGCCGCAAAGCCGTCCTCCAGCCCGCCGGCTCCCCCCGCGTCCCCGTGGATGGCGGCGAAACCCGCCTCGGCCGCAGCTTCCATGAGCAGGCGCGCGTCGCCGTCGCAGTGCAGGATCGCGGGCACCCCGGCCCTGCGAGCGGCCTCCGCGACCCGGGCGAGCCGAGGGAACACGTGCTGCGAGAGGAACGCCGGGCCCACCAGGGGACCGGAACCGCCCGCCATGTCGTCGGCGACCACGAGCGCGGCCGCGCCCGCATCCAAGCCGCGACCGGCCTCCTCCAGCGCCCTTCCAAGGGCGCGGTCGAGCGCCGGACCCAGCTCGTTCGCCGACCCAGCCACCTCCCTCAAGCCCCGGGCTGGTCCGCGCTCGCCCAGCGTCGGCCACAGCACTCCGTCGACGACCCACGCGCCGGCCACGCCGGAGCCTGCCAACAGCGAGACGGCCCGCTCGGCCCAGGGCTCGTGCGCCGGCACGAAGGCGAAGTCGAGATGCTCCCGCCGGCACGTGGCCGCGAGGCTGCCGGCGGGATCGAGAGTCGCGCCGTCACCGTTCAGCAGGCGCGGCTCGGCGAAGCTGAGACCGATGGCCGGGGGCGCGACGCGGTCGCCCGCGAGCGCGCGCCGGAAACGCTCGCGCCCGGTCGTATCAGCTCCCTGCGCCGTCATCCGCACCCCACCCTTCGTTCGGGTACGAACTGAGCATACGATGTGAGGGGACACCGCAGGGAGGGTCATCGCATGGCCGAACGTCCGACCGCGTTCTGGGCGACCGCCGCCGACGAGGCGCTGAAGGCGCTCGATGCCGCGCCAACCGGGCTGGCGAGCGCTGGTGCTGCCGAGCGGCTGCGCCGGTTCGGTCCCAACACCATCTCGCAGAAGCAGCGACGCTCGCCGCTGATGCTGTTCCTGGCTCAGTTCCGCAGCCCGATCATCCTCATCCTGATCGCCGCGGCGATCCTGTCCGCGTTCCTCGGGGACCCCTCGGACGCGACGATCATCATCGTGATCGTGCTCGCCAGCGGCGTGCTCACGTTCTGGCAGGAACACGGCGCGCGCGACGCTGTGGAGAAGCTGCTGGCTGTGGTCCAGGTCAAGGCGCAGGTGCTCCGCGACGGTCTCGAGACCGCGATACCGTACGACGAGGTCGTCCCGGGCGACGTCATCGTGCTATCAGCGGGCGCCACCGTGCCCGCTGACTGTCTGCTTCTCGAGAGCACCGACCTGTTCGTGGACGAGGCGGCACTCACGGGTGAGTCGTATCCGGCTGAGAAGTCGGCCGGCGTCCTTCCCGCGGACACGCCGCTCGCCAAGCGGACCAACTCTGTGTTCATGGGCACGCACGCGATCTCCGGAACGGCACGCGCGCTCGTGGTCCGGACCGGGTGCGACACCGAGTTCGGCCAGGTCGCCGACCGGCTCCAGGCGGCGCCTACCCCGACCGACTTCGAAC
The DNA here is from genome assembly GCA_036508875.1 of Coriobacteriia bacterium. Lineage (GTDB taxonomy): Bacteria > Actinomycetota > Coriobacteriia > Anaerosomatales > PALSA-660 > PALSA-660. Next base: position 1,250 of record DATCGP010000055.1, on the reverse strand, counting down.
AGGGCATCCGCAAGTTCGGCTACCTCCTCATGGAGGTCACGCTCCTGCTCGTCATCGCGATCTTCGCCGTGAACGTGCTGCTCGCCAAGCCGGTGATCGACTCGTTCCTGTTCTCGCTCGCGCTGGCCGTCGGGCTGACCCCGCAACTGCTTCCCGCGATCATCTCGATCAACCTGGCACACGGCGCGCGCCGGATGGCCGAGCGCCACGTCATCGTGAAGCGCCTCGACTCGATCGAGGACTTCGGCTCGATGGACGTGTTGTGCTCAGACAAGACCGGGACGCTCACGCAGGGTGTGGTCACGCTCTCCGGCGCATACGACGTGAGGGGCGGCGACTCCGAGGACGTCGTGCTCTACGCGTACCTGAACTCGTATTTCGAGACCGGCTTCGCCAACCCGATCGACGCTTCGATCCGCGCCGCGCGCACGTTCGACGTGAGCCGAGTCACGAAGCTGGACGAGGTGCCGTACGACTTCCTGCGCAAACGGCTGACGATCGTCGTCGACCGCGAGGGTCAGACGCTCATGATCACGAAGGGCGCGCTCGCGAACGTCCTCGAAGTGTGTTCGCAGGCGCGCACCCCCACGGGCGCGACGGTGGGTATCGACGAGGTCCGCCCGGACGTCGACAAGCTGTTCCGGGACCTCTCCGCGCGCGGGTTCCGCACCCTGGGCGTCGCCGTGCGCACCGGGGTGCCACGAGACATAGACGCGACCGCCGAGAAGGAAATGACGTTCGTCGGAGTGGTCGCGTTCTTCGATCCCCCGAAGGAGGGGGCCGCGTCCGCCGTCGAGGACCTTCGCGCGAAGGGCGTGCGCCTCAAGATCGTCACCGGCGACAACGAGTTCGTCGCACGGACCGCATGGGAGCAGTTGGGGCTCGCGGCGCCGGTGGTGACGACGGGACGCAAGCTGCACGCTATGCGGGAACCGGCCGCCGTCAGGCGGGTCGAGAAGATCGACATCTTCGCCGAGATCGAGCCGAACCAGAAGGAGTACCTGGTGCGGCTGCTGCAGAAGTCCGGGCACGTGGTCGGCTATCTGGGCGACGGCATCAACGACGCCAGCGCGCTGCACGCCGCAGACGTCGGCATCTCGGTCAACTCCGCGGTGGACGTCGCCAAGGAGGCGGCGGACATCGTGCTGCTGGAACCGGGCCTGGACGTTCTCGCCTCTGGCGTCGAAGGCGGACGAGTCACGTTCGCCAACACCCTCAAGTACGTGTTCATGGCGACCAGCGCGAACTTC
>DATCGP010000054.1:0-3749 GCA_036508875.1 Coriobacteriia bacterium | reverse complement strand
GATCACCAGCAGCGCCCCGATGGCGAGCGCGATCGGCCAGGCGATGGCCAGCGCGCCGGTACCCGCGACAACGAGCGCCAGCAGTATCTCCTCGGTCGCGTACGCGACCGAGCTCAGCGCATCGGAGGAGAACACCGCGAGCGCGACCGGGTTCGAAAGGCGTTGGTGCGATGCCTGATCGTTGTTGATCGCACGTCCGAGGAACATCTTCTTGAGCGTGTTCGGCATGCCGGTGCGGGCCTCTCCCCATGGATCGTCAATGCAGCCTATCCCCGAGCGACGCGCCGAGGCAAACCGGCCGCTCCGTGAAGAGGCCCCGTCGCAGTGGCGGGGCCTCTGAAGCTTTCGATGGTGGACCCAGGGGGATTCGAACCCCCAACCTCCACCTTGCAAAGGTGGCACTCTCCCGTTGAGTTATGGGCCCGCAAGCGTGCGCGGGAGAGTATAGCGCGGTTCCCCGCCGCCGGTCGACGCCGACGAGCGCGTCATCCGCTGTTCATCTGAACGGGCGATTCCGGAAACACGCCGTTCACGTGCGCTCCCTACGGTGTCGGTGTGCTGAAGCGCCATCCGCCCGCTGGCCCTCTCCGCACACGGTGCCGTCCAATGACGTGCGGCTCCCCCCTCGCAGGCCGACTCCGGGTGAACCGACCCGGTCGGCGAAACGGACACCAGCACAGGGAGGTGGCGACATTGTCTTTCTTGAACAAGGACTACGACTGGCGCGGCAATCTGCCGGGCATCCTTCGGAAGGCCGCGGTAAGAACGGTCATCCTGTCGGTACTCGCGGTCCTGCTCATGGTCGGAGTGGCCTGGGCCACGACCGGCTCGCCCACGGGTGACCCGACCGGCGCGAGCATCGGCGGCATCGGCGACGTGGTCGCTGCGACGCCGGGAGCCCCGACGCTCATGGAGGTGGCCCAGGACCTTGGGCACCTCAAGATCGGCACGAACCTCTTCTTCATCATCATGGGCGTCGCGCTCATTTTCTTCATGCAGGCGGGCTTCATGCTCGTCGAGACCGGCTTCTGCCGGGCGAAGAACGCGGCCCACGTCGCGATGACCAACTTCATCATCTTCGCGATCGGTGGCCTGGCCTATTGGGCGGCCGGCTTCGCGCTGCAGTTCGGCGGGGTCGGAGGCATCGGCGCTCTCGGCAACTCGACATCGGTCCTCGACGGCGTGTTCAAGCTCGGGGACTGGGGCCTGATGGGCACCAAGGGCTTCTTCCTCGGAGGCAACACCTATGACGCGGGGGTGTACGCGTACTTCCTGTTCCAGCTGGTCTTCATGGACACCGCCGCGACGATCGTCACCGGCGCGATGGCCGAGCGCTGGAAGTTCTCCGCCTTCGTGCCGTTCGGTGTCTTCATGGGCATCATCGTCTACCCGCTGTACGGCATGTGGGTATGGGGCGGCGGCTGGCTGGCGCAGCTCGGCGTGCAGGCAGGCCTCGGACACGGCGTTCTCGACTTCGCCGGCTCCTCGGTCGTGCACGCGGTCGGCGGCTTCTCCGCCCTGGCCGGTGCCCTTGTCATCGGGCCGCGCCTCGGTAAGTTCAAGGCCGACGGCACGCCCGTCGCCATACCGGGCCATCACATCCCGATGGCGATCCTCGGCACGATCATCCTCGTGTTCGGGTGGATGGGCTTCAACGGCATGAGCACGCTGGCAGCCGGTGACCTGCGCTTCTCGGTCATCATCGTGAACACGATCCTGGCCGGCTCGGCCGGAACGATGTCGGCGATGTTCCTGGTCTGGAAGATGTGGGGGAAGCCCGACCCGTCCATGTCCGTCAACGGCATGCTCGCGGGGCTTGTCGCGATCACGGCACCGTGCGCGTTCGTGAGCACCACGGGCGCGGTCGTGATCGGTCTCGTCGCCGGCGTTCTGGTCGTCGGATCGGTCATCTTCTGGGAACGCGTGTGCAAGATCGATGACCCGGTCGGCGCCATCTCGGTGCACGGCGTCAACGGACTGTGGGGCATGATCGCGCTCGGCCTGTTCGCCGACGGCACCTACGGCGACGGCTTCAACGGGGTTGCCGGCGCGGTCAAGGGCCTCTTCTACGGCGGTGGCGCCAGCCAGCTCACAGCGCAGCTCATCGCGTGTGTGGTGGTCGTCGTGTGGGCGTTCGGGATGCACTACATCTTCTTCACCGTACAGAAGAAGACCACGGGACTGCGTTCGAGCGAGGCCGATGAGCTCGCCGGGCTCGACGTCACCGAGATGGGCGTTCTCGCCTACCCGGACTTCCCGGGAGCCAGCGCGCACCACGGCGGAGCGCTCACCGAGGCTCCGGCCGGATCGGGAGCGTGACGCAGGTGAAGCGGGTCGAGGCGATCATCAGACCTGAGAAGGTCGAGGACGTGAAGGGTGCGCTCGTGGCGCTCGGGCACGCAGGCCTCACCGTGACCGAGGTCAAGGGCCACGGAATCCAGAAGGGCATCACGCAGCAGTGGCGGGGCCAGGAGTACACGATCGATCTGCTCCCGAAGGTATCCGTCGTCGCAGTCGTCAACGACCACGAGACCGCGGACGTCATCGAGGCGATCCAGAAGGCCGCAAGGACCGACCGGATCGGCGACGGCAAGATCTTCGTCTCCCCGATCGAGCAGGTTGTGCGCATCCGCACCGGCGAGAGCGGCACCGACGCGGTCTAGCGACCTCGAAGCCTGTAGGACGCAAGGAGAGGGCGGGACACCCCCGCGGGGTCCCGCCCTCTCCAGTGAGCCGCCGTTACTGGAGCTTAGCGAATGCGGCCTCGAGCTCGGAAGCCGATCGGGCGCCGACGATCTTCTCCGAGACCGTACCGTCGGCGTTCAGCAGGACGAACGTCGGCACGTACTCGAGGTTGAACGACCGGTAGAGCTGCTCGTCCCCGGCGTCCCCGTTCGAAAGGTCGACCACCCTGATGTCGTACGTCCCCGTGTACTTCCTGACCAGCCCGTCGACCACGGGCCGCATCTCGATGCACGACGGTCAAGTCTCCGTGCTGAACTCGTAGACGACAGGACGGGCGCCGCTGAGCGCGGCTCCGGTCCTCGCAATGCCTGAGACGGTCTGCGCTTGCGGCGCACGAACACGATCCCGACCAGGATGAGGGCGGCCAGCGCCCACACCCCGATCGAGAGGTTGCGTATGTTCCGCGCATCGCTCATCAGGACACCGCGGGTCTCAGTCGGCGTCCGATCGCCTGACGCGTCCCGCTACTGCGTGGGCGTGGTCGTCACCGAGGGCGTCGCGGAGGTGATGATGCTCTGCACGAACGTCGCATCGTAGTCGCTGTTCCCGCCGGAGCTGGACTCCGAGACGACGCGCCACGTGGTCCCGGCCTGGAGCAGCGTGAAGGTGATCACGTCCGCGCTTCCGCCCGAATCGAAGAGCATCGTGACTGCCAGCGGGTTCGCCTCGGCGTAGCCGAACGTGAGCGTGCCGGTCGTCTCGGTCCCGGTCGTAACGTCGGGGGCCGAGAAGGTCATGACCGCGGTCGTGTCACCGGACCACACCGGCGCGGTGAACGAGATGGAACCGGTCGGGATCTGGGCTGCGGTCGACTTCCAGTCGGCATCCGGAGCCGCGGCCTGGGCTTCATCGGTGAGGTACGGCTTCATCTTCAGGACGTCCTGGTCCATGTACGCCCCGACGAACCCGATGGTGGCGGTGACCTTGGCCTTGGCGGGCGAGAGCGTCTCGGTCGTGGTGGTCGGCGAGCCGGACGTCACCTTGTTGAGCGCATCGAACATGGG
>DATCGP010000053.1:0-6676 GCA_036508875.1 Coriobacteriia bacterium | reverse complement strand
TCCTTCGTCATGAGCGCCACGAGCAGCAGCAGCGTCGCGAGCGTCGTGGTCAGGAACACGACCAGCGTGCCGATGTAGCCGAAGCTGGTGATCTTCCGGCCGTCCTTCGGACCGACGTAGTGTCCGAAGACGAGCGCCCCGATCGAGACGACAGCGCCGAGGAGCGAGAGTCCGAGGAGCAGGGATCCGAGTTGGGTCATGGGTTCTCCGGTGACCTTTCCTTATCGGCGGCGGACGCGGCGCGCCCGTCGAGGTCGGTACAGGCGATGCGCTAGTTCGTCGAGAGAGCCACATCGGTCGCGACGAAGACGCCGTTCTCGAGCTTGCCGAACACGACGACCTTCACACCATCGGCGAAGCCGGCTGGCGTCGTGCCGGTAAAGGCCACAGCCACCGACGCGCCAGTGCCGTCGGCGTTCGCCGAGAGCTTGAACCTCTCGGCGGCGTTCGCCGCCCCCTGAGAGCCGGGCAGCACGAAGCCCTGCATGCGGATCGGAGAATCAGGCGGAGCGGCGAGCACGTCCGCGATAGGCGCGGCCTCGGTGGAGGTCTCGTACTTCGACGGGCACTTGGTGACCATCTCGCTGGCAGTCAGGGAGCCCAGAGAGTCCAGCTGCCCGGTCAGGATGGCGATCGTGTCGCTGCCGAACGTGTTCGGCGCGCTGCCATTGTAGGTCACGAGGACCTCGGGCCCGGACGTGGCGCCCTCGGTGCGGATCTTAAAGACCATCGGGTTCGTCTTCTTGTCCCACGAGCCCGCAACGACGGCGCCGGTCACCTTGACGCGGGTGCCGACGAGAGCGGCGTTGCCCCCGACCGCCAGGTCCGTGACGCTGGTCTCCTTCGCGCCACCGGACATCATGAGCGGGACGAACGCGGCGGCGACGATGAGGATGATCGCGGTGACGCCGATGAGGCGGTTGCGAGCACGTTTGTTCATTGAGACGCGGTCCTTTCGAGCCAGTATCGGCGCGGGTCTCTGGGACCCCGGCCCCGTGCCCGCACCTCGCGCGTCGCAAGGTGCCGCACCGGAAGACCGGAAGGTCGCACGCACCGCACACCTGCTTGCCTGAACGAGGGTGAGTGTAGCATCAGGCGTGCCTGACCCGCCATCCGCGCGAGAGTCGGTCCACTTCGCGGGGACAGGCGGTGCCGCGCACGCATGCGCGAGACTGCGACGACCGCGCGAAGGGGTATCGTGTAGCGAGGGCGGAAGCGACCTTTCGGGGGTGGCTCGTGACTGGTGCGACCGGACATGACGAGGCGCGCGATCAGGCCGCCGGCCTGCTGGAAGCGATGGCCGCGGTCGTCGATCCCGCGTATCTGGTCGGCGGTTCCGTCCGCGACCTTCTGATGGGCCGCGCCTGCCACGACTACGACTTCGCCACTCCCCTGAACCCCGACGAGGTCGAGGCGCGCGTACGGGCGGCCGGCCGCCGCCCGTACCTGGTGGGCAAGAAGTTCGGCACCGTCGCGTTCAAGCTCGAAGGCCGCCTCGTGGAGGTCACGACATTCCGTTCCGAGGTCTACGAGCCGGGCTCGCGTCGCCCCGACGTCTCCTACCTCGCTGACATCGGCGACGATCTGGCGCGCCGCGACTTCACGATCAACGCGATCGCCATGCACGACAGCTCCGTGATCGACCCGTTCGACGGGCAGCGCGACATCGGCGCGCGCACCATCCGCGCCGTGGGAGACGCGAAGGAGCGGTTCCGCGAGGATCCGCTCCGGATGCTGAGGGCGGCCCGGTTCGCATCGCAGCTGGACTTCACCGTGGAACCGGTCACCGCCGCGGCGATCGCGCACGGCGCGTCCCACATCCTCTACGTGGCCCGCGAGCGCTGGATGGCCGAGCTCGACCGCCTGCTGGTGGGACCCGGCGCCATCGGCGCGCTCGGACTGCTCGCGGACAGCGGACTGCTTCGCTACCTGCTCCCCGAGCTGCAGCTTCAGATCGGCTACGACCAGGACACCCGCTGGCACGACCGCACCCTTTGGGAGCACACGCTGGGCGTCGTCGCGGGCGTGCCGCAGGACGTGACGCTGCGCTGGGCGGCGCTCATGCACGACGTGGGGAAGCCGTACGCGAGGGTGGAGAAGCCCGGCCGGGCGACCTACGTGGGCCACGAACGCTTGGGCGCCGAGATCGTCGAGCGGACCGCCTTGTACCTGCGCTGGCCGGTCGCGCGCCGGGAGGCGGTCCGCGACCTCGTGCTGCACCACCTCGAGAAGGACAGCCCACTCAAGTCGGCGGACGACGCGGCGAAGCCGGCGAAGTAGGGTCTCAGGCGCCGAGGCGACCGAGTAGATCCGCCAACCCGACGAACGCGACGACGCGGCCTTTGACCGATCGGGCGAACGGCTCGGTGATGTCCGCCGACACCACGAAGTCCTCACCCTCCGGGTACGTCTTGCGAAATGCGCTCACGCCCGCCAGGTCGCCCGCGTTCGCGGCCGACAGCTTGCACTCGACCGCTACGGGAGCCTTCCCTCGCCGCAACACGATGAAATCGACCTCGGCGTGCTGCTTGGTCCGCCAGTACCTGACGTCCGCCTCGGGCAAGCGCGCGTTCATCTCGTTGAGCACGTAGTGTTCCCAAAGCACGCCCAGATCATCGGGACGCGGCTCGGCCCACCCGCGGAAGTGCCGGACGAACCCGGTATCGAAGCCGTACACCTTCGGCGCGGAGACGATCTCGGTGGCGCGGTGCGTGCTGAAGGGCCTGACGACGGTGACAACGGAGGTTGTCTCCAGCACGTCGAGGTAGTTGCCGATGGTCGTCCGACTGACCTCGCACGGCGCCGCGTACTTCGTCGCCTCGAAGACTCCGCCGCTGTTGACGAGCAAGAGTTCGAAGAACTTCCCGAACGCCGCGCGTTTCTCCAACCTGAACATCTCTTGGATGTCCCGCGCCCAGTAGCTGTCGACCCACTCGGCGAAGTCTCCGTCCCCGGCGTCTCCCAGGAAGAACGGGGGCAATCCGCCGCGCCACAGGCGATCAGGGATCGGTGTCCCGCCGAAGTCGATGCGGTCCTGTTCGATCATCGGCGTGAGGCGTACGTCCACCTTGCGGCCAGTCAGCGTATCGGCGAACTTGGCGGTTGCGGAGAGCGTGGACGAGCCGGTGGCGATCACGTGCACATCGGGATAGTGGTCCGCCGCGATCTTCAGGATCTCGGACGGTCTGTCCAAGCGGTGCACCTCATCGAGCGCGACGCGCTTCCCGCGCACCGTCTCGAGGAACCCCTCCGGGTCTTGCACGCGCGCCCGAACCCGGGGGAGCTCGCAGTCGAGGTACTCGACGTTTTCAAGGGAGCGACACAGCGTCGTTTTGCCGGACCTGCGCACGCCGGAAAGCCACACGACGGACCTTCTCCGCCATGCGGCCTCGACCAGTGCGATCCAGTGGGTTCGATTTACCATGTGCAAGTAGTATTGCATCTGGTAGTACCAAACGCAAGTCTATTTGCACCTGGTAGTCTGCTCTAACCGACTGCGGAGACGTCCCGCCCTAGCTGTTGCGCTTGTAGACCAGCAACAACCCCTTGAGCGTCAGGTCGACGTCGACGTCGGTGATCGTGTCGCATAGCGTCGACATGCGCTCAGCAAGCCCGCCGGTGGCGACCACGCGGGTCTCGGTCCCCAGTTCGGCCCAGGTGCGGCGCACGAGACCGTCGACCATCGCCGCCTGTCCCAGTACGAGGCCGGACTGCACGCTCGCCCGCGTGTTGTGGCCGATCACGGCCTCCGGCGCCACAAGATCCACGGTGAACAGTCGCGCCGCCTTGCGGAACAGCGCCTCGGCGCTCGTCTCCAGGCCCGGGGCGATCGTCCCGCCGAGGTACCCCCCGTCGGCGTCGATGACGTCGATCGTGGTGGCGGTGCCGAAGTCGACCACGAGCACCGGCGCGCCGAACTCCGCGATGGCAGCCACGCCGTTGACGATGCGGTCGGCTCCCACCTCGTGTGGGTTGTCGTAGCGGATCGGAAGACCGGTCTTGAGCCCCGGCCCGACGATCATGGCGGGCTCGCCGGTGATCATCGCCGCAACCTCGGCCCAGGCGTCGGTCAGTCGGGGCACGACGGAGCCGACGATGACGTGGTCCACGTCGCTGTCGTCGAACCCGGCCAAGTCCAGCAGCCCGCCCAACTTGACCGCAAGCTCGTCCGCGGTGATCGCAGCGTCGGAGGAGACGCGCCAGTGCGCCGCCAGCACGTCGCCGTCGAACAGCCCGGCCACCGTCTGGGTGTTGCCAACGTCGACTGCCAGTATCATCGCGCCCAGCCCGCTTCCTGTACGTGCGGCCCGGCGTGCCCGGTTCCGCGCTCGCCGCTTTGACCTGCGGCGTCATCACTTCGTCACACTTCCGTGGCGCCCGCGGCACCCGGAATACTACGCCCCCGGTGCTATCATCGCCGCGGACCCGCTCGATGGACAAGGGGGCACTCAAGTGCCGCAGACACCGCGGCTCCTCGTCGTTGACGACGAAGACGCCATTCTCGAGTTCGTCTCGTTCAACCTTCGCAAGGAAGGGTACGACGTCACGGTCGCGCGCGACGGCGACCAGGCGCTCGCGCTCGCCGACGCGAACCACTTCGACCTCGTCATCCTCGACATCATGCTCCCCGGCGTCGACGGCTTCGAGGTCTGCCGCCGTCTCCGCGCCAAGGGAGACGTGCCGGTGCTGTTCCTGTCGGCCCGAGACACCGAGCTCGACAAGGTCGTCGGGCTCGAGATCGGCGGAGACGACTACCTCGCCAAGCCGTTCGGCATCCGCGAGCTGCAGGCGCGCGTGAAGGCGTTGCTGCGCCGGAGCGCCGCGCGGCCCAAGTCGCACTCCGGCGGCGTCGGCGGCGAGATCCTCGAGCACGCCGGCATCCGGCTCGACGAAGGCTCGCACGAGGTCACGCACGGCAAGACGCTCGTGGACCTCACCCCGCGCGAGTTCGAGCTGCTCGCATGTCTGATGCGCAACGCCGGAAACGTGCTCTCACGGGACCAGCTGCTGCGTGACGCCTGGGGCTGGGAGATCGTCGTCGAGACCAAGACGGTGGACACCCACATCAAGAGGCTCCGCGACAAGCTCGAGGCCGCGGACGTCGACCCGGACGTCGTCGAGACGGTGCGCGGCTACGGCTACCGGCTCGCGGGCTAGCGTATGTCCGCGCTGCGTCGCACGTCCATCCGCACGCGGCTGCTCGCGGGGTTCCTGCTCGTCGCCATCACGGCGGCCGCCGGCCTGTCCTTCTACTTCCTGAACCAGATCGAGGCGTTCGGCCTGCGGCGTCTGGACGAACGCCTGCGCGCCGAGGCGACTGTCGCCGCGTCCTCCCTCGAGGCCGCGATCGAGTCGGGAGGCGATTCGAGCCTGTCGGGCGCGGTCCCGGAGCGGGCGATCGCCGCGCTGACGCAGGCGACGAAGATCTCCACGAGCCGGCTCGTCATCGTGGACGGGACCGGAGCGGTCCTCGCGGACAGCGATGGCGCGGTGAACCGGGGCGAGTCGCTCAAATCACGCGATGACGTTTCCGCCGCGCTCCGCGGCACGGTCGGGACCGCTTCCTCCATGCTGCCGAACGGCCGCGTGGAACTCGACGCGGCGATCCCGGTAACCGTGGGCGGGCGCGTCGTGGGCGTCGCGGTCTCGAGCGGCTCGAGCTTCTCGATGCTCACCGTGGTGTCCGACTACCGGAACCAGCTCGTTATCGTGATCGTCGCCTTCTTGATCGCGGCCCTCATACTCACCGAGCTGCTGACGCGCTTCCTCACGCGCCCGCTGCGCGAGCTTCAGGCGGGCGCTACCGCCCTGGCATCCGACCACACGGTGCGCGTGCACCCCGCGGGCCCGCGCGAGACGCACGACCTCGCGGTGGCGTTCAACGAGCTGGCAGAGGAGATCGAGACCTCGTCGGTGGAGCTGCATGAGGAGGAGCGCCGCAAGTCGCGGTTCGTCTCGGACGTGAGCCACGAGCTGCGCTCTCCCCTGACCGGCATCCGCCTCGCAGCGGAGACGCTGCTCGATGGAGACATCGAGGAAGCGGACGAGAAGCGGTTCCTTGCGACGATCATCCGCGAGGCCGACCGGCTCACCGGCCTCGCGAACGACCTGCTCGAGCTGCAGCGCATCGAGGGCGCGACCGGCGAGCTGCCGCTCGCGCGCGTCGATTTCACGCAGGCGGCCCGCCTCGCGGTGGAGGCGAACGAGCCGCTCGCGATGGAGCGGGGCGTGACGGTGCAGGTGGAAGGCGCCGCCCCGATTGTGCTCGGGAGCCGCGACCGCCTGCAACAGGTGGTGGGCAACCTCGTGGACAACGCGGTGCGGCACACGCCCACCGGGCGCAGCGTGATCGTGGCCCTGTCCGAGGAGGACGGCGACGCGGTGCTGCGCGTCATCGACGAAGGCCCCGGCATCCGGGACGAAGACCTCGCTAACCTCTTCCAGCGCTTCTACCGCGCGCAGTACTCGCGTGCCCGGGCCACCGGCGGCGCCGGGCTGGGCCTGGCCATCGTGAAGGCGATCGTCACCTCGCACCGCGGAACGATCGAGGCCGCGAACCGCCCCGAGGGCGGTGCGGTGTTCACGGTGAGGCTGCCGAAGCTCGAGGGGTAGCGGACCGCCCTACGAGCCCGCCAGCCGCAGCGTCCCGGCGAAGGTCAGCCACTTCGGCGAGGGC
>DATCGP010000052.1:0-37216 GCA_036508875.1 Coriobacteriia bacterium | reverse complement strand
CGCTCTTCGACTCGCTGCAGACGATGGTCATGGGCGGCACCGGCAACTTCGTGAAGTGCATCTCCTGGTACGACAACGAGTGGGGCTACAGCAACCGCCTCGTCGATCTCGTCAAGCTCGTCGGCTAGGCGATCGGCGGTGTTCGACAAGAAGACCGTCAAGGACGTCGACGTCCGCGGCAAGCGCGTGCTCGTCCGCGTGGATTTCAACGTGCCGCTCGCCAAGGGCGAGGTGACCGACGACACAAGGATCCGCGCGGCGCTCCCGACGCTGCGGTATCTCGTCGACCACGGCGCGCGCGTGATCGTCGTGAGCCACCTCGGCCGCCCGAAGGGGACGCCTGATCCGCAGTTCTCGCTGCGGCCCGTGCGCTCAGTGCTGCAGCGCCTTCTTGGGCGCAACGTCGTCTTCGTCGACGACATCGTGGGCCCCGAGGCGCAGGAGGCGGTCTCTCGCATGGTCGACGGAGAGATCATCATGCTCGAGAACGTCCGGTTCGACCCGGGCGAGAAGGCGAACGACCCCGAGTTCGCGAAGAAGCTGGCCTCGCTCGCGGACATCTACGTCAACGACGCGTTCGGCGCGGCACACCGCGCGCACGCCTCGACCGAGGGCGTGGCACACTTCCTGCCCGCCTACGCCGGCCTGCTGCTGGCGCGCGAGGTCGAGACTCTCACGTCGATGCTGACCGACCCGGAGCGGCCGTTCGTGGCGATCCTGGGCGGCTCGAAGGTCTCCGACAAGTTCGGCGTGATCGACCGCCTGCTGGACTGCGTGGACACGCTGATCATCGGCGGCGGCATGTGCTTCACTCTGCTCGTCGCCAAGGGCGTGTCGGTGGGGAACTCGCTCGTGGAGAAGGAGTGGGTCGAGCCGGCGAAGGCGATGCTCACGAAGGCGACCACCAAGGGCGTGCAGATCATGCTGCCGGTCGACTTCGTCATAGCGGACGCGATCGAGCCCGACGCGGAGACCCGCATCGTCGCTCGCGAGGAGATCCCCGCCGGGATGATGGGGCTGGACATCGGTCCCACCACCGTCGAGCTGTTCAAGGGCGAGATCTCGCAGGCGCGCACCATCTTCTGGAACGGCCCGATGGGCGTGTTCGAGATGGCGCCCTTCGAGAACGGCACGAAGCAGGTCGCGTTCGCCGTCACGCGCAACAACCGCGCTGTCTCCGTCGTGGGCGGCGGCGACTCGGTGGCGGCGCTGAAGAAGTTCGACCTCGAGGAGCGCGTCACGTTCGTCTCCACGGGCGGCGGTGCCTCGATGAAGCTGCTCGAGGGCTCGGAGCTGCCGGGTCTGGCGGCGCTGCAGGACGCGTAGACGAACCGGCTGCGGCCCGCTCCCGCTGTGCGCGGGACGGGCTCGAGCCGTCGACAGGTGAAGGAGTCGCGACGTTATGAGCCCGACACGCACGCCGATGGTCGCCGGCAACTGGAAGATGTACACGACCTCCGGGGAGGGCGCGGTCCTGATCGACCAGATCCAGGACGTCGTCTCGGACGCATGGGACCGCGTCGACGTTGTCGTCTGCCCGCCGTTCACGGGGCTGAAGGCCGCCTCGACGATCATCGAGCTCGACCACCTTCGGATCGGCCTGGGCGCGCAGGACGTCCACTGGGAGAAGGAAGGCGCCTTCACCGGCGCCATCGCCCCGCGGATGTTGGTTGAGCTGCGGTGCGGCTACTGCATCGTCGGACACTCTGAGCGCCGCGAGTTCTTCGGCGAGACCGACGAGACGGTGAACAAGAAGGTCCGTGCGCTCTTCGAGAGCGCCATCACCCCGATCGCCTGCTGCGGCGAGTCCCTTGCCGTCTACGAGGCGGGGGAGACCGAGCCGTTCGTGCGCGGGCAGATCCGCGCGGGGCTGGCCGGACTCACGGAAGATCAGGCGGCCCGGCTCATCGTCGCGTACGAGCCGATCTGGGCGATCGGTACCGGACACACGCCCACTCCCGAGAAGGCGAACGACGTCGCGCGGATGATCCGTGCGACGATCGGGGCGATGTACGGCCCACCGGCTGCCGCCGCGATGCGCGTGCTGTATGGCGGTTCGGTGAAGCCGGAGAATGCTGTGATGTTCTTCTGCGAGCCGGACATCGACGGCGCGCTCGTGGGTGGCGCTGCGCTGAAGGCCGAGTCCTTCTCCGACATCGTGCACGCCGCACTGTGAGCGATCCGGCGTTCATGCCGGCGAGTCCCGGGACGCTGGCGTCGCTCCACTTGCCGGCCGCGCTCGTGATCATGGACGGCTACGGACTGGCGGCTCCCGGCCCCGGGAACGCGGTCTCGCTCGCGCGCACCCCCAACCTCGACCGGCTCTTCGCCGAGTGGCCGACCTCCTCGTTGGAGTGCGCGGGACTTGCGGTGGGGCTTCCCGAAGGGCAGATGGGCAACAGCGAGGTGGGCCACCTGAACATCGGCGCCGGCCGGGTCGTCTACCAGGAGCTCACGCGCATCGACTGCGCCATCGAGGACGGCTCGTTCGCGACCAACCCCGTGATGCGCGCGGCGATCGACGCCGCGGTCGCTGAGGGCCGCGCGGTGCACCTCATGGGTCTGGTCTCGGACGGCGGCGTGCACAGCCACCTGCGCCATCTGGAGGCCCTCCTCGCACTCGCCAAGAGCTGCGACGCCACTCGTGTCTTTGTACACGCATTCCTCGACGGCAGGGACGTTCCGCCAGAGTCCGGCGCCGGCTTCGTCGCCGTGCTCGAGAAGACGATGGCGCGGCTCGGCGTGGGCCGCGTCGCCACCGTGTGCGGCCGCTACTGGGCGATGGACCGCGACAACCGGTGGGATCGTGTCCAGCGCGCCTGGAAGCTGCTCGTCAACGGCGAGGGCCAGGTGGTCGAGAGCGCGGTCGCGGGTATCGAGGCGAGCTACCGCAACGGCGTGACGGACGAGTTCGTGGCCCCGCTCTTGGTCGCAGGCATCGACGGGCGGATGGCCGACGGCGATGCCGTCGTGTTCTTCAACTTCCGGCCGGACCGGGCGCGCGAGATCACGCGCGCGCTGGTGGACCGCGACTTCGACCGCTTCGAACGTGGTGCGACTCCCACGCTGCGCTTCGTGTGCCTCACGGAGTACGACCCCACGATCCTCGCGCCCATCGCGTTCCCGAAGGCCGAGCTCTGCTGCACGCTGGCGGACGTGCTCTCGGAGGCGGGACTCAGGCAGCTGCACATCGCCGAGACCGAGAAGTACGCGCACGTCACCTTCTTCCTCAACGGCGGCCAGGAACCGACGAAGCCGGGGGAGCAGCGGGTCCTCATCCCGAGCCCCAGGGCCGCGACCTACGACCCGCAGCCGGAGATGAGCGAGCCGGAGGTGGCGCGGCGGCTCGTCGAGGAGATCGAGAAGGGGTCGGCCGACTTCTACGTCGTCAACTTCGCGAACTGCGACATGGTGGGCCATACCGGTGTGCTCGCGGCCGCCGTTGCGGCGGTTGAAGCGGTGGATGACGGCGTCGGGCGCGTCGTCGAGGCGATCCGGAAGCGCGGGGGAGTGGTGCTCGTCACCGCAGACCACGGGAATGCCGAGAAGATGCTCGACTCGGACGGGACGTTGCCGTTCACGGCGCACACGGGCAACGAGGTCCCGATCGCCTGCGTCGCTGACGGAGTGCGCGCATTGCGCCCTGGCGGCAAGCTCGCTGACGTCGCGCCGACGCTTCTGGACCTCATCGGGCTGCCGGCGCCTCCCGAGTGGACGGGCACGACTCTGGTGGAGTGCTGAGCGCGCGGGCCGAACGCGCGGTTGAGCCGCCGCCCGCGTGTGCGTATACTTGCCCGTGCTCGCTCGAACCAACGACACCGCTGCGCCGCGCCCTGAAGACGCGGCGCGGGCGCGGATAGAAGGAGAACTTCATGCCGGCAACATCGACAGCGGCCGCAGTGGCAGGCATCAGCCCGCTGGTCTACGTGGTCGTCGCGGTGCACGCGATCCTGGCCCTCGGCCTGATCGTGTTCGTGCTGCTCCACTCCGGCAAGGGCACCGGCCTGTCGTCGATGTTCGGCGGGATGTCCTCATCGGCCTCGGGCACGAGCATCATCGAGAAGAACCTGGACCGCATCACCGTGGGACTCGCGATCGGCTGGGCCGTGACCTCGGTGCTGCTGATGATGCTGTACCGCCCGGTCTAGTCGAAGAAGCATAGTCGGCCCGATATATCCGTCGAACCGTGTACGAGGCCCGCTGCTATGCACGCGGGCCTCGTTGTCACCCGGCTCAATTCACGGCTCGTTTCGTTGTCGAGCGTCCCTGCACTTGCGTACGCAGGGGCCGTAGGGGGAAACTCACTACAGTCATGTCCGAGAGTTTTGGGCGGACCGGCTCCTTTGTGGTTCTCGGGGCCAGTCCCGGGTAAGACCGGGGAGGGATGCGAACGGGCAAGGGAGTGAGTGAAGGGAAAGGCACGGAGCACTGTCAACGCAGGAAGGGGGCTTTACCGCTATGAAGCATCGCTTGCGCATCAGTTTCGTGGTACTGGCCGCTTGCGCGCTCGTTCTCGGCGTCGTTGCCGGGTGCGCGCCCTCAGGTGGCACGACCGGCGGCGGCACGACGACCGGCGCCAAGTCCGGTGGAGAGATGTCCTTCTACATCGGCGAGCCGGCCTATATCGACCCGTACAACGCGCAGGAGTCCGAGGGCACACAGGTCGAGCAGGCCGTCTTCGACAGCCTGACTCGCGTCGATCCGCTCGACCCCACCAAGCTCGGGCCCGGCGCGGCCGATTCCTGGACCGTCAACGCTGACGCCACGGTGTTCACGTTCAAGCTGAACCCGAACGGCAAGTTCTCGGACGGCACGCCCGTCACCGCGCAGGACTTCGTCTACGCGTGGACCCGCATCGTCGACCCGACCACGGTGAACACGCTGACCAAGAAGGCCGATCCGTCGGTCATCAGCTACCACCTGTCGTTCGTGGTCGGCTTCGACGACCTGGCTGCCGGCAAGACCAAGGTCCTGCCGGGCGTCAAGGCCATCGATCCGCTGACGCTCGAGGTCACCCTCTCCAAGCCGTTCGCGGACTTCCCGTTCGTCTGCGCGCACCCCGCGCTGGCGCCGGTCCCGCAGAAGCTCGTTGAGAATGGCGTCGAGGCTTCCGGCACCGTCGTTCCGTTCGGCGAGATGCCGATCGGCAACGGTCCGTTCAAGATGGCGGAGCCGTGGCAGCACAACCAGTACATCAAGATCGTCCGCAACGACAACTACGCCGGCGCGAAGCCCTACCTCGACAGCGTCCTGTTCAAGATCTACAAGGACTCCGAGGCCGCGTACACCGACTTCGTGGCGGGCAACCTGGACTTCGCCCCGATCGGCAACGGCAAGATCAAGTCCGCTCAGGACGCGTACGGTACTTCGACCGACGGCTACACCGTCAACCCGGGCAATCAGGTCCTGCTCGGCGCCGAGAACGCCACGTACTATCTGATCTGCAACATGAACGATCCGGTCATGAAGAACCCGAACGTCCGCAAGGCGATCTCGCTGGCGATCAACCGCCAGGCGATCTGCGACATCGTCTTTGAGGGCACGCGCGAGCCCGCGGACAACATCATCCCGCCGGGCATCGCGGGCTATGAAAAGGGTGTGTGGGCCGACACCAAGTACGACGTCGCGGGCGCCAAGGCCGCGCTCGCCGCAGCGGGCTACCCGGATGGCAAGGGTGCCGACGGCAAGCCGCTCTCCATCAAGCTCTCGTTCAACAGCGGCGCCGGCCACGAGCCGATCATGGAGCTCGTCCAGTCCGACCTGAAGGCCATCGGCATCACCGCGACCTTCGACTCGTCCGAGTTCGCTGTCTACCTGAAGCAGCTCGACGCCGGCACCTTCCAGATCGCTCGCCTGGGCTGGATCGCCGACTACCCGATCGCCGACAACTTCCTGTATCCGCTCTTCCAGTCGAAGGCCGGCGACAACAAGTCGAAGTACAACAACCCGGCCGTCGACACCGCGCTCGATGACGCGCGCAAGACCGTCGACAACGCTGCTCGTATCGCCGCGTATCAGGCGATCGACAAGACCATCGCAGCCGACAACCCCGTGCTGCCGATGATGTTCTACAAGCACACTCGCGTTGGTTCCAAGCGCCTCCACAACTTCGTGTGGGACGCCCAGGGCCTCGGCGACTTCGGCACGGTGTGGGTCGACTAGTCACCAGCAGGTGACGTACTGATGGATCGCTGAGGGGTGGCAGGACGCGTGGGCCGCGTCCTGCCACCCCCCCTTGTGAACGGCACCATCGAGACGAGGGCACTGCATGTTCCAGTACATCGCTCGTCGGGTGTTGCAGTTCATCCCGGTGTTCTTCGGGGTGACGCTCATCCTGTTCCTGATCGCGAACTACCTGCCGGGCGCCGACCCGGTGCAGCTCAAGATCGGGGAGAAGTCCCTCGATCCCGCGCGCAAGGCGCAGATCGTCCACCAGCTGGGGCTCGATCGGCCGTGGTACACCCAGTACATCGACTACCTCGGTTCTCTCTCCATCGTGCACGCCACCTACTACGACGGCTCGACGCCGACGACCACGACGGTGGACGGGTCTCTCGCCACCGACGGTTCCGTGGCCTTCGTGATCCCGAGCGTTCCCGGCCCCGTTCCGAACGGACCGGTGTTCGTACACGTGAGTGACAGCCAGACCGTCACTCGCGGGGCGTGGGGCCGGTTCGCGATAGGCTCCCTCGCCATCGAGTTCGACAAGCCTGACCTGGGCACGTCGCTGGCCACCGGTCGGCCCGTGATCGACATCCTGGGACAGGCCTATCCGTACACCGTCGAGCTGGCGCTCGCTGCGATCCTTCTGGAGATCTTCTTCGGGATCGGCGCCGGCATCGTCTCGGCGGTGAAGCAATACTCCTTCTGGGACATTCTCGTGACGCTCACCAGCTCCGTGCTCGTTTCGCTGCCGGTGTTCTGGCTGGGCATCATGTTGCAGCAGGTCTTCGGCATCTGGCTGAAACACATCACGGGCGGCGCGTTCTACCTGCCCCCACTGTTCGACGGCAGCCCTGACGCCAAGTTCCCGCATTTCGCGTACCTGATACTGCCCGCCATCACCCTCGCGAGCGTCTCGACCGCCTATGCCGCGCGCATCATGCGCAGCCAGTTGCTCGAGGTGAACGGCGCGGACTACATCCGCACGGCACGGGCGAAGGGCCTCTCTTCGACGGCGGTCCTGTGGAAGCACGCGATGAAGAACGCGATGATCCCTGTCGTGACGTTCATCGGCCTCGACTTCGGGGCGATGCTGGCGGGCGCCATCCTGACCGAGACGGTCTTCAACTGGCCTGGGATCGGCTGGACCATCTATAAGGCCATCGTCGGAAAGGACTTCCCGATCGTGTTCGGCGGGGTCACCGTGGTCCTGCTCGTGGTCATGGTCGTGAACCTGTTCGTCGATGTGTCCTACGCGTTCCTGGATCCCAGGATCCGCTATGGCGGGACGGGTGAATGACGATGGCTGAACACCACAAGCACGATCGTCACGACGAACAGTCGCTGGTCGAACAGCACGCGGTCCGCGATTCGCGCGCCGGGCTCCCCGCGGGTCCCCCGATCATCGAGGAGCTCGCGCACATGCACAACGACGGGGTGGTGGCGCGCGACGAGACCGTAGGCCGCACGCTGTGGGGTGATGCATGGCGCCGTCTGCGTCGCAACAAGCTCGCCCTTATCGCTCTGATATGGCTGGTCGTGATGGTCACGGCTGCGATCACGGCGGACCTGTGGGTCTCGAAGCTGTTCGGCGATCCGGCGACCATCAACAGCGCGACCGCGATGTCCAACCGGCTGCTCGACCCTTCGCTGGCGCACCCTCTGGGTACCGACACGATGGGCCGCGACATGCTCGGCCGCCTCATCTACGGCGCGCGGGCGTCGCTGACCGTCGGACTGTCCGCAGTGGTCATCTCGGTCGCTATCGGGCTGTTGCTCGGTGCCCTGTCCGGCTTCTACTCGGGCATCACCGATTCGCTGATCATGCGCATGACCGACATCTTCCTTGCGTTCCCGTACATCCTGTTCTGCATCCTCATCCTGGCGATGCTGCCGACGAGCGCTCGAGGGATCGGGCCGGTGATCCTGTCCATCGGTTTACTCGGCTGGCCGAGCTTCGCGAGGCTGTTTAGAGGATCCGTGCTCTCGGTGAAGGAGAACGACTACGTGGACGCGGGCCGCGCCATCGGCGCGTCCGACTCGCGGTTGATGTTCCGGCACATCATGCCGAACGCGATCGCTCCCGTGATCGTCTACGCCACGATGTCGATCGGTGGCGCGATACTCACTGAGGCCGCCCTCTCGTTCCTCGGGCTCGGCATCCAGCCGCCCGAGATCTCGTGGGGGCGCATGATCACCGACGGCCAGCGGCTCATGGACACCAACCCGGGCCTCGTCTTCTGGCCGGGGCTCATGATCATCCTGACCGTTGTCTCGTTCACCCTGCTGGGCGATGGCCTGCGCGACGCCCTCGACGTAAAGATGAAGGACTAGGCATGGCCGATCACCTTCTAGAGGTCGACGACCTTACGATGTACTTTCACACGCGCGACGGCGTCGTCAAAGCCGTCGATGGGGTCAGCTATACGCTCGACAAGGGCGAGACGCTCGGTGTCGTGGGCGAGTCCGGCTCCGGCAAGTCGGTCACGGCTCTCACGATGATGGGCCTGATCCAGATGCCTCCCGGCAAGGTCGAGCGCGGAGATGCCAAGTTCAAGGGGCGCTCGCTCATCAACATGAAGGAAGAGGAGATCCGGAAGATCCGTGGCAATGAGATCGCGATGATCTTCCAGGACCCGATGACCTCCCTGAACCCTGTCTACCGCGTCGGGATGCAGGTGGCCGAGCCGCTCATGATCCACAAGGGCATGTCGAAACGGGACGCGAACAAGCAGGCGGTCGAGTTGCTGCGTCTCGTGGGCATCCCGAATCCAGAGGCGCGCGTGAAGGACTACCCCCACCAGTTCTCCGGCGGGATGCGTCAGCGCGCGATGATCGCCATGGCGCTCGCGTGCGACCCGGACGTGCTCATCGCCGACGAGCCGACGACCGCGCTGGACGTGACGATCCAGGCGCAGATCACCGAGCTGATGCAGGAGCTTCAGAAGCGCACCGGCTCGGCCATCATCATGATCACCCACGACCTGGGAGTGGTGGCCGACATGGCCGACCGCATCCTAGTCATGTACGCCGGACGCATGGTCGAGTACGGGACGACCGACGAGGTCTTCTACAGCCCCCTGCACCCGTACACCTGGGGGCTCATGGACTCGATCCCCACCCAGAACTTGGTGGAGAAGACCGCGCTGCGCCCGATCGACGGCCAGCCGCCCAGCCTCGTCAACCTGCCCTCCGGGTGCTCGTTCCACCCCCGCTGCCCCTACGCGCAGGCCAAGTGCGTCACCGACGTGCCCGCGTACCATCTCGTCGATGGGACACACGGCGCTGCCTGCCACTTCGCGGGCGACCCGGGCTTCGTCCGCGGCTGCTCGCTGGAGGTGATGGTCTAGATGAGCCTCCTCGAAGTCAAAGACCTCGTGAAGTACTTCCCGATCCGCAAGGGCGTGCTCATGCGCCAGGTGGGGGACGTCAAGGCGGTGGACGGTGTCTCCTTCGATCTCGAGAAGGGGGAGACTCTCGGTCTGGTCGGCGAGTCCGGCTGCGGCAAGTCCACCACCGGACGCTGCATCATGCGCCTGATCGAGCCGACCTCGGGATCGATCACCTTCGACGGACGTGACGTCCGGGCGCTCCACGGCGCCGGGCTCAAGTCGTTCCGCCGGGACGTGCAGATCATCTTCCAGGACCCGTACGCGAGCCTGAACCCCCGGTTCACGATCGGTGAGATCATCGGTGAGCCGCTGCTGGTGCACGGGACCGGCAACGCGTCCGAGCGGATGACCCGCGCGAAGGACCTGCTCGAGATCGTCGGCCTGAACCCGGAGCACATCAACCGCTACCCGCACGAGTTCTCGGGCGGGCAGCGCCAGCGCATAGGCATCGCGCGCGCCCTCGCGCTGCAACCGAAGGTGATCGTGTGCGACGAGCCGGTCTCCGCGCTCGACGTGTCGATCCAGGCGCAGGTGCTCAACCTCCTCGACAAGTTGCAGGACGAGTTCGACCTGACCTACCTCTTCATCGCCCACGACCTGTCGGTCGTTCAGCACATCTCCGACCGGGTCGCGGTCATGTACTTGGGCCAGATCGTCGAGATCGCCGACTGGCGCAGCCTCTACGCCGCCCCGCACCATCCGTACTCACAGTCGCTCCTCTCGGCCGTCCCGGTCCCGGACCCGAATCTCCAGAAGACTCGCAATCGCATCCTGCTGCCTGGCGACCCGCCGAGCCCGATCGACCCGCCGAGCGGCTGCCGGTTCCACACGCGCTGCCCGATCGCACAGTTCCCGATCTGCTCGGAGCAGCAGCCGGAGCTGCGCGAGGTCGCTCCCGGGCACCGTGCCGCCTGCCACTTCGCGGCGCCGAACCCGATCCCGCTCGACAAGGTGTGCACGACGATCATAGGGGACGAACCGTGTTCCCCGTATGACAAGTATGTCTCCGAGGGCGGAGCAGGGGCCTAGACCGGTCCGGCCCGTTCGATCGGAGGGGTTGGCTCCCCGCGGGGTGCTTGCTATACTCCGAATCCGCGCCTCCCCCCTCGTGGGGCGGGCACGACAAGTCCGAGTGGCGGAACGGCAGACGCGCTAGGTTGAGGGCCTAGTGAGGGCAACCTCATGGGGGTTCAAGTCCCCCCTCGGACACCAGGAATGAAACGGCGGCTCCCTTCGTGAAGAGGGGAGCCGCTCTTAACTTGGGGCCTCGGCGGCGTCTGAACTGACATGGCTCAATGGTGTTAGCCGTATCTGGTTCGCAAGTCCGTACGCTGACGGCAGGTCACCGTCATCTTCCACGAGCACGCGTCCTATGACGACAACCGCGTTCTTCGGAGAGGGTATCTGCGTCACGCCGCTCGGTACTTGTCCGTTCCAGTTCGCCCCCGTAACGAGATAATCGCCCGCTGCCGTGCCGGTCGTGCGCGTGCCGACGTAGGCAAAGGCAGCGCCGTCCGACGGGTCACTGAACTGCATGCTGTAGTAGCGCCCGGAGAAGTCCGGCACATGCAGGACTTGCGCTCCTCTTGAGAGGTCAAGCCAGCCGAGAACGTAGAGCAGATAGTCCGTCCCCGTTGTCAAGATGCTGGCGCTTGAGGCCGAGGGCGCGGCGATAGTGGGCACCGCGTAGAGCGTATTGATGGGGATGCCCGACGAGGTGTTCGCGTCAACGCCGTGGGTTATCGCTCTCTTGAAGGCAGTGAACGTGATAGGCGGCCAGTAGTAGATGAAGACGAAGGTGCCGAGTCCCCAGACGATGGCTGCCACTACGACGAACGTGATGAAGCCGCTGCCCCCCGCAGAGAACCGCTTGTAGGCGACCCACGCGAGGACGGCGAGTATGGCGAACGTGACGGCGTATTTGTGTTTGAGGATGAACCTGTTCATGTCAGCGCACCCTAACCACTGGGGGCAGGTGGTAGTCGCCGTCAAGAATGGCGCGCCCCGGCAGATACGCGCGCAGCATCAACTTGAAGTTGCCTGTCGGCGCAGGTAGCCAGTTGGACTCGTGCCCTGTGGCACTCGTGCTCTGGATATGAATGTCGGTTGAGCCGTCAGCGTTCGGCGCAAGGTTTGAACGGTCACCGACACTGTGGCGATTGACCGGATTACTCACCATGTAGCCCTGAACATCTGTCATCGTCAGCGACCAGAACGCGTCGTTCTGGGGAAGTTGTCCTGCCGGAAAGTGCAGGATGTAAGCGTGGTGGCCATTCAGCGTCTTCCCCGCGCCGTCAACGGTCGTCGTCCAATACACAGCCTCTTGAGCGACATTGACAGCGGGCAGGACTTTGGCGCATGCGGCTCGTTGAAGGATGCCGTTGCCGGGCTGACTGCACTTCAGGGTGGTGCTCCAGCCATTGACGGTCGTCTGCATGGTCCGAGCCACAGCGTTCAAGATGAGATTTGCCGTGATGAACGCCAGCACGGCCCCGACGATGATCCCCTGCACGACGCCAGTCGTCAGTCCCATGTTGTCTCAAGACTCCTTGACTCGCAGGGTCGCAGGATTGACGACAAGTCTGTGCTTCTCGATGAAGGCTGTCGGCTGTGTGGCTCGATCCATAGATGAAGGCAAGGTGAGTTGGTGGTTCCATGCGTTGAGTCTAGGCCTACGGCAGCCACCAACGGTCCACTCGCTTTCCATCAAGACGCGCAAGCAAGGCACTTACTGCGTCCAAGTGCGCTATGCCGGCAGCTCGACGCTCAAACCCGGAACGTCTTCTGGCAGGAAGATAGTGCCCAAGCAGGGGATCGATTCCTTGCCGACGTCCGCGTTTCTCTGACGGTCTCTCTAACAGACTGAGCTCGACGGAGAAGGAACGATAAGGAAGGTTCCCCCTGGCTCCCTCTCAGGAACGCGAACGAGAAGGAACCATAGGCAACGAGAAGCAAGCTCGGTCCTTCTCGCACGCGGGTTGAGGGCCTGGTGAGGGCAACCTCATGGGGTTTCAAGTCCCCCCTCGGACACCATGGACAGTGAACGCGGCCCCTCCCGAATCGGGAGGGGCCGCTGTGCGTCCGAATGGAACCCTGCTTCCGCGGTCCGACAGGGGTCGCAGACTACGGCATCGGCACCTGGGAGTAGACGCCAGGGCGACGGCGACGGCAGCGAGCAGCACCAGGCACGCCTTGAACGCCGGAGTGCTACGGCGCAGTCCCAGCCAGCGCCACTTCCACAGCGCCTCGCGCTGAACGGATCTGAGCTCTGCGCTGCGATCATCGCCAGTACGAACGTCGGTCATCGTCGTCCTCATCTTCACGGGGGCACGCAGTGGCACAAGTATCACTCGACATGGGCGGATCTGCCAACCATCGGGACCCGCCTGCGCTCGCCCAGTCGGCCAACGGCGACTTCGCCGCGTGCTACGCTTCTCAGCGGCCCGTAGCAACGCGGGCCGCGGGGGTGAAGACATCGAGGGAGTCCGCGTGATCCGCTTCACTGTTGTCGAGATCGGCGAGGGGGGGACGGTGGCGTGCAGCCGCTGCTCCTCCGAGGTGCGCGACACCACCTTCCGCCCGCTCGACGAGGTCCTCGCGGACGCGCGCCGTGTCTGCGAGGCGTGGGATGCCGGCACCGGTCCCAACATCGTCCTCGCGGGAGCCGAGCCTTTCGCGCACCCGGACCTGCCCCGTATCGTCTCCGGGGTCGTCGAGGCCGGATGCACCCGTCTCGCCGTCGATACCGACGCGATCGGGCTGCGCTCGGAGGGCAACGCGACTGGGGCACTCATCGCGGGCGTACGTCACGTGCGGTTCTCCCTGCTGGCCGGCACCGAGGGCGTCCACGACGCCCTGTGCGGCGTCCCAGGAGCCTTGGAGGCGACCAGGGCGGGCATCAGAACGTTCCGGTCCGCGGCGGACGCCCAGGGGCTCGACGTGAGCCTCACAGCGGTCGTTCCTGTTTGCCGCCACAACGCGAACGACCTGCCCTCCACAGTCGCCGCAGCCGTCGAGTGCGGGGCGGACCGCGTCGAGATCCGCATCACGGACGGGGGGATGGACCTTCGTGCGGGCATTCCCTGGATCACGGCCGCGTGTGACACGGGCGTGGTCAACGGCGTCTGGGTCGAGGTCGAAGGCCTGCCCTTCTGCATGCTCGCCGGGTACGACCTGCACCTTGCCGACGCTGTGCGCGTCCGCAAGGGCGCGAAGCAGCCGGTCTGCGGAGATTGCGCTCTCGATCGTGTCTGCGGCGGGGCGCCCTTGAGAGCGTCGACCGACCAGCTCGCCGAGGTCGCCCCGCCCGTCTTCGCGGAGACACTCGCCGCGCAGGTCCTGCGCGCACGCGCGACGGGGGTGCGCTGATGGAGCGCCCCCTTCGCTGCGTCCTGCTCGCGCTGAACTCGCCCGGGTACCGTTCGCTGGCGCTCGGGTATCTGCGCGCATACGCGAAGCAGGACCCTGCGCTCGCCGGCCGTGTGGCCTTCGAGACGCTCGATCTGGACACCGACACGGACACGTGGTGGGCCGCGTGGCGCGTGCTGGGCCTCGAGCCGGACGTGCTCGGCATCTCGGTGACGTGCTGGAACGCCCGAGCGGTGTACGAGCTCTGCCGGATCGTGCACGCGGTCACGCCCGAGTGTGCGATCGTGCTCGGCGGTCCCGAAGTGGGGCCGATCGCCACCGACGTGCTCGAGGCACACCCTGAGGTCTCGGTCGTGGTGAGGGGCGAGGGAGAGCTGACGTTCGCCGCGCTGCTGGCGGAACTGAGTCGTGGCGGGAAGGCATGGCGCGTCGACGGGATCGCGATGCGGAAGGGCGACGAGGTCGTCACGACACCGGGCCGCGCCCTGGTCGCGAACCTCGACGACCTGCCGTCTCCCTACCTGACCGGAGTGTTGCAGCCGGTCGACGGTGGCTCGTACCTCGAGACCTACCGTGGATGCCCGCACCGCTGCGCCTACTGTTTCGAGGGCAAGGGCTACGGCCGGATCCGCTCGTTCAGCGACGAGCGGGTGGCCGCCGAGATCGAGGCGGTCACGGGTGCGCCGGGCGTGCACAGCTTCTCGTTCATCGATCCCGTCTTCAACCTCACCGACGCGCGCTTGCGCAAGATGACCGGATGGATGGCGCCTCACGCCGCGCGCGGCGTCCGCCTCCACACGATCGAGGTCGACATCGAGCGTATCGACGCCGAGGCGGCCGTCCAGCTGCGGAGCGCGGGCGTCGCGAGCGTTGAGACCGGACCCCAGACCGTGGGAGCGGCCGCTCTGGAGGCATGCAGCCGGCCGTTCGACGCCGTCCGCTTCTCCGAGGGCGTTCGGGCCCTGCGCACCGTCGGGATCTCGTGCGAATGCGACCTGATCGTTGGGCTTCCGGGCGACAGCGCGTACGACTTCCTCGCGGGGCTGCGCTTCTGCTTCGACCTTGATCCCGGCAAGGTCCAATCGTCCACACTCCACGTGCTGCCGGGCACCGGACTCTGGGAACGCGCTCTCGAGCTCGGCCTGGAGTTCGACCGCGAGCCGTCACACGAGATCATCGCCACCCCGGACGTCGGGTTCCGCGACCTTCGGCGCGTCGAGGTCCTCGCGTCGTCCCTGCAGGTTGTCTACCGCGCGCGCGTCTGAAGCGCCGAAAGAGGAGATCGAGATGCCCGACCACGTGTCTCAGCGGGCCCGCGCCGTCCGGCCGTTCGTCGTGATGGACGTCGTCGCGCGCGCCAAGGAGCTCGAGTCCCAGGGGCGCGACATCGTCCGGATGGACGTGGGAGACCCGGACTTCGCGACGCCCGAGGTCGTGACGCTTGCCGCCGAGGCCGCGATGGAGGCGGGGGACACCGGATACACGCAGTCGCAGGGGCTTCCGGACCTACGCGACGCGGTGGCGGCGCGCTTCGGCTCGAAATACGGCGTCACGGTCGACGCCGCCGACATCGTCGTGACGCAGGGAACGTCGCCCGCGATGCTGCTGCTGTTCGGGTCCCTGCTCGATCCCGGCGACGAGGTCATCATCGCGGACCCGTGCTATCCGGCGTACCCCAACTACATCGCCTTCCTCGGGGGCGTGCCGGTGCGCGTGCCCGCACGCGCGAGCGACGGCTTCCGCATGCGGATCGAGGAGATCGAAGCGGCGATCACCCCGCGGACGCGCTGCATCATGATCAACTCGCCGTCGAACCCGACAGGCACGGTGCTGCCGGCCGAGGACCTGGCTGCGATCGCCGGGCTCGCGGAGCGGCATGGCCTCTACGTGGCCAGCGACGAGATCTACCACGGGCTCGACTTCGTAGGTCAGGACCACACGATCCTCGAGTACACAGACCGGGCGTTCGTGCTCAACGGCTTCTCGAAGCTGTACTCGATGACCGGCTGGCGGCTGGGCTACGTCGTCGCACCCCGCCCGTTCGTGCGTCCCGCCGAGGTCATCCAGCAGAACTTCTTCCTGTGCGCCAACCATTTCGTGCAGGTCGCGGGGGTCACCGCGCTGCTGAAGGCGGGCCCGGACGTCGAGCGGATGCGCGCGCTGTATGACGAGCGCCGGCGGTTCCTCGTACCTGCGCTTCGGGGCCTCGGCCTCGGCATCGAGGTGGAGCCGACTGCCGCGTTCTACGCGTTCGCTGACGCCCATCAGTGGGGGAGCGACTCACTCGCGCTCACGTACCGCCTTCTCGAGGAAGCGGGTGTGGCCGCCGCGCCGGGCATCGACTTCGGGCCGGGGAGCGAGGGGTTCCTGCGGTTCAGCTACGCCACCTCCGTCGAGCGCCTCGCCGAGGGTGTCGAGCGGTTGCGGGCGTGGGCGCAGGCCAACGCCTAGTGCGCTGCCCATGCCTGTGCGGTGCCGGTCGGAGGGATGTCAGAGCCTCGTGCGACACTGAGGTCCGTCGAAGTCGGATGGAAGGTGCTGTCGTGACCACGTTCTCGCACTCGCGTATAGAGGCGTTCGAGACTTGCCCGAAGAAGTACGAGTTCGCCTACCTGCTCAAGGCGCCGAAGGCGCCGGCAGGCATCGAGGCATTCCTCGGTAACCGCGTGCACGAGGCGCTCGAGTGGCTCTACGGCGAGGTGCGCTCGTGCCGCGTTCCGGACGCGGACGAGCTGGTCGCCCGCTACGAGCAGCTCTGGGCAGACGAGTGGGCCGGCGACGTGCGCATCACCCGTGAGGGCCGCACGGCCGCCGACTACAAGGCGATCGGGGAGAGGGCGCTGCGCAGCTACCATGCGAGGTACGCGCCCTTCGACCAGGACACGACCGTTGGGCTCGAGGCTCGTGTCTGCCTGAGTCTCGACGAGGACCACAACATCGTCGGCTACGTGGATCGCATCGCCCGTGTAACGGACGGCGTGTGGGAGATCCACGACTACAAGACCGGCGCCGCGCCGGCGACACAGGACAAGGCCGACGCCGACCGCCAGCTGGCGCTGTACGAGATCGCGCTTCGCGAGATGTACCCGGACGTGCGCGAAGTGACCCTTGTGTGGCACTACGTCGCCACGGACCTCGAGGTCCGTTCCACGCGGACGCCGCAGCAGCTGCAGGACCTCCGTTCGCGCGTCCTGGGCAAGATCCGCGAGATCGAGGCCCAGTCCTCGTTCCCCGCCCGGACGAGCGCCCTGTGCGACTGGTGCGACTACAAGCCGTTGTGCCCGGCGTGGAAGCATCTCTACGAGACGTCGGCGCTTCCCGAGGCGGAGCGCCCGCTCGAGGACGGCGTCGTGCTCGTCGACGAGTACCTGAAGGTCACGGAGGAGCTGTCCGCGCTCAAGGCGCGTCAGGACGACCTGCGCGACAAGATCGCGGCGCGCGCCGAGGTCGACGGGTTGGACCGCATCTTCGGGACGAACGGTTCGATCAAGGTCTACCGCTTCCCGTCGATCTCATGTCCCGACTCGAAGGACCCTCGGCGCGAGGCGTTCGAAGCCGAAGTACGTGCCCTCGGCCTCTGGGACCAGTTCTCGTCGCTGTCGGGCTACCAGCTCTCGAAGGCGGTCCAGGCGGGGTCGGTCGGCCCCGAGCAGATCGAGCGGCTGGAGCCGTACCTGAACCGGGGTGAGGGCGTCAAGCTCTATCCCACCATGAGGAGGGACTGACCGCCCGTCCCCCCACGCGTGCGCTTGCTGTGGAGTTCCGGCTCGGCGGCGGGCAACGGCACAACCGTTGCTCATGAGGCCACGGAGTGGGTCGCAACGCGTCGAGGAGACTGTGTGCCCGAGGCATGGAGCAAGGCCGATCTGCACATCCATTCGAGTGAGAGTGACGGACTCGCCTCTCCCGAGCAGATCGTTGAACACGTCGCCACACGGACCGACCTGTCGGTCATCGCGATCACCGATCACAACACCATCCAGGGGGCGCTGCGGGCCCGCGAGGCCGCTCAGTACTTCCCAGGGGTCGAGGTCGTCATCGGCTCCGAGATCACCTCGAAGTGGGGCCACATCCTCGGGCTGTACCTGCAGGAGGACGTGCCTGCCGGCCTGAGCGCCGCGGGCACGATCGCCGCCATCAACGAGCAGGGCGGCATCGCCATCATCGCCCACCCGTTCGCGAACAAGGCGTTCGGGCCGTGGGGCTTGAAGAGTCTGGGCGATCGCATCAGCGACGTCGCGTTCCAGGCGATGGAGGTCTACAACTCGTCGCCCTATCTGGTCCGGGCGAACCATCTGGCCGCCAAGGCGTTCCTGGCGGGGCAGGGGATCGCCGCGACCGGCGGGAGCGACGCCCACGTACTCAAGGCGGTCGGGACCGGGTACACGCTCTTCCGCGGGACGAACGCCGAGGACCTCAAGCGCTCGATCGAGGACCTGGAGACCTGTGCGCGTGCGGGCCGCGGTGGGATGTCGATCGCGCTGCGGTACATGGTCCGCTACCCGGCGATCCGTCGGCAGCAGACGCTGAACCACGCGCGCTGCCGCGCTAGCTAGAGGCCCGGGCCCGTCACACGCGGTGGGTCTCCTGCGTCGGTGCGGCTCTCACAGCGTCGCTGAGCGCCTCTATGACGGCCGGATCGTTCCCCCATGGCCGCACCGTGGTGACCACTGTGCCGGTGTCGGCCTGCGCGCGTTCGGCCGCGTACGGCAGGTCTGTCTGCGTCGCGATCGACTCGGCGGCGAAGCTCGCGGGCACGAGCACGATCCTGTGCGCGCCCACCGCGGCGAGATGCCGTGCCGCCTCCGTCACATCCGGTTCGCCCAGCCACAGCGACGCGCGGCGTATCCTGCCCGCCGGCACGCCCGCTTCCACGAGCTCGGCGCGCACCCGCTGCACGAAGAAGACGAGCTGCTCGCGGTAGTCCTCTTGCGAGCGCGCGTGTTCCCAGGAGTCTCCCTCGGAGAGCAAGATCACCCCGGCGTCGTCGCGTCTGTCTCCGAGCGCCTCGAGCGTGCGCCTGGCCAACATCGCGCTGAGTTGCGACGACGGCCACAGCGGTTGAGCCCGCTGTACGGTGACGCCGGCGGCCGCAAGCCTCCCGAGCGGCAACTCGTCGAACGCCTCGGTGAACGCGCGCGACCAGGCGGCAGATAGCGCCACGATGATGACGTGCCGCCCACCCGCGGCCACTATCCCCGAGACGACCTCCGGCAGCGTCGGTCCGCCCTCGCAGAACGCCGCGGACACACTGCGCGCCGCTCGGTCAGACCGCAGCCTCTCCTGCAGGGTCTCAGCGATCTCTCGCACGGTCGCGCGGGCGGTGCTTCCGCCCGCGCGGCGATAGCGGCCCCGCTCGGAAGCGTAGATCAGCGGCCGGCCGACCTCCGGTGGTAGCCGGATGTCGCCCTCCACGTACCGGGCCAGCGCCGACGTGACCGCACCGGGGTCGTACGTCTCGGGCTCCTCGTCGGACAGGACGACGACGTGCGTGCCCGGGCTCTCCGGCCCGAAGGTCCATTCGATCGGATGCGCGCGACGCTGCGGCGTCATCGCAAGGACCCCGGCTGCCAGGGCATAGCCGCCCGCGCATGCGCCCACAGCGATCGCGACCGATGCGATGGACAGGTCGGGTCGGTGTGTGGAGGTCCAGATCTGGTCCGCTGCAAGGACGATGAGGGCGAGCGAGACGGCCTCGGCCGACCACAGAAGAGGGAACGAGGTCCTGCGGCCGGCCATAAGGCCGCATGCGACCGCGCCGCTCGCGATGCTTGCGACGAGGACCAGCGCCCACGGACCGAACTGCACAAGCACCTCCCCGTCAGGCGGGTTCGGTCGGCGGCGGTGTCCACGAGTCAGGGAGGTCGACGTAGCGCATCAGTATCTCGAGCGCCTGATCGATGACCTCGTCCTTGCCGATCGCCTCGATCGCAAGGCACTCGCGCATCGAACGGGCCATGATCAGAAGTCCCACCTGGTTGAGCGCTGACTTGGCCGCCATGACCTGGGTGAGGACCGCGTGGCAGTCCTTCTCGGCCTCAACCATCGTCTGGAGGCCACGGATCTGGCCTTCCAGCCGCTTCAGCCGGTTCAGTATCCTGCGCCGTTCTTCCTCGGGGTCGCGAAGGGGCGCCGGTCCCGGTGCGGTCACGCTCATTGCTGCCTCCTCGATCGACGCTGTACAGTGGCGGGCAGTGCGTCTGACCAATCATACCCTCCCGGGGTATCGCTCTCAAGCTAGGCGCAGCGAGGGCGCCGCAGTCGGCGCATCGCTGCTGGTCACCAGGCACGCCGTGTCGACGAGAGGCGCCGATGCACACCGCACGAGGCGAGACAGCCCACCCCACCCGCGGGTATCTGCTCGCGGCGCTCGCTGCCGCTGGGTGGGCTGCCGGCGGGCTCACGGCGAAGTGGCTGTTCGTCACAACCGGGGCCGAGGTCGACCCGGCGACGCTGTCGGCGGCGCGCGCGGTCCTCGCCACGCTGATGCTGCTCGCGTATCTCGGGTTGTTCCGTCGCAGCGAGCTGAAGGTCTCGGTTCGAGACCTGCCGTTCCTCGCCGTGTTCGGCGTCCTGGGCCTGGCGGCGGTCCACTTCACGTACTTCGCGACGATCCAGCTCACGAACGTCCCGACGGCGATCCTGCTCGAATACCTCGCGCCGATACTGGTGCTCGCGGTGTCGGTCATCGCCCTCGGCGAGCGCATGACGTGGGCACTGCCGGTCGGGGTCGCGCTCTCGATCACGGGCTGCGCCCTCATGGTCGGCGCGATCGGCGGCGGAGGGCTCACCGTCTCGGGTGCCGGTCTCGCGTGGGGCCTGTCGTCCGCCGTGTTCTTCGCGCTGTACACGGTGCTCGGGAAATACGCCGCTCCGCGTTTCTCACCGTGGACCCTGCTGACGTACGGCCTCGGCTTTGCTGCCGTCTTCTGGCTGCTGTACCTTCGGGGGCCCGCGCCGATCGTCACCCTGCTCTCAGACCCGGTGAGACTGGGGGCGGTAAGCGTCATGGCGCTCGTGAGCACGATCGTGCCGTTCGGGGCCTTCCTGACCGCGCTGCACCATATCGACGCCACGAAGGCCAGCATCACCGCCACACTGGAGCCGGTGCTCGCTGGAGTGGGCACCTATCTCATCCCCGCGCTCTACCAGCCTTTGAGCGGCCTGCAGTTCCTTGGCGGGGGGTTCGTGCTCGCGGCCGTGATCGTCGCGCAGGCGCCCCACCTCATCGCACGAGGCCGCACCTCGCGCCAAGACCGGGCGGCGTTGCCTCCCGGGGTCTAGCACCGGCCGACCGCGCCGCAGGCGCCCGCCGACCCAATCTCGGTGCGGGTTGCCTCGTTCGGGGATAATGGGGCGGTACCGGCGCGGAAGCGCTCTCCGAATCGGACGGACTCGGTCGACTTCTGATGGATCTGCAGCAACGCCCAGAACTCAGGCAGAAAGTGACGCTCTCCCCACAGGTGTACCAGGGGCTGAGCATCCTCGCCATGCCGATCGCCGACCTCCAGGTGCTCGTCGAGAGCGAGCTGCTGGAGAACCCCGTGCTCGAGGTCGACGAGTTCGAAGATGCGCCCGAGGACGAGGAACGCACCGACGACCAGGAGGACGACCGCAGCTGGGACGAGTGGCTGGACCAGTATGCCGAGCTCGATTCGTCGGAGCCCGTGGTCCCGCGGGACCCCGACGCCGAGACGCCCACCAGCGAGGACTACGTCGGCTCCGTCCAGTCGTTCGGTGACTACCTCGAGCAGCAGCTCGCGATGATGACGCTGACCGAAGAAGAGGCCCGCGCCGGGCGCGCGATCGTCGGCTCGCTCGATGACGACGGGTTCTTCTGCGTGAAGCTCGAGGAGATCGCCCAGATCTCCGGGACCGACGTGCCCGCCGTCGAGCGCGCGCTCGCGATGGTGCAGCAGCTCGACCCGCCAGGCGTGGGGGCCCGCAACCTGGCCGAGGCGCTGCGCATCCAACTCGATTCGCTCGGGCTGGACGAGCCCTTGCTGATCAGGATCGCCGAGTCGCACCTCGACGACGTCGCATCGAGCCACTACCGGAAGATCGCCCGCGCGCTGCGCGTGGACGAGGCCGAGGTGCGCAGGCTCGTCGAACTCCTGCGGCAACTGAACCCGAGGCCGGCCGGCGCGTTCTCGCCCGGGCCTTCGCCGGGATACATCGTCCCTGATGTGACGTTGCGCCGGTTCGATGACGGCTGGGTCATCATCCCCAACTCCGACGCGGTCCCGACGCTGCGGGTCAGCAGCCGGTATCGCTCGATGCTCCGCGACGGCTCGTCGGCCGACGCGGAGACGGTCCGGTACCTCAAGGACCACATCCGGTCCGCCGAGGCGTTCATCCGCAACGTCGACCGGCGCAAGGACACGGTCAGCCGGATCGCAGAGATCATCCTCGAGGTACAGCACGAGTTCTTCGAGGACGGGAAGGGCCCTCTGCGTCCGTTGCGGCTCGAGGACGTGGCGGTCGAGGTCGGCGTGCACCTGTCGACCGTCAGCCGTGGCGTCACCGGGAAGTACATGGCGACGCCGTACGGCATGTACGAGCTGAAGCACTTCTTCTCGGGGGGCTACCGCACCTCGACCGGCATGGACGTGGCGGCGACTTCGGTCAAAGTCCGTCTGCGCGACATCGTCGCGGCGGAGGAGCCGGCTCATCCTCTGTCGGACCAGCGGCTCGCTGACCTGCTGTCGGACGAGGGCATCCCCGTGGCGCGCCGCACGGTGGCCAAGTATCGCGAGGAGCTCGGTATCGAGCCCTCCTGGGCACGGAAGCGGCGCTAGATGCCGCTGAGGCTGACCACGGAGGCGCTGAGCGACCCGCCGAACGAGGCGGCCGCCGAGCGCGGCCGCAAGCTCCGCGACATCCTCGTGATCGCTGCGATGTTGGTCATCATCACGGCGCTGCACTCCTTCACGAACGGCGGAACCGTTCAGTACCACGACTTCTACCGGCGCCTGTATTACCTGCCGATCCTGTACGCGGCCTTCGTCTTCGGGATGCGCGGCGGGTTGCTCACGGCGCTGGCCGCCGCGTTCCTCTACCTGCCCTTCGCCCAGCCCGGTGCCGGACGGTTGTTCGGCCTCATCGTCGACGACTGGCTCGAGCTCGTCTTGTATCTGGTCATGGGCGTCCTCTTCGGCCGGTTGCGCGACCTCGAGGAGCGGCAGACCCGTCAAGTCCGAAGGGTGTCGTCCCAGCTCGAGGAGGCGTACAAGTCGCTCGAGGAGCGCGCGGTCCAGCTCAAGGCCGAGCAGAGCCACTCGATGTCGATCCTGCGTTCGGTCACCTCAGGCGTCATCACGGTGGGCCCGGACACCTCGGTGGCCACGTTGAACCCGGCTGCCGAGCGCATCCTGAACATCGGCGAGGACGCGGTGGTCGCCCGGCCGCTCGGCACGCTCTTCTCGGACGATGGCGGGCTCATCGCAGACGTTCGCAAGGTGCTGGAGGGCCGGAGCCCCCGCACGCTTCGTGACGTGACACTGGTGACGATGGCGGGGAAGACGGTGCATACCCAGGCGTCGGTCTCCCGCATGCGTGACGTCGGAGGCCGCAAGCTCGGCGCGGTCGTGACGATCGAGGACGTCTCCGAGGTCAAGGCACTCACGGAGCAGCTCATCCGCGCCGACCGTCTGGCAGCGATGGGGGAGCTCACCGCCGGTGTCGCGCACGAGGTGCGCAACCCGCTCGGGATCATCCGCGCTTCAGTCCAGCTGATGGAGGACGCGGACTGCAATCGGGAGCGCATCGTCGGGGCCGCGCAGGTGATCAAGCAGGAGATCGACCGCCTGGACCGTGTCATCAAGGCGCTGCTGGACTTCGGCCGGCCTTCCGTGCCGACGATGCGCCCGGTATCGGTCTCGCAGGTCCTCGAGGACGTCGCGCTGTTCTCCCGTACGTTCGCGAGCCGGGCGCGCGTGGAGATCGTCGAGGACTACTCGGCGGAGATAGCCGATGTCATGGCCGACCCCGAGCAGCTGAAGCAGGTGTTCGTCAACCTGATAAGCAACGCGGTGCAGGCGATGCCCGATGGAGGCACGCTCACCATCGAGACCGGTCAGGAGAACGAGTTCGTCTTCGTGCGCTTCACGGACACCGGGGCGGGTATAGCGCCAGAGGTGCTCGGCCGCGTGTTCGACCCGTTCGTCTCGACACGGGACGACGGGACCGGGCTGGGCCTGACGATCGTCCATCGCATCGTGGACGACCACGACGGGCACATGGAGGTCTCCAGTGAACCAGGGGCGGGGACCGTGTTCACGGTCTGGCTGCCCGCACTTCAGTGACGACGGAACGAGGACGGCTATGCCGAAACGAGTCCTGATCGCCGACGACGAGAAGAACATGCGCTGGGTGCTCGGGGAGTCGCTCGCGGCGGAAGGCTACGAGGTCATCGAGGCGAGCGACGGCAAGGAAGCCCTCGCGGCGATCGACGAGCAGCACCCGGACCTGATGGTGCTCGACCACAAGATGCCGTCTCCGGACGGCATGGAGGTGCTCCGGCGCCTGCGCGCGAAAGGCGAGACGTTCCCGGTCATCATGCTGACCGCCCACGGCAACGTCGAGACGGCCGTCGAGGCGATGAAAGCGGGCGCCACCGAGTACCTCACGAAGCCGTTCGATCTCGAGGAGCTGAAGCTCTCGATCGACAAGGCGATCCGGATCTCCGAACTGTCCGCCGAGGTCGAACGGCTGCGCGACGAGCTCGACAAGGAGTCGGGCATCGAGGGGTTTGTGGCTGCCGACCCGCACATGGTGGAGATCCTGGGCACCGTGGAGAAGGTCGCAACGACGAACGCGACGGTCATGATCTACGGGGAGTCCGGAACCGGCAAGGAGCTCATCGCCCGTGCCATCCACCGCCTCTCCCCGCGGGGGACGAAGCCTTTCGTGGAAGTGCACGCCGGCGCCCTGCCCGAGACACTGCTCGAGAGCGAGCTGTTCGGCTATGAGAAGGGCGCGTTCACCGGTGCGGTCATGTCGAAACCGGGCCGGTTTGAGATGGCCAACGGCGGCACTCTCTTCCTCGACGAGGTCGGGGACATCTCGCTCGGCGTGCAGGTCAAGCTTCTTCGGGTCCTGCAGGAACGAAGGTTCGAGCGCCTCGGCGGTACCCGGTCGATCGACGTCGACGTCCGGGTGGTCGCCGCCACCAACCGCGACCTTCAGCAGCTCATCGCCGACGGTTCGTTCCGTGAGGACCTGTTCTATCGCCTCAACGTGGTGCCGATCACGCTGCCGCCCCTGAGGCAGCGCAGCGGCGACGTGCCTCGGCTGGTCGCCCACTTCCTCGAGAAGTACAACGCGGGCTCCAAGACGATCGGCAACGACGCCATGGAGGCGCTCGTCCGCTATCCGTGGCCCGGGAACATCCGTGAGCTCGAGAACACCATCGAACGCATCGTGATCCTCTCGTCGTCCGATGAGGTCGGTCTCGACGACCTCCCGGCGGAAGTGCGCAGCGGGACCGCGCCCTCGGCGGCCAAGACGCGCGGCTTCGAGCTGCCTGAAGAGGGGATCGACCTCGAGGAGGTCGAGATGCACTTCATCGAGCAGGCGCTCGACCGCAGCGGCGGGAACGCCTCCAAGGCGGCGAAGCTCGTCGGGATGTCCGCGAGGATGTTCGAAGTCCGCGCGCAGCGCCTCGGCCTCCTGTAGGGTCTGCTCCGGGTGTCGCCCGGGCCCGCTCGCCGCGACCGTCCGCAGGCGCGGCCTTTGGCACATGCCTTGCACTTGTCATGGGCGTTGTGCGAGCGCCCGTGACAGGAGCGGTGATGGACGACAGGCACTACAAGAAGCGGCTGATATCCATCGTGAGCGTGCTGGGCGCCGTTCTTGCAGCGGGTCTGCTGTTCGTCACCTTCTCTTCTGTCGGCCGGGACCTCATCGGAGGCCCGGGTTCGATAATGGGATGGGCCGTGCCGCTCGCCGGGCTGTTCATCATCGCTGCGATCACGTGGCTGCTCATCCTTGGTGATTCTCACAAGCAGGACGATCAGGCCGGCTACGTGCCGTGCTGGTCGTGCGGGCACTCAGTGATGCACGAATGGCGCCTGTGCCCCTATTGCGGCGCGGAGCTCCGCGCGTGGTCGCCTGCTGCGGAAGACTCGCTCCATCACGGGTGAGCCGCCCGCGAGTGCGAGTTTCGCGGTACGCTACTGTCGATCCGACGAGGCGCCACAGCGCGCCCGTCCTTGAAAGAAGGAGTCGCGCCGTGTCCCAGGAACAGACCGTCCGTTTGGCCACCACCGGCCTGCACTGCCAGTCCTGCTCGATGCTCGTGAAGATGGAGCTGGAGGACCTCGGAGGGGTCTCGTCGGCCTCGGCGGACTTCGCCACCGGCATCACTGAAGTCACGTACGATCCGGAGCAGGTCACGGTCGACGAGATGATCGCGGCGGTCGTCCGCGCCGGATACGGTGCTCAGGTCGCCTAGTTCGCCGCGGGTGGTTCATCGCTCGGCCTCACACGGTGCAGGTGCGGCGATGATCGCGCCGGGGGCGCGCCGCTGATGGGCGTAGCCGGGGGGTTCGTCATCGCCTTCGTGGCCGGGCTGGTCTCGTTCGTGTCGCCCTGCGTGCTGCCCCTGGTGCCGGGCTACCTGTCGTTCCTCACCGGCGTTGCGGCGCATGGCGAGGGCGATACGGTCAGTCGCGGGTCGACCGTGACGGCCGCTGCCCTGTTCGTACTCGGTTTCACTGTCGTGTTCGTCGCCCTCGGTTCGAGCGCATCACTCGCCGGCGCGCTCTTGGCCCCATATCGCGACATCCTCGGGAGGGTCGCCGGCGTCGTCATAGCTGCTCTCGGACTGCTCATGCTCGGAGTGGTCCGCGTGCCCTGGCTGTACGGCGAGGCGCGGTTCGACCCCGCTAGGACGCGCCGCATGGGCCGATGGGCGGCTCCGGTGGTGGGCGCGGCGTTCGCATTCGGGTGGACTCCCTGCGTCGGCCCAGTGCTGGGTTCGATCCTCGGTCTCGCGGGCTCATCGGCCGATGTGTCGTACGGTGCGGCGCTGCTCCTGACCTATTCGCTCGGCCTGGGCGTCCCGTTCCTGGTCGTCGCGGCGTTCCTGGAATCCGCGGGGCCGGTGCTCAGGCGCCTGCAGCGGCACTCCATGACCGTGCAACGCGTGGCGGGCGCCCTGCTGCTCGTGTTCGGCCTTGCGATGGCGTTCGGGCTGCTGCCGTACGTCACGGGCCTGCTCACGAGCGTGATGCCGCTGGCATCGCCATAGGCCGCTCCACCTGTCGGAATGGCTACAACTGGGATCGCGCGCTGTGTCTGAGCCGTTGCGCGTGGGTAGACTCAGTTCGTAGTGATGTCCGGTTCCTGCGTCGATGGGACTTCGAAGCGTGGTCAATCTGGACGGCAGGGCCGATTCGGACGCATGCGTGGTGCGGCTGGACGGCGACTTCGACAACGCGACGGTGCCGCGGGTCCGGGAGTCGCTCAACACGGCGCTGAGCGAGGGGTACCGCAACATCGTCCTCGACCTCTCGGGAGTCACGTACATGGACTCCTCCGCCCTCGGATTCGTCGTATGGGCGGACCAGCGGCTGCAGCCGGTCGCGGGCAGGTTGGCGCTCGCCGGGGCCAACGCCGACGTCGCGCGGATACTGGAGCTGACGGGACTCATCGGTGTCGCTCCTTCCGTGGTCGTTTTGGCCTCGATCGACGACGCCCTCTCCGGCAGGGCCCTGTCATCCCAACGGAACGGCGCTCTGTGGGTCGAATCGTTCGAATTCCCCGCGGATGCGGGACAACTGGCCTCGGCTCGTGGGCGGCTTACCGAGATCGTCGCCCCCTTGGGACTCAGCGATTCCTCGGTCTTCGACATGAAGGTCGCCGTGGGCGAGGCGTTGGCCAACGCAGTGAGGCATGGCTCTCCGCATGGTCGCAGCGACACGGTGTGCGTCGAGGTGCGCGCGTATCCCGACCGTGTGGACGTCGTCGTCACCGACAGCGGGTGCGGCTACGACGGCGCTGTGAGGCCGTCACGCGACGCGTTCGCGCCGAGCGGCCGCGGGGTGCTGTTCATGCGCGCGCTCATGGACGGCGTTGACTTCATACCGGGCGTGGGCGGCGGCACGAGCGTGGTCCTGGGCAAGCGGCGGCTCGTCACGGCCTGACCGGTCAGGTCCCGGCTGCGCGGGCGGACCGGATACAGCGCTGGAATCCCGATCGAACGCCGTCTTCTGGCATGCCCGCCGCTTCCTCCGCTCGGCGGTACCGCCTCATGTCGGCTTGGGGTACCATCGGGGACGAAACCGGCTGGAGGGGAAGCATGGAAACCTACGAGGCCATCCAGAAGCGTCGCTCTGTGCGTTCCTACGACGGGACTGAGGTCCCTCGTCCCGTCCTCGAGCGCCTCATCGCGGCGGCGGGAGCCGCTCCGTCTCCCTACAACGCGCAGCCGTGGCACTTCCACGTCGCGACCGGCGCCACGCGCGACGCCATCTGCGAGATCACCGGTCTGTCGACGGTCCACCTTCAGGAATACCTGGACCTGCTGCCTCCGAGCGCGCTCAAGCGCGCGGAGAGGTTCTTCGCGAGTCTCGGCGGCGCCCCCGTGGTCATGGTTGTGAGCGTTCCGGTCTCGGAGGACGATCTGTCCAGCATCAACACCTACATGGCGACCGGCGGGGCGATCCAGAACCTCATGCTGGCCGCATGCGACGAGGGCTTGGCCTGCTGCAACCTGACGTTCGCCTTCTGGGTGCGCGACAAGCTGGCGGCCCTGCTAGGCATCGGACCCGACCGCGAGATAGTGTCGCTCATCCTGGTCGGCCACCCCGCGGAGACGCCCGAGTACCCGGGGCGTCGCAGCGATATCGCCACGTTCGTCGGATAGCAGGACCTCCGGTGCCTTACGACGCCGTGTTCTTCGACGTCGGCAACACGTTGCTCCGCCCTGAGCCCTCGGTCGGGCACGTCTGCGCCCGGGTACTGCTCGAGGCCGGATACGACCACTCCATCGAGGCGATCGACGCGCTGCTGCCCCTCGTTGACGACTATTACGAGGACCGCTACGGGGACGACGACACCTTCTGGACGAGCGATGCGGGCGCTGCTGACGTATGGGTCGGCATGTACTCGCTCCTCTGTCGTCGCCTGGAGATCCCCGAGTCGGAAGCCCCGGTCCTCGCTCGCGCGGTGTACGACGAGTTCGGGAACCCCGAGCGCTGGCGCCCGTACGCCGACGTCGTCCCCGCGTTCGGGCGGCTTCGCGCCGCAGGTGTGAAGGTGGGAATCGTCTCCAACTGGGACACCCGCTTGGAGCGGATCCTCATCGGGCTGGGGCTGGGCGGACTCGTCGAGACGATCGTGTGCTCAGCGGTCGAGGGGCTCCGCAAGCCGGATCCCCGCATATTCGAGCTCGCATGCGCGCGGGTCGAGGTGCTCCCCGAGCGCAGCGCGCACGTGGGCGATCACATGTACGCTGACGTCATCGGCGCGCGGGCCGCAGGGATGAAGCCGGTGCTGATCGATCGCCACGGGTACGCGGCCGGCCCGATCCGTGGCGGGGTCGTCCGCATCACGACGCTCGACCGACTTGAGGAGGCGCTCTCGTGAAGACGCGCAACTGGATCGCCGTGATCGCGGGACTGATCGTGTGCCTCGCAGCGGCGTACGGTGCGTACACGCTTGCGGACTACTCGTGGAACCAGGTGGTCGACTACCGGGGGCCGTACGCCTCCCAGCCGCTCCCCGCGGGCGAGATCCCCGCATCTGCCGGCATCGAGGCGTCCGGGACGCTCAAAGCCCAGCCCGGGCGAATGGTCTACATCATCGTCGACGGCCTGCGCGAGGACGTGTCGCGAACGATGCCGACGCTGAACACGCTGCGCGCCCACGGGTTCGACGCGGTCGTGCGCACATCGCAGCCGTCGCTGTCGTTCCCCAACTGGACGACGCTGCTGTCCGGAGCTCCGCAGCGCATCAGTGGCGTGACGACGAACTGGTACGCGGAGCGCGTGAAGGTCGAGACCCTGATCGACGTCGCGCTGGCTGCGAGCCGCACCGTCGCGGTCTCTGCGCCGACCGACTTCGAGATGCTGTTCGGCGTCAACCGCGTGGGCAACGTCTTCCTGCGCGACTGGGTGGAGGGCGCCTACATGTCGGGTGAGATCGTGGACCACGCGATCTCTCTCGCCAAGGACTCTGGCGCCTCGCTCCTGATCGTCCACCTGCCCGACGTCGACGAGGCCGGGCACGCTTCCGGTGGCGGGTCGCAGGCCTATCGGGACGTGGCGCTGAAGGTGGATGCCGAGATCGGCCGGCTCGTGACGGCGTTGCAGAGTCCCGGGACGACATTCGTCGTCACTTCGGACCACGGGCACATCGACACGGGCGGCCATGGCGGTCCGGAGGACATCGTGACGCTCGTGCCGGCCGTCTTCGCCGGTCCGGACGTACGCCCAGGCACGGGGGAGGGCACGCAGGACCAGGTGGCTCCGACGGTCGCGCTTCTGGCGATGCTGCCGGCGCCCCGCAACGCGACCGGCGCGCCGCTCGACCTCGAGACACCTCCCGGGAGCCACACCGCGCGGTTCACCGCGCAGCAGATCGCCGCGTACAACGCCTACACGAACGCGGTGGCCGAGGGCATCCCCGGCTACGGCACCTCCGCCGCCACCGATGTCGCCTCCGCGCACCAGGCGTTCGACGTCGCCACGTATCGCCGCCTCGATATCGAGCGTGGCGACCGGCTCGGTAGCGCGCTCGCGCTGCTGGCCGCTTGCGTCCTCACGATGCTCGCCGTGGGCCTCTTGTCGTGGCGCGCGCTCATAGCGGCGCTCGCGGGGACGGCGGCGTACTACCTCGTCTACGAGGGGCTCTACTTCGTCGTCCACGGCTACACGTGGTCGCTGTCCGCGTTCAACTCCGAGGCGCTGCTGAAGGGGTTCCAGTACGGCCGGATGACCGATGCGATCATCGCAGGGATCGTGGCCGCGGTCGTGGCGGCCGAGGCGTACCTCATGCTCCGGGCGGAACCGAAGCGGCCCAAGGGGGAGTATCTGCCGGGTTGGCTCGCTTTGGGTGTCTCCACCGTGCTCGTGATCCAGGCCTCGATCGGGATCC
The DNA here is from genome assembly GCA_036508875.1 of Coriobacteriia bacterium. Taxonomy (GTDB): domain Bacteria; phylum Actinomycetota; class Coriobacteriia; order Anaerosomatales; family PALSA-660; genus PALSA-660. Next base: position 6,194 of record DATCGP010000052.1, on the reverse strand, counting down.
AGGTCGCGTGGTACCTGTGGTACTGGGGCGCCTCCGTGAACTGGTACATCCCCGACCTCGCGATGGGCTTCAAGTACGACTTCGACCTGGTGCAGCTCACGGCGCTGGGGGTGGTCGCGCTGCTGGCTCCCGTGGTGACCTTCCTGGTGGGGCGGTATCATCCTCTGCGGCGCGCGAAGGCGGATGCAAAGCCGGCGGACGCCTGATGCATGTGTGAGCGGAGCCGGACGGGTCCCGCGCACGAGTCGATCACTGGAGAGACCTCATGGCAGCCAAGGACCTGCGCGAGTTCATCGCGCTGCTCGAGAAGAAGGGCCAGCTCCGCAGGGTCAGCGCGGAGCTGGACCCCGTGCTCGAGATCGGTGAGGTGACCGATCGCGTGAGCAAAGCAGTCGGTCCGGCGCTGCTCTTCGAGCACCCGGTGGACCGGGAGAGTGGCCGCGCCTACCAGATGCCGGTCGCGATCAATCTGATGGGTTCCTACGACCGGATGGCGTGGGCGATGGGGGTGGACGCCGAGACCGGCACGTGGAGGGACCTCGACGCTGTCGGCAAGCGGATCATGGACCTGCTCCCGCTCGACATGCCGGCCTCGATGTCGGGGAAGCTCTCCGCACTGATGGGACTCAAGGACCTTGCCGGCGCCGGAGCCAAGGAGGTCAAGAAGGCCCCCTGCCAGGAGGTCGTCTATCGCGGCGATGACGTCGATCTCGGCATGCTGCCGGTCCTCAAGACCTGGCCCGAGGACGGTGGACGGTTCGTGACGCTGCCGCTCGTGGTCACCGCCAACCTCAAGGGCAAGCCGAACGTCGGCATGTACCGGATGCAGGTATTCGACAAGAACACGACCGGCATGCACATCCACGAGCACCACGACGGCGCGAAGAACATGCGGGAGCAGTTCGCCGCGGGTGCGAAGCGCGTGCCGGTGTCGGTCGCTCTCGGCGCAGACCCGGTCATGATCTTCGCGGCCACGGCGCCGGTGCCGCCGATCATCGACGAGTACCTGTTCGCCGGCATCATCCGAGGCGAATCCGTCGAGGTCGTGAAGTGCCTGACCAACGACCTCATGGTCCCGGCTCACGCCGAGATCGTGCTCGAGGGCTACGTCGAGGCGGGGGAGACCCGCTGGGAGGGCCCGTTCGGGGACCATACCGGCTACTACTCGCTCGCGGACGACTTCCCCGTCTTCCACGTCGAGGCGATGACGATGCGCCGCGACGCGATCTACCCGGCCACGATCGTCGGTCGGCCACCGATGGAGGACTGCTACATGGCGAAGGCCACGGAGCGGCTCTTCCTCCCGGTCATTCGCGCCATGATGCCCGAGGTCGTCGACTACGACATGCCGCTGGAGGGCGTCTTCCACAACTGCGTCATCTTCCAGATCAAGAAGGAGTTCGCCGGCCAGGCGTTCCGCGTCATGAACTTCGCCTGGTCTATGGGCCAGATGATGTTCACGAAGTTCGTGATCGTCGTGGACGAGGACGTCGACTGCCACGACTACTCGCAGGTCGCGTGGCGCTGCTTCAACAACGTCGACCCGAGCCGCGACATCCTGATCTCGAAGGGGCCGCTCGATCGGCTCGACCATTCGAGCAACCACCAGAGCTTCGGCTACAAGATGGGGATCGACGCTACCAAGCCGCTCGCGAACGAAGGCCACGACCGTGGCTGGCCCGACTCGCTCGAGATGTCGCCCGAGGTCAAGGCACGTGTGGACGCGATGTGGGGAGAGCTCGGCCTGTGAGCGACGCCGGGGGCGCTGCGCGCAGACCCAACAAGGTGCGGGTGCTGCTCGAGCTTGTGAAGTTCGAGCACTCGATCTTCGCGCTGCCCTACGCGTACATCGGGGCGATCTACGGGGCGGTCGTCGCTTCGTGGATGCTCGGGCGCATGGGGCCGATTCCTGGGGCGCCGCCCACCTCCAGCGTTGGGGCGTTCCTCCCGGGTACCTCGGCCTGGGTCGCTGCGGGATCATGGCCCACTTGGGCAGCGCTGCTGTGGATCACCGTCGCCATGGTCGCCGCCCGCGCGGTCGCGTTCGTCGTGAACCGCGCGGTGGACAAGGAAATCGACGCCCGGAACCCGCGCACGGCCGGACGCGCCATCCCTGCCGGCCACATCAAAGCGTGGGAGCTGTGGGCGTTCGCCGCGTTCATGCTGGCAGCGTACCTGCACGCGGTCTGGCAACTGGCGCCCGTCACGCGCTGGCTGTGGCCGATCCCACTCGCGATGTTCCTCGTGTATCCGTACCTGAAGCGGTTCACGCCCCTGGCGCACTTCTGGCTCGGCGCCTGCCTCGGGCTCGGCGCCGTGGGCGGCTGGATCGGCGTGGGCGCGTCTCCGACAGACCTCGCTCCGTGGCTGCTCGGTGCGGCCGTCGCGATCTGGACCGCCGGCTTCGACATCATCTACGCCACCCAGGACTTCGACTGCGACGTCCGCGACGGCATCCACTCCGTGCCCGCGGACTTCGGGATCGCGCGTGGTCTGCTGGTCACGAAGGTGACCCATGCGGCGGCGGTCGTCCTGTTCGCGCTCGGCGGCTACTTCGCCGGGGCCGGATGGGCGTACTACGCAGGCGTGGTCGTAGCGGGCATACTCCTTGCGTACGAGAACGCGATCATCTCGCCGAAAGACCTGTCGCGCGTCAACGCGGCGTTCTTCACCGTCAACGGGATGGTCGCCGTCGTGATCCTCGCCGGCGCTATCGCTGACCGGCTGATCGGAGGAGCGTTGTGAGCACGTACATCGTCGTGATCTCCGGAGCGTCAGGCTCCGTGTACGGCCTCAAGCTCGTAGAGCAGCTGCTCGTCGCCGGCCACAAGGTCTCGCTCATCGCCACGAAGGCAGGGCGGGAGGTCATGCAGTTCGAGACCGGCTTCGCCATGCCGGAGGCCGGTGCCGGCGCTGCCGAGGCTGTGTCGCGCTTCCTGGAGCTGCCGTCCACACCGAACCTGCGTGTCGTGGCCCAGGGCGACATGTTCGACGCCGCCGCGTCCGGGTCCGCGCTCATCGACGGCATGATCGTATGCCCCGCATCAATGGGTTTCTGCGGGTCTGTAGCCGCGGGGCTGGCGTCGGACCTCCCCGAACGGGCCGCCGACGTGATGCTCAAGGAACGCCGTCCGCTCGTGCTCGTGCCGCGGGAGGCGCCGTTCTCCGTCATCCATCTTCGGAACCTCACGGCGCTCGCGGAAGCGGGCGCGATCGTGCTCCCCGCCAGCCCGGCCTTCTACCAGCGCCCGGCGTCCCTCGACGATCTGGTCGACTTCGTGGTGGGGAAGGTGCTCGATCAGCTCGGGGTGGGCCACCATCTGTTCAAGCGGTGGGGCCAGTAGTCTCGAGTGAGACTTGACCGTTAGTCTCGCGGGGAGCACACTCTTGCATGACGGGGGTCTCAGAGCGTCCCCCTGCACGTAGCAGCAGTCGTAGCAGTCCGTCGTAGCCGAAAGAAGACGCCATGACGCTCAAGCAGGCGCGCAAGCGCTATCCGCTCGTTCCCGAGGAGATCGTCCGCTGGGCGATCGAGAACATCGACGATCCGGTCTCCCTCGACCGCGGCCTCATTCAGATGCAGCAGGCCATCCGCCTGCAGCGCCTGATCGCAGGCTGATCTTTCATCACTAGCGTCCCGCTCGCGTGATCGGCGTGCCGTGCGCCGGTTCTCGCGCGTTGTCGTGCGGCGCACGCAAGACGGGCCCGCCAGCTTCTCAGCTGACGGGCCCATGCGCATTCCCTGGAGGCGACGCCCGGATTCGAACCGGGGATAAAGGCTTTGCAGGCCTCTGCCTTGCCACTTGGCGACGTCGCCGTATGGGTGCCCCGAGGGGCGATATCAAGAACGAGAGCCGGTCCGGGTGCGAAAGCGCGATTCCGGTCCCGGCCCTCGTCGGGTGATCTATGGAGCGGACGACCGGATTCGAACCGGCGACCCCAACCTTGGCAAGGTTGTGCTCTACCAACTGAGCCACGTCCGCATACGCCGAAGCGCAAGGGGTAGGATAGCGAACGCTCCAGCGGGGCGCAAGGACGCTTCGCGTCCGAATGGACGTCCTCGTGTCAGGGGTGGCGCACCGCGGACGGTGTCGGTACAATACCCCTCGCTGCGCTCCACGCAGCCGCGGGCGATTAGCTCAGGGGGAGAGCACTTCCTTGACACGGAAGGGGTCGCAGGTTCAAATCCTGCATCGCCCACCAGCACGAATCAGGCCCGCTACCTGCGGAAACACAGGTGGCGGGCCTTCTCTTGTTCAGCAGGACTTGGACGCGACGCCGACCATGCCACACCATCGTCGCAACGTGCGGTAGGGCGGGCATGCCACCAACATGTCGTCGGGCCGCATCCGTTTGCGGCCTCCGATCAGGAGAGCCGACTGCCTCGCTAGAGGCTCAACTTCGCCACTTGTCCCATGGCTGCTGCGAACTCGTGTTTGTCGCGCACGTGGTACCTGTAATCCCCTGACCTGCGGCAATGGTGATGCCGTGGCGTTGGAACTGGGGCACGAGGCGGTCAAGATGCACAAACCGTCTGCAGAAAATGCTACGGCGCCGCGATGGGAAATCTCAAGGGTCAGAACCCTTCAGGGGGCGGCCCGAACGCCTCGCGCATCGGCTCGTAGGGCGACTCGTCGGCACCGATGAACATCGTCGGGTCCATCGGCCAGGGGCGATGCAGCGAGCGTGCCAGAGTCTCGGGGGGACGAACGTAGCGCCCAAGGTGCGTCTCGGCCAGGCGCAGCGCTCGCATCGGGTACATCGGCCGACGGGCGGTCCAGCCTGACGCGGTCAGGCTGGCCGGTGGAGATCGAGCGTACGGGTGCGGGTGCGGAGTGCTAGCGCGCGAATGCGGCGATGGGCTGCGGGGCGGCAGAGCCATCGAGCTCGAGCCGGTCCCAGAGTCCTGTGATCGCCTGTCGTTGGGCGTCTTCCGTGGCCCCCAGATAGCGCTGGGTCGCTCGGAAGTCGCTGTGACCTGCAAGAGCCATCATGGTGCTCTGCGGTGTCCCGGCCTCGGCAAGGTGGGTGAGGAACGTCCGTCGCAGAGTGTACGGATGGGGGACGATCGCCTTGTCCTCAACGCCCCAGGTGTTGATCCCGGCTTGGAGGCAGATGCGCCGGAAGACCTTGCCGAACTGCCGGAGATTCAGGGGCCGTCCCCACGGTGATGTGAACGTGAAGCCGAGCGGATTGTCCGGCGCAGGACTCGTACCGTGCTGCAAGGCGATCATGTGATCGGTCGAAACGAACAGCTCGTCGCGGATATTGATGTAGCGGCGCAACTCGCCGGCAAGACCGTCTGAGATCGGGATCTTGCGGACGCCGGCGGCGGTCTTGGGGCTCTTGACCTCGCGCCCATCGCGCGAATGCCTGATCCATACGTACGACTGGGCTGAATGTTCCGAGAGGTTCAGGTCCGAATCTCGGACGGCAGCCATTTCTCCCGGACGGCAGCCTGTCTCAGTAAGGAAGCGAAGATGAGCGTGATAGAAGGTCGCTCGCCGCACGACGTGCTGCGATTCGAGACGTTCTAGAGTGTTCGGGTCGAGGAGGTGCTTCACTTCCTCCGGCGTGAGGAAATCGTGTCGTCTGTCCGGCTTGGGTGTGCCGATCGCCTCGAGGTCTTTCGTCGGGTCGACGCAGATGTAGCCTTCTCTCTTGGCCCACCGAAAGACGTCCTTCAGCACAGCTTGCGTCTTGCTCCGGGCGCTGGCGCCGATGTCCTCGGCTTCGAGGCGCCTCATCTGCAAGCGCAGCAGTCCGCAACCGATGTCGCGAATCGGGCGCGCACCAAGGCTTTCTCGAAGGTGGGCCTCGTAGAATGCGCGCTTGTTCTCCAGCGTTGCTCGCGCGAGCAGTCCGTTCGACGTTGCGTGATCGAACCAGGCCTCGGCAACGACGGCGAAGGGGGTCAGCGGGTCTCTCAGTGGGTCAGGCGGGTATTCCGACACCCACTGGGACGCTGCATCGAGTGCCGCAAGGATCTGCTCGCGGGTGGTGCCGGCCCTTCTGGAGGTTTGACGCCCTCCGCGCAGCGGGTCTCGCAGGCAGACGTAGACCACGTCGCCCTGCGTCTTGGTCTGTGTGAGACGGAGCGAGACGCGCTGGTAGCGGTTCAGCTCTTCGTCGGTCACCAATCGAGGAACCGGCGATGACTTCTGGCTGGCCATTTGGTGGTGCCTTTCGTATCG
>DATCGP010000051.1:0-10202 GCA_036508875.1 Coriobacteriia bacterium | reverse complement strand
TGGCTCGCCGTCGGATCGCAATGCAGGTACAGCGAGCCGGTGGGCTTCAGAACGCGCCGAAGCTTGATGAGGCGAGGCGCCATCATGGAAAGGTACGCCAGCATATCGGTGTCGCCGCACAGATCATCGGATGCCTCGTCGAAGGCATGAGCATCCGGGCCACTGTCCGCGTGACCGGTGCCGCGAAGAACACGGTGACCAAGCTGCTCGTCGATCTCGGGCAGGCGTGCAGTGAGTATCAGGATCGCGTGCTGCGCGACCTTCCCTGCGAGAACATCCAGTGCGACGAGATATGGTCGTTCGTCTACGCGAAGGACAAGAACCTTCCCGAAGAGCAGCGCGGGCTGGTCGGCGTCGGTTCGGTGTGGACGTGGGTCGCCATCGACGCCGACACGAAGCTGGTCCCGTCATGGCTAGTCGGGCAGCGCGACACCGACGACGCGATCATGTTCATGTCGGACGTGTCGAACCGCCTGCGCAACCGCGTGCAGTTGAGCACGGACGGCCATGCGGCATACCTCACCGCCGTCGAAGCGGTGTTCGGGTGCGACATCGACTACGCGATCATCCAGAAGCTCTACGGGACCGCCGAAGACGAGCGCCGCTACTCGCCGGTGGAGTGCATCGGCATTGAGAAGCGCACCATCCAAGGCAACCCGGACGACGCGAAGATATCGACCAGCTACGTTGAGCGCCAGAACCTCACCATGCGGATGGGGATGCGCCGCTTCACTCGACTGACCAACGGCTTCTCGAAGAAGGCCGAGAACCTCGCAGCCGCCGTGAGCCTACACTTCATGCACCACAACTTCGCGCGGATACACAAGACGCTCTCGAAGCCCTACCCGATGACTCCCGCGATGGCCGCCGGTGTGGCGGATCACATCTGGTCGCTCAAAGAGATCGCACGATTGTTGGATTCAAACTGACCCACTACCCGCTGACGTGAGCGTTTGCCGCGCCCCCGTCCCCTCCCTATACTGTTCTGCGCTGCCTCGCCGCTTCGGGGAGGTGGTGGCCGGTTGCAGACGGCCGGTCCGGGCCGTGGCGCAGTCTGGTAGCGTGCCTGCTTTGGGAGCAGGATGTCGCCGGTTCGAATCCGGCCGGCCCGACCAAAACCTGCGGGCGTAACTCAATTGGTAGAGTGTCAGCCTTCCAAGCTGAATGTTGCCGGTTCGAGACCGGTCGCCCGCTCCATTGACAACCTTTCGATGCCGCAGGTAGTGTGTGTCTTCGCGCCCGGGCGGCATCGCTTCATATGCGCCCGTAGCTCAGCTGGATAGAGCGGGAGACTTCTAATCTCTAGGTCGGGGGTTCGAATCCCTCCGGGCGTGCCATATGGTGGGTGTAGCTCAGTTGGTTAGAGCGTCGGACTGTGGCTCCGAAGGTCGCGGGTTCGAGCCCCGTTACCCACCCCATATGATCTCTACGACGGCTCCGCATCCAAGATGTGGGGCCGTTTCGTTCTCGAAGACGCGTTCCCACACTTGCGCAGTCAGGGCTATTCGCTAGAATGGGCGAGCGTTTGGGGCCGTTAGCTCAGCTGGTAGAGCAGGGGACTCTTAATCCCAAGGTCATAGGTTCGATCCCTATACGGCCCACCACACTCTTCACCCTCAGGCTCGTTCCTCCCAAGCGGAGAAACGGGCCTGATGTTGTATAGTCTCTGTTCGCGCGCGGGCGTGGCGGAATTGGCAGACGCGCCGGGTTTAGGTCCCGGTGAGGCGACTCATGGAGGTTCGAACCCTCTCGCCCGCACCACCAGCAAGTCCCGCTGTGGCGCTCAGAGTCACACCGACGAGCGCCGTCGCCGCCCGAATACCTAGGAACCGTAGATCCAGGAGGACCCTTGAACAGCACTGTCGAGCGTCTTGAAGGCAACCGAGTCAAGATCACCGTCGAGCACACCGCGGACGAGGTCAAAGAAGCGATCAGCGAGTCGTATTCACGGATCGCGCAGAAGCTCCGCCTCCCCGGTTTCCGTCCGGGCAAGGCGCCGCGCCCGATCATCGACACGCACGTCGGTCGTGAGACCGTTCTCGCAGAAGCACTCGAGGACCTCGTGGAGCACAGCTACCCCTACGCTCTGGAGGAGCTGCGCCTGCGTCCGATCGAGCGTCCGGACACCGGAGAGCTCGACGGGCTCGTCGAGGGCGAGGGCCACACCTACACCGCGGAGTTCGACGTTCGTCCCGAGCTCGTGCTCGCGTCCATCGAGGACCTCAAGGCGGTCGTCCCGCCCTCGAAGACGGCCGATGATGAGGTCGAGGCCCAGATCGACTACATGCGTGAGCGGTTCGCCACGCTGGACCCGGTCGAGGACCGCGGCATCATCGACGGCGACTTCGCGCTCCTCTCGTTCGTCGGCACCGTCGACGGCAAGGCGGCCGATGACCTCACCGTGGACAAGTACCTGTACGAGGTCGGCAAGGGCATCATGCCGAAGGGGTTCGACGAGAGACTGATCGGCGCCACCGTCGGCTCCAGCACCCACATCGAGTTCCCGGTGCCGGAGACCGCCGCCAACACCGACTACGTCGGCAAGCCGGCCGCCTTCGACGTCGAGGTCCACGAGATCAAGGCGAAGGCGCTCGCCGTGGCCGACAACGAGTTCGCATCCAACGTGGGCGGGTTCGAGACGATGGAAGAGCTCCGCGAGGACATCCGCACCAAGCTCGACGAGAACAAGGCGACCGCTCACGGACGCCTCATCGAGCGCGGCGCGCGCGAAGCGCTCGCCGAGCGGCTGATCGGCGACGTTCCCCCGGTACTGATCGGCAGCCGCGCAGAGACGATGACCGAGGAGTTCTTCGACTCGCTGAAGGACCAGGGCATGTCTATCCAGGACTACCTGGAAGCGACCGGCGTGTCCCAGGAGGAGATCGAGAGCGACATCAGCCGCGAGGCCGCGCTCCGGGTCCGCGACGATCTCGCCCTCGAGGCGCTGTTCCGCCGGGCCGGGCTCGAGCTCGACGAAGCCGAGGTCGACCGCGAGATCGAGAAGCTGGCCGCAGCCGACAAGGTCCCGGTCCTCAAGATGCGCGAGCGTGTCATCGAGGCCGGGATCATGGCCTACATCCGCGAGCGGGTCGTACTGCGGCACGCGACTCGCTGGTTGATGGACCACGTGGAGGTCATCGAGGAGGCACCGGAACCCGCGGCGCCGAAGGCCGAAGCAAAGCCGAAGAAGAAGACAGCCGCGAAGAAGCCGTCCAAGAAGGCGGCGACTGAAGCGAAGGAGGAATAGCACCATGACACTTCCCGACATCAAGGCGCTGGTGCCGATCGTCGTCGAGCAGACGAGCCGCGGCGAGCGCAGCTTCGACATCTTCTCGAGACTGCTCAACGAGCGCATCGTGTTCCTGGGCCACGAGATCGACGACCAGATCGCCGACCTCGTCATCGCCCAGCTCCTCCACCTCGAGTCCGAGGACCCGGAGAAGGACATCCAGCTCTACATCAACTCGCCCGGCGGCTCCGTCAGCTCCGGCCTCGCGATCTACGACGCCATGCAGTACATCCGCTGCGACGTCGCCACCAGCTGCATCGGCCAGTGCGCAAGCATGGCCGCGGTGCTCCTTGCCGGCGGCGCAGCCGGCAAGCGGTTCGCGCTTCCGAACAGCCGCGTGCTGATCCACCAGCCGTGGGGCGGCACGCAGGGCCAGGTCACCGACATCGAGATCCAGGCCAAGGAGATGCTCCGCATCCGCGCGAGCCTCGACGAGATCCTGGCGAAGCACACCGGCCAGTCCGTGAAGAAGATCCACACGGACACCGAGCGCGACAACATCATGACCGCCAAAGAGGCCGCGAAGTACGGCCTGGTCGATGCGGTCTTCACCCACCGCGAGAAGAAGTAGGGCGGTTCATGCCCGCGAACACCCCTCCCGAGGGTCCCGAACACCTCACATGCTCGTTCTGCGGCAAGCCGCAGCGCCAGGTCCGCAAGCTCATCGCGGGCCCGGGCGTCTACATCTGCGACGAGTGCGTGGAGCTGTGCAACGAGATCGTGGGCGAGGAGGTCGAGGAGGAGCGCGTAGAGGCGCTGTTCTCGGGCGACCTCCCCACGCCTCGCGAGATCTTCGCCCAGCTCGACGAGTACGTCGTGGGGCAGGCCGACGCCAAGAAGATCCTGTCCGTCGCCGTCTACAACCACTACAAGCGCATCCGCGAGCAGTCCTCCGATGAGGTCGACGAGGTCGAACTCGCGAAGAGCAACATCCTGCTGCTGGGTCCCACGGGCTGCGGCAAAACGCTGCTCGCGCAGACCCTTGCACGCATCCTGAAGGTGCCGTTCGCGATCGCCGACGCCACGTCGCTGACGGAAGCCGGCTACGTGGGCGAGGACGTCGAGAACATCCTGCTGAAGATCATCACCGCGGCCGAGTTCGACACCGCGCGCGCCGAGATCGGGATCATCTACATCGACGAGATCGACAAGATCGCGCGCAAGGCCGAGAACCTGTCGATCACGCGTGACGTGTCGGGCGAAGGCGTGCAGCAGGCGCTCCTGAAGATCATCGAGGGCACCGAAGCGCACGTACCTCCGCAGGGCGGCCGCAAGCACCCCCAGCAGGAGCTCATCAACATCGACACCACGAACATCCTGTTCATCTTGGGTGGGGCGTTCGTGGGGCTCGAGAAGATCGTCGCGAACCGCGTGGGGAAGAAGGGCGTCGGGTTCGGCGCCGACCTCACCGATGCGACCAAGCACGACACGGGCGTCCTGCTCGCGCAGGTGCTCCCCGAGGACCTGCACACGTTCGGCATGATTCCGGAGTTCATCGGTAGAGTGCCGATGGTCGCGCACGTCGAGGAGCTCACCGAGGACGCTCTTGTCCGCATCCTGACGGAGCCGAAGAACGCGCTCGTGCGCCAGTATCAGCGCCTCTTCTCCATGGAGGACGTGCGCCTGTTGTTCACCGACACCGCGCTGCGGGCGATCGCCGAGCAGGCGCTCGCGCACGGCACCGGCGCCCGCGGCCTGCGTTCGATCATGGAGCGGCTGCTTCTTGATCTGATGTACGACCTGCCGGGCCGCGCGGAGGTCGACGAGGTCGTCATCACCGAGGCGGTCGTACGCGAGGGCGCGGAACCGACGATCGTGCACGAGAACAAGGAGAACGTCGCCGGCGCGTGACAAGCCGCGCCTGAGCGGGAACAGATGTTGAGTCCGAGGCCGCGGCGAACACGCCGCGGCCTCGTTACATGCGGTCCTTGTCCGCAGCGCGCGAGCAGTGTATCCTACAAATACTTAGTTTTCCGTAGATTGGGTGCACCATGTCCAATGATCAGACCCAGATATCTGCGTTCATAGCCCGGGAGACGAAAGACCTCCTCGACGCCTACGTGCGGCAGACCGGGGCGAAGAAGGGCCGCGTCATCGAGGAAGCGCTCGACTTCTTCCTTGCCGCCCAGAGCGGGGTACCGGCCGAGTACATCGTGCCGAACACGATCGTTCTCGCTGCAGAGTCGTTCGACGACCTTGTCGCGAGCATCGAGAACCCGGGTGAGCCGACGCCCGCGCTGCGCGACCTGATGCGCGGCCGGTAGCGCGGCCGTGGTTCGCGTACACCCGCTGCGGCCGGAGAACGACAGGAGCCACTTCGCTTCGGGCGATCGCGTGCTCGACCGCTTCCTCGCCGAGTTCGCCGGGCAGAACATGGACATGTACGTGGGCGTGACCTATGTCGCCGAGGAGAGCGGGTTCGTGCTCGGCTACGTCACCCTGGCGGCGTGCTCCACGAGGCGGGACGAGATCGCGGAGACGGCGCGAGGGTCGCTTCCCGCATACCCGCTGCCCGCGCTTCGGGTGGCGCGGCTTGCGGTCGATCGCGGGTTCCAGGGGCAGGGGATCGGTACCCTGTTGCTCGGAGCCGCTTTCGATATCGCCATCGAGATGACGCGGACCGTCGGGTGCGTCGCGGTGCTGGTGGACGCGAAGTCGGGGGCCACCGGGTTCTACGAGCGGTTCGGTTTCGAGGAGCGGACGGCGCTCGAGGGCGCATCAGCAGCCCGCCCGCGCCCGGTGATGATGTCGTTGTCGATAGCGGCCGTGCTCGCAGCGCGGAAGGGCTAGACTCCGCCCTTTCTCGCCCAGCGTGCACGCTTCCCGTAGAATCGGGGACACTCACATGTGAGGGCGGCCTGCCGGGGCCGCCCGTCGATGCGTCACGAGGAGCGAAGCGTGCCGAAAGAGCTGCCGAAGGCGTACGAACCGAAGGCCGTCGAAGGCCCGGTGTTCAACTCGTGGACGACCGGGCGCTACTTCGAATGCCCCGTTCCCGAGGACACCTCGGTGGAGCCCTTCGTCGTCGTGATCCCGCCGCCGAACGTCACCGGCTCGCTCCACATGGGGCACGCCCTCAACAACACCATCCAGGACGTCGTCATCCGCCGCTCGCGGATGACCGGCCGCCCCACCCGCTGGGTGCTCGGCACCGACCACGCCGGCATCGCCACACAGAACAAGGTCGAGCAGAAGCTCGCGGCGCAGGGGCTGTCCCGCGACGACGTGGGCCGCGAGAAGTTCATCGAGCTGTGCTGGGCGTGGCGCGGCGAGCACGGCAACACGATCATCACGCAGCTCAAGGCGATGGGCTGCTCCTGCGATTACTCCGACGAGCACTTCACGATGGACCCGGACTACCAGAAGGCGGTCAAGCGCGTCTTCGTGAAGTGGTACGACGAGGGCCTCATCTACCGGGGCAACCGGATCATCAACTGGTGCCCGCGCTGCGCGACGGCCCTTTCCGACATCGAGGTGGAGCACGAGGACCTCGACAGCCACCTGTGGCACTTCCGCTATCCGCTGAAGGAGGCGGTCGGCGGCGTCGACTCGATCGTGGTCGCCACCACGCGCCCCGAGACGATGCTCGGCGACACCTGCGTCGCCGTGAACCCGGCCGACACGCGCTACACCGCGCTGGTCGGCGCAACGGTCGTGCTGCCGCTACTGGGTCGCGAGATCCCCATCGTCGCCGACGACTACGTGGACGCGGCGTTCGGGACCGGGGCGGTCAAGGTCACGCCCGCCCACGATCCGAACGACTTCGAGATCGGGGAGCGGCACGGCTGCGCCAAGATCAACATCCTCGCGGCCGACGCGACGATCACAGCCGAGGGCGGCCCCTACGAGGGGCTCGACCGCTATGAGGCCCGCAAGCGCATCGTCGAGGACATGGACGCCGCCGGCCTGCTCGACAAGGTCGAGGACCACAAGCACGCGGTGGGGCACTGCTACCGGTGCCAGACGGTCGTCGAGCCGTGGCTGTCGGATCAGTGGTTCGTCGACATGAAGCCGCTGGCCGCCCCCGCCATCGAGGCGGTGCGCGACGGCAGCGTGAAGTTCTACCCGAAGCGCTGGGAGAACGTCTACTTCCACTGGATGGAGAACATCCGTGACTGGTGCGTCTCGCGCCAGCTGTGGTGGGGGCACCAGATCCCGGTCTTCTACTGCGACGCGTGCGGGTCGATGCACGTGACGGAGGAGGACATGACGGTGTGCCCGGACTGCGGCGCGCCGACGCGGCAGGACCCGGACGTCCTCGACACCTGGTTCTCCTCCGCGCTGTGGCCGTTCGCCACGCTGGGTTGGCCGAAGGAGACGCCCGAGGTGGCGTACTTCTACCCGGGCACGGTGCTCTCGACCGCCCGTGACATCCTGTTCCTCTGGGTGGCGCGCATGATCATGAACGGCATCCACTTCCTCGGTGAGGTGCCGTTCCGCGACGTCATCATCCATCCCACGGTGTTCAACGCCGAAGGCCGTCGCATGAGCAAGTCGCTCGGCACTGGCGTGGACCCGCTCGACCTGATGGACCACTACGGCGCCGACGGCATGCGCTTCGGGTTGATGCTGCAGGTCACCGGCAACCAGGACATCAAGTTCGCCGAGGACAAGCTGCTCTCGTCACGCAAGTTCGCGAACAAGATCTGGAACGCCAGCCGGTTCGTGCTCATGAACCTCGAGGGCTACGAGCAGGGCGAGCCGACCGCGGACACCGTCGCGGACGCGTGGATCCTCTCGCGGCTGGCCGATCTCGCCGCCCGCGTGGACGAAGGCATCCTCACCTACGAGTTCGGGGAGACCGCCCGCGCCCTCTACGACTTCTTCTGGAACGAGTTCTGCGACTGGTACATCGAGCTTGCCAAGAGCCGTCTCGCAGAGGGCGGCGCAGCGCGCCTCGCCGTGCAGCGCAACCTGGTGTTCGTGCTCGACAAGGCGCTGCGGCTGCTGCACCCGATGATGCCGTTCGTGACCGAGGAGATCTGGCGGCAGCTGCCGTTGGCGCCCGAGGACTCCGCGGCGTCGCTGATGATCGCCGCGTGGCCGGATCCGGCCGGGCTCGCGCACTGGCGCGATGAGCGCGGCAAGCACGGCGAGCAGGCGATCATGGCGGTGCAGGCGGTTGTGACCGCGGTGCGTGCGGTGCGCTCCCGCTACAGCGTGGCGCCGCGCGCGTCGGTCGACGTGCTGGTCAAGGCCGACTGGCGCCTGGCGCGCCTCGTCGAGGCCGAGGCCGACATCATCCGTGCGCTCGCAGGCGTCGGCACGCTCACGGTCGCCGCCGAGGCGGCCAAGCCGCCGCACGCCGCGGTCGCCGTGGCACTGGGCGCGGACATCTTCATCCCGCTGGAGGGGCTGGTCGACTTCGCGCACGAGCGTGCCCGCGTGGAGAAGGAGCTGGCCGCTGTCGTGATGGAGATGGAACGTCTCGCCGCGAAGCTGGGCAACCCCGGCTTCCTCGCGAAGGCCGCCGTAGACATCGTGGAGAAGGACCGCGCCCGCGCCGCCGCACTGGCGGAGCAGGCCGGGAAGCTCGAGGGTCAGTTCGCCGAACTCTCCGACTAGTCGATCAAGGCCGATCACACCGTGGACTTCAAGACGACGAAGGCAGCGCTCGAGAGCACGCTGCAGTTCGGCATCCACCCGTCGCTCGACGGGATCCGCGCGCTGACCTTCTCCATGGGCCGTCCTCAGGACAGCTTCGCCTCGGTGCAGGTCACCGGCACGAACGGGAAGTCGTCCACGACGCGCCTGATTGCGGCGATGGTGACTGCCGAAGGGCTGCGGACCGGCGCGTACACCTCGCCGCACCTGGAGTCCTACACCGAGCGCGTCGAGATCGACGGTGCGCCGGTGAGCGAGTCCGACTTCGCAACGGCGGTCTCCGAGGCGATGGAGGCGGCCCACCGGTTCGGCGACGAGACACGGGTCGCCGAGGCGAGCGACACCGCCGGCGCGTTCACCGAGTTCGAGCTGCTCACCGCCGCCGCGATGTCGCTCATGCGGGAGAAGCACGTCGACGTGGCGTGTCTGGAAGTCGGGATGGGAGGTCGGTGGGACGCGACGAGTGTCGTCGACCCGGCGGTCGCGGTCATCACCGGGGTGGGCCTCGACCACACCGAGCGTCTGGGCTCCACCGTGGATGCGATCGCCCACGACAAGTCGTACGTCATCAAGCCCGGATCGTCGGTCGTCCTCGGTCCCGGAACCTGGCCGGTCGTGGACGTGTTCCTCGAGCGGTGCGCGAGCCTGAGCCTGCATCCGCGGTTCGTTGCCGAGACCGGGCACGACTCCGCGGTACCCGAAGCGAGCACGGTGCGCTTCTCTGTGCGTCAGCGTCCCGACCGGCCCGGCGGGTCGGTCCTCGTGGACGTTCGAGGCATCCATGCCGACTACCGCGGCCTCGAGTTGGCAGCGCCCTCGTACCAGGCGTCGAACGTGGCGGTGGCGGTAGCCGCAGCAGAGTGCGTCCTGGGGCGCGCGCTCACGCTCGAGAAGGTCAGGTCGGCGCTGGCGGGGATGAGATTCCCGGGGAGGTTCGAGCTTGTCTGCGAGGAGCCGCCGGTGGTCATCGACGGCGCTCACAATCCGCAGGCGGCCGCCGTGCTGGCGGGGGCCATCGCTGAGGCCTGGCCGGACCCGAACGCGCGTCCGTGGTGCGTGCTCGGCGTCCTGAAGGACAAGGACGCCGAGGGCATCGTGACCGCTCTCGCGCCGGTGGTGGACCGGTTCGTGGTGACGCAATCACGCAACTCGCGCGCCCGGGAAGCCGGCGACCTCGCCGCGATCGTGGAGCGTGCGACCGGCGCGTGGCCCGAGATCGTGCCGGACCTCGAGGAGGCGGTCGGCCACGCGTGCGCCCACGCGGGCGCGCACGGGGTCGTGGTCACCGGCAGCCTGTACACCGTGGGTG
>DATCGP010000050.1:0-2069 GCA_036508875.1 Coriobacteriia bacterium | reverse complement strand
CCGCGCAGGAGCCGGGGAAGGTACTCCTCCGCCTCCGCCGCGTTGGCATATCCGGCCAAGATGGTGACGTGCTCGCCCATAACCTCGTCGGGAGCGTATCCGTACAGACGCTGCGCCCCGCCGTTCCAGCTCGTTATGTGCCCGTCGGCCCCGATCGTGAAGATAGCGTCGTCCGCGGACTCCACCACTGCGGTCAGGTACTCGGGACCGGGAACCGGGACCGCTTCCGAGCGGGGTCCATCGGGCGCAAGCGACCGCGCGGGCGGCGCATCTGCTGCGCCACCGTCGCGCGTACGCGTGGCGCGGTCCTTCACGGTGCCCCCTCGGTAGGGCGGCCCCCACAGCTCTCATGAAGCGCGCCAAACCCACTCCCGACGCCCAGCATCTTCCGCGTGCTGCCTCCGCGGCAAGTGGCCTATTTCGCCGGATCGCCGAAGTAGTGCCAGTACAGGCGCCAGAACGACGTGTTGCCGTGGAAATGCGGTGTGTAGCGGTAGAGAGTGAACGTCGCGGCGTTGCTCGGGTAGACGGCGGCGCCGTCGATGGAGAGCGAGATCCCCGCGTGCCACGACGCACGGTTGCGGTGCAGCGCGCGCGCCCCGCCCCAGATCTGGTTCCCGAACCCCTGGTACTGCGAGAGCGTGCTGCCATCCATCTTCCCGCAGCCCATCGCCCAATCGAGAGCGTACTGGCTCGGCACGGCCTGTGAGATGAGTGACTGCTCCTTCTGGAGTGTCACCAGGATCACACGGGGGTTGACCTCCCAGGCGGTCGCCGCCTCGGCGATCATCTCCGCAGCCGTCTTCGTGGCGCCCGTTTGGTCACGTCCCCGATACGAGCGAAGGCCACCGCCCTGTGCCTGGAGGAAGGCCTGGATCTGCGCGACGTCCATGGAACCCGAGTCGGCGAAGGCGGACTCCGAGATGATCGTGTTCGGGTTGTAGGGCAGCGGCGGCGCTTCGCCCCCGTTGCCGGCCGCGGCGATCGCTTCGGCCGCGCGCGCGTCCTCCTCCTTCTGCACCAGCACCTTCACGTCCGCGCTCAAGGACGCGGTGAGCCTGGTCTGAGCGGCCACGGCGAGCTTCACCGAGGTGGCCTGCGCGTCCGCCTTCTGGCGAAGCGAGATCAACTCGGCCTCGCGCAGCGCCTGCTGCTGCTGCAGCGACTCGTTCTGCGTACGCGCAGCCGTGAGCCCGCTGACGAGTTCGGCGTCGGAGTCCTGGATGTACGAGAACAGGTCGATCCGCGAGAACAAGTCGCCGAAGCTCGTCGCGGACAGTAGCGCGCTAAGAAGGTCGATCGAGCCGCCCTTGTACATCGCGACGGCACGCTGGTCGAGCGCCGCCTGCCGCGCGTCGATCTCGGCATTGAGACGGTCGATGTCGGCACTCGTGGAATCCAGCTCCTGCCGCGCCGCGTCCAAGGCGTCGTCCGCCTTCGACTGGTCAGCGAGGGCCTTTGTGAGCTGGTCGCGGACCTGAGTCAGCTCCGTCTCGGCCTTCGTCGCTTGCGCACGCTTGGCGGCGAGCTCCTTCCGGATGGCGGCGCTCGACTTCGCGACGGCGGGCGCCGGCAGGGTGCAGAAGAGCATCGCGGCAACAAGCGCGATGGCGACGGTTCGCAGTGTGTGCCCGTGCGTGGTCATATCTCCCACAGGATTGGCTCGTCGGTTGGCGACACGCATACGGGCGGCGGATCACCGCGCCAAGGGCTGTCGCGTGGGAAACGATACACCCCCCGAACAGCAGCCTGCAGGCCGACCGCCGGCCCACAGGCTGAACGGGGGCTGCATGGGTAACTCGAACGCGAGCGGGCCCACTCCCTGCAGAGCCGGCCCGCTGGCCGGATCGGTCCTGCTCAGGCTCCCTGCAACGAAGCACGGCACCGACCGGCGTCGCGCCGTCAGACGATTCGCCAGTCGGTAGCCGGTCCCGACCCGCAACGCGAAGAAGCCCGCTCTGCGGAGCGAGCTTCTTCCTGGATACATGCCGAACCGCCCTGATGAACGCCCGGGGGCGTCTGCTCATGTCGACCGTTCGGTTATCAAGCTATTGGTGGAGCCAAGGGGG
>DATCGP010000049.1:0-2105 GCA_036508875.1 Coriobacteriia bacterium | reverse complement strand
GCTGCAGAGCCTCGGGGTCGGGCGGTTCGATCTCGACATCGTCCCGCAGGGAGTGGACGTGCCGGTCGGCGCCTGGGGCTTCGGCATGAGCTGCTACTACCCGTGGGGCTACGTCACGGGCTCGCGCAACTGCACCACTGCCGGCATGCTCGACGAGCGACGCAACTTCGTCGCCACCGGCTCACCGTGCCCGGCCCCATGCCGCAAGATGAACCGTGGCGCGCGCGCTGCACTTCCCGCAGCCACCCGTCCAGCGCGGTAACTCTGTGTTCATCTACCACGCGCACGACGCCACGCCATATTGGGACGGCGAGATCCCGGTGGATCGCATCGTGTTCGAGCCTTGGATCCCCTGGTAGCGCCGGGCCCACAGCAGCCGCGGCGGTAGGCCGGCGCCGCGAGCAGACCCGGGCCGCGAGAAGGGGCGCGCCGCCTAGGGCGCGCCCTCTTCCTTGTCCAGCCTGAGACATTCGACGATTGCCCCCGCCTTGAGACCCGCGGTGCCTTCGGGCAGAGAGACGAGGCATTCGGCGCCCTGCGCGGCCGCCAGCATCGCGAACGACCGGTGCTTGGGGACGCTCGCCTCCCATTCGCAGCCGCCCCCAGCCGCCGCGCTGGGCGACAACACCCCGGGCGCGTAGTAGTGGCGCTCGCTCTTCTTGCGGACGTCGAACGCGAGGACAGCGCGGACAGCCGGCCGATCGAGCGCGGCGAACCCCTGCATCTTGCGGATCGCCGGCCGCACGAACAGTTCGAAGCCGACCATCGTCGACGCGGGCTTGCCGGGCAGTCCGAAGAACAGCGTCTCACCGATGACGCCATAGGTCTGCGACGCCCTGCGACGCGAGTCGAGCGCGCCGGACTCGAGTTCGCCGACCTCGCCCAGGGCATCTCTGATCAGGTCGAAGTCACCCAAGCTCGCGCCGCCCGTGGTCACCATCAGATCGAAGACCCGGGCCAGACGAAGCATCGCGCGCATCTCGACGAGGTCGTCACGCGCGATGCCGAGAAGCCGCGGCACGCCGCCGGCCGCGCGGACACGAGCGGCCAGGGAGTAGGCGTTGGAGTTGCGGACCTTGCCGGGACCCGGGAAGTCCGCCACCCCCACGAGCTCGTCCCCTGTCGAGACGATGGCGACATCTGGGCGCCGGAACACCAGCGCCATGTCGCGGCCGGCCGCCGCCAACAGCCCCAGCGACTCCGCGTCAAGGACCGCGCCGGACCGCAGCACCGTGTCGCCCCCCAGGACCGCCCGTTGGCCGGTGCAAGCATCGTCCGAGGCGAGGACGTCGACATCCGCGACCACATCCTCGGCGAGCACGCGGCCGAGCGACCCGAGGAGATCGACCCGCTCGGGTGCCAATCGGGAGACGCGCGACAGCACGTTGCTCCGCGCATCTTCGACCGTCATCACGATCCCGGGCGCCTCTCTCTTCGCAACCACACCTTGTGTGCCAGACGACCATGCTAGCGTCCGCGGACGTCCGGCGCGCGAAGAACGGCGGATGGACGACGCTGCCGTGGGGAGCGAGCAGGAGACGCCGATGAGGAGCAGCGCGCCTGGGCCGGCCCGCGGTCGCATGAGATGACTCTCACGCGCGCCTCACGCCCCTCTCACCGGTCCCTCGCAGCATGGACCCCGAACGCCTCTGCCTGCGAGTGCCTCCGAGATGGGCGGACCGGTGCCCGTGAAGCTCAAGACCAGGATCCTCGCGCATCCGATCATCGCCGTCATCCTTGTGCTGGCGTTCGTGGGCGTAGCGGCCGCTGCCGTCCCGGTGTTCACCGCAACCGAGGCCCCCAGTTCTGTACCACGTGCCACGAGATGCAACCCTACTACGACGCGTGGAGCGTCGGCGCTCACAGAGGCGTCAGCTGCGTCGAGTGCCACGTCGACGGCGGGACCGTCAACCATGTCATGCACAAGGTGACGGCGGCCAAGGAAGTGTGGGCGCACGTCTCGAGCGACCCCAAGTTCCCGCAGGGGACCGCGTCGGTACCGGACTCACGCTGCCTGAACTGCCACTCGGACATCATGTCTCAGACGGGGCCGGGGTTCTCACACTCCAAACACGCGGGTGCGGGGCCCTGCGTCACGTGCCATT
>DATCGP010000048.1:0-4896 GCA_036508875.1 Coriobacteriia bacterium | reverse complement strand
CTGCCCCGGTCTCCCGAGACAAGCCCTCCACCTGCGAAAAGTCTGGTCGGGCTGACAGGATTTGAACCTGCGACCCCTTGACCCCCAGTCAAGTGCGCTACCAAGCTGCGCCACAGCCCGAAACTAGTGCCCCTGCCCGGCGGGAACGACCCGGCGGCGGCAGGTGTTGATGCTACAAGGAGCGCATACCTCGCTGCAAGCGCGAGAACCGGCCGCTTCCGGACCCTACGACGGCCCGCCGGTCACGCCGCCGCGGTACTGGATCACGGTGACGTCCTCGATCGTGATCAGCCCGTCCCCCACCATCGCCCGGAACACCTCTCCGAGCGCGATGATCTTGTGATCGACGTCGATGGCCTGCACGACGACCGGAAGATCGGAGCTCATCCGCAGATGGTGCTTGGCGTGGATGCGGCTGGTGGCTCCGAAGCCCGAGATGCCGCGCAGGACCGTGGCCCCGCCACAACCTGCCGTTCTGGCCGCCTCGACGAGGGCAGTGTACAGGGGCTTGCCGTCGTACTCGTCGTTCTCGCCGATGTAGGCGGACAGCCTCTTCGCTGGTCCGTCGATGCTCATCGCGTTCCGCCTTTCAGTATCGCCTCGACGCGGTCGAGCAACTCTCGCGCGACCGCGGTCTTCTCCATGCACGGTAGCGCCTCTTCGCCATCGGCGGACACGAACGTCACCCGATTGGTGCGCACCTCGAAGCCGGCGCCGGACTCTGTGACGTCGTTGGCCAACACCAGGTCGAGGCGCTTGGTCTCGAGCTTAGCGCGCGCGCCATCGACCGCATCGCCCGCCTCCGCCGCGAAACCAACGAGCACCCGGCCGCCCTTGTTCTCTCCGAGCGACGCCAGGATGTCCGTGGTCCGCTCGAGCGCGACCTCGCCGGGCGCGTCCGCCTTCTTCAGCTTGCCGGCGATCGCCGCAGCGGGCCTGAAGTCGGCAACCGCCGCTGCCGCGATCACGATGTCCGCCGCGCCGTAGGCGGCTCCGACGGCCTCCAGCATCTGAGCCGCCGTCTCCACGCGCACCGTCGCCACCCCGAACGGGTCCGGAAGCGACGTGGGTCCGCTGACGAGCGTCACCTCGGCGCCACGTCGCGCGGCTTCCTCCGCGATGGCATACCCCTGACGGCCGCTGGAGCGGTTCCCGAGGAAGCGCACCGCGTCGAGCGGCTCGCGGGTCGGCCCGGCGGTCACTAGGACACGCACGCCGGCGAGTGAGCGCGTGCGCGTGACTTCGCGCTGCACCGCGTCGGCGATGGCGAGCACGTCCGCAAGCCGCCCCTCCCCCACGTCCCCGCAGGCAAGGTCCCCGGACTCGGGCTCGACGAAGACGACGCCGCGTTCTCGCAGCACGGCCACGTTCGCGGTGGTCACGTCCTTGCGCCACATGTGGGTGTTCATCGCAGGCGCGATGACGATGGGCGCCTCGGTCGCGAGTGCGGTCGTCGTGAGCAGGTCGTCGGCGCGGCCTTGGGCGAGTTTCGCGATGACGTTCGCGGTGCACGGCGCGATCACCATGACGTCCGCTTCCTGCGCGAGGGACACGTGATGCACGTGCTGCGTCGGGTCGTCCCACAGCGACACGCCCACCGATTCACCCGTGAGCGTGCGGAACGTCAGCGGCGTCACGAACCGTTGCGCTGACGCCGTCATGACCGTCTTGACGCGCATCCCGCGCCGCATCAGCTCGCGCGCCAGCTCGCAGGCCTTGTAGGCGCCGATGCCGCCGGTCACACCGAGCACGACGACCGGTATGTGTGAGGTTGTTCCCATGCGGGCATGATACCGCGACCGTACCCGCGCCCCGCGCCTCCGCGTACGCGGCCCGCGCACCGGGGAGATAGACTGACGTGGAACCGAGTACGGCGTCGAAGAGGGAACCAGCTGATGCAGACCGACCCGCGGGGAGCCTCAAGGCCGGACGTGCAGATCAAGATCGGCGGCGCGGCGGGCTTCGGTATCAAGGCAGCGGGCCGCACGCTGGCGCGCTCGTTCGCCCAGGGTGGCCTGCACACGTTCGACCTGATCGAGTACCCATCGCTGATCCGCGGAGGGCACAACGCGTACCAGGTGCGCGTCTCGCCCGTGCCGCTCCACTCGCACGTGACCCCGGTCGACGTCCTCGTGGCCCTCAACACGGAAACGGTGATGCGACACGCTTCCGAAGTGGTCGAAGGCGGCGCCATCCTGTACGACCCGAAGACCACCTCCGTCGACTCGCTCGAGGACCCTTCCCGCTTCTGCCTCGTCCCGGTTCCGTTCGACGAGATCGTCGTGGGTGCCGGCGGACAGCGGATCATGCGCAACGTGGCGGCCCTCGGAGCGGTCTTGGGACTGACCGGGTACCCGCTCGAGTTCCTCACCGTGTCGCTTCGGGCGCAGTTCGCGCACAAGGCGCCGGAAGTGGCGGAGATCAACGTCGCCGTGGCGACGAAGGGGTTCGAGTACGGCTCCAACGCGGGATGTCCCTTCCCGGTGCAACTGGAGCCACTCACCGATGCGCCGCCTCAGATCCTCGTGGACGGCAACGAGGCCATCGGCCTCGGAGCCCTGGCGGCAGGCATCGGGATGTACTGCGCGTACCCGATGACGCCGGCGTCGTCGTTGCTGCACTTCCTGGCGGCGAACGACCGCGAGTACGGCGTCGTCGTGAAACACACGGAGGACGAGATCGCCGCGATGAACATGGTGATCGGCGCTGCGTTCGGCGGTGCCCGCGCCATGTGCGCCACCTCGGGCGGCGGCTTTTCCCTCATGGTCGAGGGACTCGGGCTGGCCGGCGTGTCCGAGTCGGCAATCGTGTGTGGCGTCTTCACGCGACCCGGCCCCGCGACAGGCCTTCCGACGTGGACGGAACAGTCCGACCTTCGGTTCGTGCTTCACGCTGCGCAGGGCGAGTTCCCGCGCGTCGTGCTCGCGCCTGGTGACCGCGCTCAGGCGTTCGAGCTGACCTGGAAAGCCTTCAACCTCGCCGACCAGCTCCAGACCCCGGTGATCATCCTGGGAGACAGCTACCTCTCCGACAATCGCGAGTCGCTGCCACCGTTCGACCTCGGCGAGGTGACGATCGACCGCGGGAAGCTCCTCGCTGAGGGCGACGTCGGAAGCATCCCTGAAGCGCTCGATGAGGCGGGTATGTACCTCAGGTACAAGGTCACGAAGGACGGTGTGAGCACCCGCGCGTTGCCCGGCGTCACCGGCGCGACGCAGCTCGTGAACTCGTACGAGCATGACGAGTACGGCTACGGAGCGCAGGGTGAGGAACCGGCGAACCGGATCGCGCAGAACGAGAAGCGGATGCGAAAGCTTCAGCTGGCACGCAAGCTCGTGCCGCGGCCCCTCAAGTTCGGCTGTGCCGCCGACAAGTCCGACCTGTCGATCGTGTGCTTCGGCTCGACGAAGGGCCCGCTGGCCGAAGCCGTCTCGTGGCTCGCGGCCGATGGCCTGTGCGTGAGCGTCATGCAGATCGTCACGCTGTGGCCGTTTCCCGCCGACGAGGTGCAGTTCTACATGGACCGTTCCACCCGCACCATGGTGGTCGAAGGCAACATCACCGGCCAGCTCGAGGGGCTCATCCGGCAGGAATGCCTCCGCACCTTCGACTGGCACATCAACCGCTACGACGGACGCCCGTTCTCGCCTGAACAGGTCTACGCGACCGTGAAGGAAGTGATCTTCGGTGCCCGCGCTGAGTGACTTCGAGACGCCGAACACGCCCACGTGGTGCCCGGGCTGCGGGAACTTCGGGATGTCGCGGGCGCTGAGGACCGCGTACTCCGAACTGGGACTTCCGTTCGAGAAGCTGGCGGTAGTCTGGGGCATCGGCTGCCACGGGAACGGCGCCGACTTCACGCGCTGTCAGGGGTTCCACGCGTTGCACGGGCGCGCGCTGCCCATCGCCACGGGACTGCACCTCTCGAACCCGGACCTGACGGTCGTGGTCGAGATGGGCGACGGCGACGCCTTCGGCATCGGGCTGGGGCACTTCGCGCACAGTTGCCGCCGCAACCTCGACATCACCTCGATAACACACGACAACCAGGTCTACGGGCTGACGACCGGTCAGGCCTCCCCCACGACCGAGCAGTACGCGCACTCCCCGTCGACGCCGACAGGCGTTCTGGAGCAACCGGTCAACACGGTGGGGCTGGCGATCGCAGAGGGCGCGACGTTCGTCGCGCGCGGGTTCTCCGACGACGTGGAGCACCTGACCGGCCTCGTCAAGGAGGCCATCACGCATAGGGGATTCGCGGTCCTCGACGTCTTCCAGCCTTGCGTGACATGGAACAAGCTCAACACCCACGCCTGGTTCAGGGACCGCATCTACAAGCTCGAGGAGAGCGGCTGGGACCCGACCGACCGCGCGGCCGCGATGGCCCTCACGATGACCACGTTCTCGGAGCTGACCTGCTCGCCTGAGGAGTGTCGCATCCCCACGGGGGTGATCTACCGCGAGACGGGGCGCCCGACGTACGCGGACGGGCTTCCCCAGCTTACCGGGCCGTTGTGGAAGCAGGCGCTCACTCCGCGCGACATATCGAAGGCCCTGGCCGAGCAGAGCTGACGCGGACCGGGAAGCGCGCTAGACGACCGAGCTCGCCTCCGGGACGTCCGGTGCCTCGTCGGACGCGCCCACCAACGCTTCGACGATCGCAGGGTCGAACTGGGACGCGGAGCATGCGCGCAGCTCCCGCGCCGCCTGCGCGGCAGTGCGTGCGAAACGATACGGGCGCTCGGATGTGATCGCGGCCCACGCGTCGCACGCGGCCAGGATCCTGGATTCGAGCGGGATGGCGGCTGCACGCAGCCCGTCGGGATACCCCTGGCCGTCCCATCGCTCGTGGTGATTCCTGACCCACTTCGCGACCTTCGGCGGAACAGCCGCGGT
>DATCGP010000047.1:0-32005 GCA_036508875.1 Coriobacteriia bacterium | reverse complement strand
GAACTCCGCGGCGACCGTGTCGGGTGTCGAGTCGGCGTTCAAGGGCCTCCAGCGCGCCGGCAAGATCCCGGCTGGCAAGAAGATGAAGTTCGTCGCCTTCGGAGGCGACGGCGGCACCTACGACATCGGCCTGCAGTCGCTGTCCGGCGCGATGGAGCGCGGGCACGACATGGTCTACGTCTGCTACGACAACGGCGCGTACATGAACACCGGCATCCAGCGCAGCTCGGCCACCCCTCTCGGCGCGTGGGCGACAACGTCCGAGGTGGGCTCCGCGCACCAGGGCAAGGAGCAGCGCCGCAAGGACCTCACGTCGATCATGGCCGCGCACAACATCCCGTACGTGGCTCAGGCGTCGATCTCCGACTGGAAAGGCCTGACCGCTGCCGCCGAGAAGGCGTTCGCGACCGACGGCGCCGCGTTCATCAACGTGTTCGCCCCGTGCCCGCGCGGCTGGCGCATCCCTCACGACATGACCATCGAGATCGCGAAGTTGGCCGTGGACACCGCGTTCTGGCCGCTGTTCGAGGTCGTCGATGGCGAGTGGAAGATGTCGACGCGTCGCGTGAGCCGCGAGAACCGCAAGCCGATAGAGGAGTTCCTGCGTCCGCAGGGCAGGTTCAAGCACCTGTTCAAGCCCGGCAACGAGGAGCTGCTCGTCCGCATCCAGGACGAGGTCGACCGCAACTTCGACTACGTTCTGAAGCGCGCGGGACAGTAGCGTTCGCATGCCGTTCGCATGCCGTTCGCCGAAGGAGGCTCCCGTATGGGGGCCTCCTTCTTCGTGCGGTGCAATCCGGCGGCGCGATGGTGCATCATGAATGGGTGATCCGCATCCGGGGGGAGGCTGGGGACGATGCATGGCGAACGACACGTTCGATAGGTTCTTCGATCGCCGCACCGCGATGACACTCGTGGTGGCGGTGATCGCGGCCTTGGCGCTGGCCGGCCTCGTATTCATCGTGGCCGTGAGCAGCGTCCCGTGGCTCGTGACGGTCCCGGTCGGCGTCCTGGTGTTCGCGGGCGTGCTCCTGTTCGCCAACATGTCTGTCATCCCGCTCGGCAAGCTGACTGAGAGCGCTCGGCGCGTCACCGCGGGGGAGCTCGGCGTGCGCGTCGATCTCGGCTCGCGCAGGGAACTGAGCGAACTCTCGTCCGCGTTCAATTCGATGGTCGTGACGATCCAGCAGCGGACCGAGGACCTCACCCAGAAGGTCGACGAACTCACGACGCTGTACGAGACGAGCCGGGCGCTCGGGTCGACGCTCGACCTGGACACGCTGCTGGACTCCACCCTCGATGCGGCGATGCGCAGCTTCGCCGTCGACTCCGGATACCTCGTACTGCGGGACAGCACCTCGTCCGACCTCAAGCTGCGCGCCTGGCGGGGGACGAGGGACGCCGCGCCCGACGATCGCGCGGTGCGCTCATCGATGTCGGAATGGGTGGTCCGTCAGGGCCGGCCGCTGATCTTCAACCCGTCGACGGGTAGTGGCGACGCCGAGAACGTCGATGTCATCACGGGAGCGCTCGCCGCGGTCTGTGTGCCGCTCCATTCGGCCGACGGTGTGATCGGTGCGATCGCGGTGGGCAGCCGGGACCGCAACGCCCGCTTCACCGGTGACGACGTGAGGCTGCTCTCCACGATCGCGAACCACCTGACCGTCGCGATCGGCAACACCGAGCTCTACGCGAGCCTGCAGGACGCGTACCTCGCCACGGTGCGCTCTCTCGCGGCCGCGGTGGACGCCAAGGAGCCGCACATGCGCGGCCACTCCGAGCGCGTAGCGGTGTTCTCGGGGATGATCGCCGAGAACATGGGCCTGTCTCACGAGCAGTGCACGGCGCTGGAGATGGCCGCATACCTGCACGACATAGGCAAGATCGGGATCAGCGGCCAGATACTGCGCAAGGCGGGACCGCTCGACGAGGATGAGCTCGCGACCATGCGCCACCACCCGCTGATCGGCGCGAACATCCTTCGGCCGGTGGCGTTCCCCTGGTCGATCGGCCCCGTGGTCAGGCACCATCACGAGCGCTACGACGGCGGAGGCTACCCCGCCGGCCTGCGCGGCGAGGAGATCCCGATCCTGGCGCGCGTGCTCGCGGTGGCGGACGCGTACGAGGCCATGATCGCCGATCGCCCGTACCGCAAGAGCCTGACCGCGGAGGGCGCGGTCGCCGAGCTCACGAACGGCGCCGGGACCCAGTTCGACCCGCGTGTCGTCGAATCCCTGATCGAGGTGCTGCGAGAGTCCGACGCGGAGTCGCACGGCCCGGAGCGGGTCTCGCTCGAGGTCGACCGCTACGAGGCGCGCGCGGTGTTCGTCTCGATCGCGGACGGCATGCTGGCGGCCTTCCGCCGCCTGGGCGGCCCCAGACTCACCGCGAACCTGGAGACCTCGATGGCGCAGTGGCTCGCCGGGCACCAGCCGGCGTTCTCGCTCAGCGCCGGCCACCTGAGCGCCCACTGGGACCGTCTGGGGGACCCGGACGACGAGCTGTCGGCGATGCGCGTCACGATCTCCCAACTCGGGGACCTGATGGCCACCGTCACTGGCCGCAGCCTGGTGGACCACTTCTACAGCGAAGCGGTCGAAGCACTGACCGAGCGGCTGCGCGCCTCCGCGTTCGACCTGAACCTGTACCGACAGCCCTGACCGGCGGCTTTCCGCTAAACTAGGCGCACTCTGCGGCCCCGTGACGGGGCGACGGGGTCGCTGGTCCGCACCACGCTCCGGGGGCAAGGCCATGGCGCTCGTCGTACAGAAATACGGTGGGACCTCCGTCGGCACCACCGACCGCATCGCGGCGGTCGCGAGCCGGCTCATCGCGGCCCAGGACCGGGGCGACCGCATCGTCGCGGTGGTCTCGGCGATGGGTGACGTCACCGACGAACTGCTCGCCAAGGCGCTCGCGATCAGCGCCGAGCCTCCCGAGCGTGAGATGGACATGCTGCTTGCGACCGGCGAGCAGGTCACGATCGCGCTACTCGCGATGGCCATCCACGCCCAGGGGCACGAGGCGATCAGCTTCACCGGCGCGCAGGCGGGCATCGTCTCGGACGGCAGCCACATGAAGGCACGCATCCAAGAGGTCCGCGCTGACCGCGTCATGGAGGCGCTCGACCGCGGGCTGATCGCGATCGTCGCGGGCTTCCAGGCACTGACCCCTGAGGGCGACATCACCACGCTCGGGCGCGGTGGCTCCGACACCACCGCCGTCGCGGTGGCGGCGGGCCTGTCCGCCGATGTCTGCGAGATATACACGGACGTTGACGGCGTGTTCACGGCCGACCCCCGGATCGAGCCTGAGGCTCGCAAGCTCGATACGATCTCCTACGAGGAGATGCTCGAGATGGCCGCCACGGGTGCGCGCGTGCTGCAGCTCCGCAGCGTCGAGTTCGCGCGGAACCACGGCGTCGTCATCCACGTGCGTTCCTCGTTCTCGGACAGTCCCGGCACGATCGTCAAGGAGGCGGACGGTTCCATGGAACAGGCGATCATCTCGGGTGTCACGCACGACACCTCAGAGGCGAAGGTCACCGTCCGGGACGTTCCCGACCGCCCCGGAGTCGCGGCGGAGGTCTTCGGCCGGCTCGCCGCGGACAACGTGAACGTCGACATGATCATCCAGAACGTCTCCGAGGCCGGCCTCACCGACATCTCGTTCACGACGCCGAAAGACGACCTCGTCCGGGCCCGTCGAGCGGTGGCGGACGTGACTCAGGCGCTCGGCGCTCGCAGCTACTCGGTCGACGAGTCGGTAGCGAAGGTCTCGCTCGTGGGCGCCGGCATGAAGACCCATCCCGGTGTCGCCGCGCTGATGTTCCGCTCCCTGGCGGACGCGGCCGTCAACCTCGACATGATTTCCACCTCGTCGATCCGCATCTCGTGCGTGATCGATGCGGCCCAAGTGGCGACCGCCGTGCACGCGCTCCACAGCGCGTTCGGCCTAGCGGACGGGCGTGTGACCGCGGAGACCTCGCCGGGCGCTCCCGAGGGGGGCTCGCTATGACGTGGGACCGGGCGATGCCCGCTCGCCCGGTCGTCGTCGTCGTCGGGGCGACCGGAGCTGTGGGCGTCGAGATGCTCAAGGTGCTCGCGCAGCGGGCGTTCCCCGCGTCGCAGGTGCGCGCCCTCGCGTCCTCGCGATCTGCGGGGAAGCGCGTACCGTTCGCGGACGCTGAGCTCGTGGTCGAGGAGATGACCGACGCGAGCTTCGACGGCGTGGACATAGCGCTGTTCTCCGCTGGCGCCGAGGTGTCGAAGCGCTTCCGCGAGGCCGTCACATCAGCGGGCGCCGTGATGATCGACAACTCGTCCGCCTTCAGGATGGAAGACGGCGTGCCGCTCGTGGTGCCCGAGGTCAACCCGGGCGACGCGGCGCTGCACTCGGGCGTGATCGCCAACCCGAACTGCTCGACGATCCAGATGGTGGTGGCGCTGGCGCCGCTGACCGCGCTGGCGCCGATCCGCCGCATCGTCGTCTCCACCTACCAGGCGGCCTCCGGCGCCGGGCAGGCCGCCATGGACGAGCTCTACGAGCAGAGCGGCGACTTCCTTGCTGGGCGCGCGTTCGAGGCGCAGCAGTTCGCGCACCGGATCGCGTTCAACTGCATCCCCCAGATCGACGTCTTCATGGAGGACGGCGCCACCAAGGAAGAGTGGAAGATGGTGGTGGAGACCCGCAAGATCATGCACCTGCCGAACGTGGCGGTCTCCGCGACGTGCGTGCGCGTCCCAGTGCTGCGCTGCCATTCCGAGTCGGTCAACGTGGAGTTCGGCGGTCCGGTCTCGGTCGAGGCCGCCCGGGCCGCGCTGTCAGAGGCGCGCGGTATCGTGGTGATGGACGATCCTACCTCCCAGCTGTACCCGATGCCCGGACTGCTGGAGGGTACCGATGCGACCTACGTCGGCCGGTTGCGCCGCGACTCCGGGGTCGCCAGCGGTCTCGCGTTCTGGGTCGTGGCGGACCAGCTCCGCAAGGGCGCTGCGCTCAACGCCGTCCAGATAGCGGAGCTGCTCCTGCCATAGGGGGAGTGGGTCCGATCGGGGCGGGGTAAGATACGAGCACGTCCGGCGCTGGATCTCACGCCAGGTGACGGTGCGTGTGGCCGTGCTGGGGGACATGGCGGACGCCGTTCCATGGACCGCGGAGGGGGGTTCGATGAGCATCGCAACGCACTCTCCGGTCCACGGAATTGCCGCTGCACGCCATCAGCCAGCCTTCGCTCACACGGAGGCGAAGGTCCTGTGAACGCGCGGCGGGTCGCCACCGCGGGCGTCATCGCGGCCGTGTACGGCGTGCTGACCTTCCTCGTCATCCAACTCGGTTCGGTGTTCAGCTACGGCATCATCCAGTTCAGGGTGAGCGAGGCGCTCACGGTGGTCGCCGTGCTGACTCCGGCCGCGGTCCCCGGACTTGCGATCGGCTCGGCGCTCGCCAACCTGTCGAGCGTCGGGATGTTCGGCGCGCTCGGGTTGCTGGATGTCGCCTTCGGGTCGCTCGCCACGCTGTTGGGCGCCATGTGGTCGTGGCGGTTCCGCGGCCGCACCGGACTCGCGCTGCTGGGCCCGGTGGTCGCTAACGCGCTCATCGTCCCCGCGTACCTCCCCTCGATGCTCGGTGCCGCCGGGCTTACTACGATCCCGCTGCTCGGGATCACGGCGCAGAGCTCCTGGCTCGTTCTGTACCTGACCGGAGTCGTGACCGTCGGATTCGGGCAAGCTGTCGTCGTGTACGGACTCGGGTGGCCGCTCCTGACCGCCCTGAGGCGCATGCGCCTTCCCGGTATCGAGGGTGGCGACGTCTGATGCAGTCCGCGGAGCCGCTCATCTCATTGGATGAGAACGCCTGCCGCCGGTGTTGGCGGTGCGCCTACCGGTGTCCCGCGCGCGCGATCCGCGTGCGCGGCGACGGTTCGGTCGCGATCATCGCCGAGAAGTGCGTGAGCTGTGGCCTGTGCGTGACCGAGTGCCCGAGCGTCGCATGGGTCGTCCGCAGCGACGGCGACCACGTCGACGACCTGTTGCGAGGCGACCGCCCGGTAGTGGCGCTGCTGGCCACCGAGTTCGTGGCCGCTCTGTACCCGATGACACCCGAAGGGGTCGAGGCCCGGCTCGAGGCAGCGGGCTTCTTCGCAGTGGAGTCGACGCTGCTCGGAGAAGAGGCGGTCGCGGCGGCCTACGAGGTGCGTCACGCCGCGTGTAGCGGGCTGCCGATCATCCGCTCGACCTGTCCGGTCGTCACAGACTGGGTGCGCACGTATCACCCGGCTCTTACCGGGGCGCTCGCGCCGCTGGTACCGCCCTACATCGCCCAAGCCCGCCTGATACGCGAGATGTACGATCAAGACGTCGCGATCGTCTACGTTTCGCCGTGTTTTGCTAGGAAGGACGAGGCGCGCAGTGCTCAGTTCAAGGGCGTCATCGATGCCACGATCGACTTCCTGGAGCTCGAGAGCGCGCTGAGTCGCAACGAGGCTGCGGCGGCGCATCCCGCGCGCGAACGGGGAGGCGCCGGCGGGCGCAGGCCCGAACCGCTGAAGGAGATCTCGCTCACGGACGGGTATCCTCGTTCGACGTTCGAGACTCGCGACATGATCTCTCAGGAAGTCCGGGTCGTGCGCGGGCTGGCAGAGCTGGATGACCTGTTGCGCGCCGTCGAAGCGGGTGAGTCCGCCCCGCACATCATCGACACGCTCAACTGCGAAGGGTGTCTGGACGGTCCCGCAGTCTGCCCCGGGATGTCTCTGTTCGCGAAGAGGCACCTGGCCGCCTCGGACCGGGCCGGACGCGCCCGGTCCCGCGTGTCTAGCCGGGAGGTGCTCAAGCGTCTCCCGAAGATCGATCTGAGGCGCTCGTTCGATGCGACGCCGGTGCGGCTGCCGACCCCCACCGAAGTCCAGATCCTTGAGGTGCTGCGCGAAGGTGGTATGGACGGCGAGCCTCTGGACTGCGGCATGTGCGGGCTTCCCAGCTGTGAGGAGTTCGCGATATCGATCTTCCGCGGCGAGACGACGTGGACCGGATGCCTGCCGCATCAGAGCCGCCTGGTCAGCGGCGAGCTGGCGGATCTCGAGGAGACCGCGCTGGCCGACCCGCTCACCGATCTCGGCAACCGGCGGGCCTTCGCGCAGCGTCTCGGCGAGGAGTGCGCGCGCCACGTCCGCTACGGAGGACCCCTTTCGTTGCTCATGCTCGATCTGGACCACTTCAAGAAGGTAAACGACCGCTTCGGGGACCCGGCGGGCGACTCGGTCCTGCGGAACGTCGCCGACGTGATGCGCGCGAGTCTGCGCGCGACAGACCTGGCTGTCCGCTATCGCGGCGACGAGTTCGCGATCGTGCTGCCACAGACCGGCAAGACCGAGGCGTTCGCGGTCGCCGAGAAGCTGCGTCTCGACATGGAGGACCTGATCCCGCCCCGGTACGACGAGGATCCCGGGAGTGCGCTGTTCGACGTGCGCATCTCGGTGGGAGTGGCGTCGGTGGGCGGGCCTGTGTCCTCCCCCGACGACCTGATCGAGGCGGCCGACCGCGCCTTGTACCGCGCCAAGCAGAACGGGCGCAACCAGGTGAGGCTCGCGCCAGGCTAGGAGGGGAGACCATCGTGGAAAGACACATCGCGGACCTGTGGCATGTCGACGGTGACGTCATCCGGTGCGACTTGTGCCCGCACGCCTGCCGCATCCGTCCCGGTGCTGTCGGAGTGTGCGGAGTGAGGCGCAACGAGGACGGTACGCTCGTGGCGCTCACCTACGGGCGCGTGTCCTCCGTAGCTGTCGACCCCATCGAGAAGAAGCCGGTCTTCCACTACCGGCCGGGCACGCTCGTCTTCTCGATCGGATCGGTCGGCTGCACGATGAAGTGCGGCCACTGCCAGAACTGGCAGATCAGCCGCGCCACCGTCGACAGCGGCATCCTGCGCGACCTTCCGCCCGCAGAGGTGGTGGCGCACGCCCTGCACGAGGGCTGCCAGGGGATCGCGTTCACTTACAACGAGCCGGTGATCCAGGCCGAGTACGTACGCGACAGCGCCGTACTCGCCCACGAGCGTGGCCTGTTCACTGTGATGGTCACGAACGGATACATCACCACGGAGGGGCTCGACTACCTGGCAGGGGCGATCGACGTGTGGCGGGTCGACGTCAAGGGGATGACCGACGAGGCGTACCGCACCCTCTGTCGCGTACCGAGCGTTGCGCCGGTCCTGCGCGCGGCCGAGCGCGCGAAACACGTCCACGGCATGCACGTCGAAGTGGTGACCAACGTCGTGCCCACGATCAACGACGACGAAGCGCAATTGAAGGTCCTGGCGAAGTGGATCGCGACCGATCTCGGCCCCGAGACACCCTGGCACATCACGCGCTTCTTCCCGTACCTAGACTTCTCCCATCTCGATCCGACACCGTTGGCCACCCTGCGACGCGCAAGGGAGATCGGCTACGAGGCCGGGCTGCTGCACGTCTATCTGGGCAACGTCTCCGAGCCGGGAGGCGAGGACACCGCGTGTCCGGGGTGCGGCGAGCTCCTCGTGCGGCGCGAAGGCTTCGCCGTGGTGTCTGACCACACCGTCGACGGTGCGTGCCCCGCCTGCGGGCGCGCCAGCGGCATCGTATCGAGGTAGCGAGGTCGGAGGGGCGCGGTTCGCGCATAGCGTTCCCCACAGCGGTACAATCGCAGGCGCGGTCGCACACACGGCCGCTTCGCGAACCGAGCGCCACGCTCAGAAGACGCGACCCGCCGCGCCTCACATGATGAAGAGACCCACATGGCAACCTGTGTCGTCATCCCGACCTTCTGGACCCGCCGCGGTGGCCGGTCCAGCGACCGTCTCATCAACGTGTACGACCACCCCACGCCGATCGATGGCGAGAGCCCGCTCCCGGCCTGCCTGCGTTCCCTCGAGGGCGTCCGCGGCCTGGGTAAGGTCGTCGTGCTCGTCGCCGCGACCGACGCCTCGATCGAGCACGAGGCCGAGGATCGCGTGCGCGAGATCGTCGAAGACTTCCCGGGAATCGACGCGCTCGTCTTCGGGCCGGCGGAGCTCGGATCGCTCCACCGGCGCCTCGAGCAGCTGGAGTTCTCCGACATGGTGTCGGGCGTGAGCCTCACCGGCTACGGCGCGGTGCGCAACACGGGGCTGATCGTGGCCGCCACGCTCGGACAGGAGATCGTCGTGTTCGTCGACGACGACGAGGTCATCACCGACGCCGAGTTCCTCGTGACGGGCGTGGAGGGCCTCGGAATGAAGACCCCCGATGCCAAGATCGTCTTCGCCAAGACCGGCTACTACGTCGACGAGACCGGCGGCCATCACATCAAGGACGACGCCCCGTGGACCGACGCGCTGTGGCGCGAGACCGACGAGTACAACAGGGCGATGGGTGCGGTGGACGCCCCTCCCAGGGTGAAGCCTTCGACGTTCGCGTTCGGTGGCTGCATGTCGCTGCACCGTGACATGTACTGCAACGTCTCGTTCGACCCATGGGTGTTCCGCGGCGAGGACATCGACTACGTGATCAACGCCCGCATGCACGGCGGGGACGTGTTCCTGGACGGCGCGTGGAGCGTCATGCACAAGCCGCCCACGGTCCCCAGCCCGGCGCTGCGCTTCAGGCAGGACGTCTACCGGTTCATCTACGAGCACCGCAAGCTGGAGTTCGCGAAGTCGCAGATCGACCTGCGGCGTGTCACCTCCCAGTCGCTCAGGCCCTACCCCGGCGAGTTCGTCGGACACACCGCGGCGTGGCGGGCCTCCCTGACTGCGCTGCTGCGCGCGCTATCGGGACGTGAGCCGGGAGCGAACCTCGCGATCGCCAAGGCGGCCTTCACGGATGCTGCGAGTTACGCGCGCCGCAACTGCGACAACTACTTCGCGTTCCAGCGGCGCTGGCCGCAGCTCATGGAGCGCCTGTGGGAGGACGTGGCGCTCGGCAGCCTGTTCTCCGGTGAACGCCAGATCGACCGCACCGCGATCACCGGCCGCTTCCCCGTCATCCCCAGCCGGTAGGCGCACCCGGTGGACGGCGTTGCGAAGTTCGCCGTCGGGCTCTTCAGTGGCGTGCTCTCCGGCGCGTTCGGGGTCGGTGGCGGACTCATCACGACGCCCGCCATCCGGCTCCTTCTCGGCTACCCCGCGCTGATCGCGGTCGGCACCCCGCTTCCGGTCATCTTGCCGGGCGCGCTCACCGGAGCGGTGACCTACTGGAAGCGCGGTTCTGCCGATGTGCGAGCCGGGATCACGATGGGACTCATCGGCTCGATCGGTTCGGTGGCCGGCGCCATGCTGTCGCAGTTCGTGGGCGGCACGGTGGTCCTGCTCGCGACCGCGGCGCTCATCGCGTGGGCATCGGCCGACATGCTGATGCAACACCGGACCGCGGTGCGGGCGGAGGCGGCGGTCGGGGAGAGCGAGAGTGACGAGGGCGTGCTGCCCGGGCTCGACGGCGGACGCCCGGAGAAACGGCGGACGCTGGGACTCGTACTCATCGGCGCACTGGCCGGCTTCTACTCAGGATTCCTCGGCCTCGGCGGAGGTTTCGTGATCGTGCCCGGGCTGACCCGCTACCTCGGGATGCCGGTGAAGCGTGCCATCGGGACCAGTCTGGTGACCGTGGCGGTGCTCGCCATCCCCGGAACGATCGCGCACAGCATGTTGGGACACATCGACTGGCCGCTCGCGCTGATGCTGGCGCTCGGGGTCGTCCCGGGCGCCGTGATCGGCGCACGTCTCACCGACCGCGCTTCCGACCGCGCGGTGCGCCTGTCGTTCGCGATCCTTCTCGCCGCCGTCGGCGTGTGGCTCGCTGTCAGCGAGATCGGCGGCCTGCACCTGTGAGCGGCCTCACGCGCCCGGCCACACTCCGGGAGCTCGCTTGGATCGCCGGGCCGGCTGTTCGGGCCCAGCTGGTCGAGGACCGCGCCGAGCTCGTCGCCATCTCCGGGTCGGAACCCTGGCGGGTGCGGGTCACGGAGAAGGGCGAGGCGGCCCTGCTGGCGAGGTGGCGAGAGCATCTCGACTACTGTGCAGTGCTCGGCCTATGGTGCTCTCCGCGTCGAGTTCCGCTGATCGTCACCGACCTGCTCGAAGTCGCACGCGCGCAGGGGTTCGGGCGCCTTCTCGGTCCGCTCGTGCCCGAGCCCGCATGCGGCCCGTACCTGGACGCCGGTCTCAGGGTCGTCGAGCGTGTCGTCGTGATGCGGCTCGACCTGCGTGCGCGCGCACGCGCGGATGGGGACGGCGTTGACGCGATCGGCGGGACCACCCGGGTGCCCGGGCTGGCAGTGCGCGAGGCGGGTCTCGCTGACCTCGGAGCGATCCTGGGGATCGACCAGGACTGTTTCGAGCCGTTCTGGCGCTACCACCGCACCGGGCTCGAACGGTTCGCGCGCATCGGACGGCTGGCGGTGGGAACGATCGACGGGCGCATCGTCGGATACACCCTGGCGACCTCTCGCTCGGGGGACGGCAGTCTCGGGCGGCTCGCCGTCGCCCCTGACCTCAGACGCCGCGGGATAGGCCGGGCGCTGGCGGAAGAGGCCGTCGACTGGCTGGTCGGTCAGGGTGTGCGAAGCGCGCTACTATCGACCCACGAGGCCAACACGGCATCGCGGTCGCTGTACAGGGGCATGGGGTTCGCGGAGACCGGCGACGTGCTCGTCGCGTGTGCGTCGTCGGGTCTGACGCGCGAGACCGGCGAAGGACGGTGAGACAGGTGCAACGTCGACTGATACTGGACTGGGCTGCCATGTCGGCCGTGTTCGCGCTCGGCGGCTACGTGGTGATCGCCCCGTTGTTCGGCGCTTCGGAGACATCGCTCATCATCGCCGGCGCGCTGCTGGCAGCCGCCGCGGTGGCCGCGCTCTGGAACCGGATGGCGTCGCGGCCGGACCACCTGCGCGCGGTCCAGTCGCAGCGCATCCTCGACATCGCGAACGTGTCGCTGTCCTACATGCGTCAGGGCCTGACACCTGTGACCGCGCAGGAGGTGTGCCGGCTCACGCTGCAACGCACCGAGGCCGATGCCGTGGCGATCACCGACCGGGACACGGTCCTGGGCTTCGCCGGCGAGGGGGAGGACCACCACACCGTGGGCGGGCCGATCATCACGCGCGCCACGGTCGAGGTCCTCGAGACCGGCGAGCACCGGGTGCTCGTCACCCGCGAGGAGATCGGCTGCCCGAAGCGCGATTGCCCGCTGCGCGCCGCGATCGTGGTGCCGCTCGAGGTGCGCGGGGCCCCGGTCGGGACCCTGAAGTTCTACTACGCGACACCGCGACTCCTGAACGAGACGCAGGTCACGATGGTGGACGGCCTCGCGCGCCTGCTGTCCACCCAACTGGAGCTGTCGGAGCTGGAGCGCCAGACCGAGCTGGCGTGCCGCATGGAGCTCAAGGCACTCCAGAGCCAGATCAACCCGCACTTCCTGTTCAACACGATCAACACGATCGCCAGCCTCATCCGCACCGACCCCCCGCGCGCCCGAGAGCTGTTGCGCGAGTTCGCGACGTTCTACCGCCGCACGCTGGAGAACAGCGACGAGCTGATACCGCTGTCCCAGGAGCTCGACTACGTGCGGCGGTACCTCGTGTTCGAGCGGGCCCGGTTCGGCGAAGAGCGGGTCCGCTTCTCGGAGGACGTGCCCGCGAGTCTCGACTCACTGCTTGTGCCGGCCTTCGTGCTCCAGCCGATCGTCGAGAACGCGGTGCAGCACGGCATCCGTCCGTCCGGGCCGCTGCACATCAAGCTCACCGCTCACAGTCGCGACGAGGCGGTCCTGATCGAGGTCGCGGACGACGGCAGAGGTATCCCGGCGGCCGATCTGCCGCGGGTCCTGGATATCGGGTTCGGGCGCGGGCTTGGCATCGCGCTCAAGAACGTGGACGATAGATTGAAGGGCCACTTCGGACCGGAGAGCGGACTCGACGTCCAGAGCACCGAGGGGCAGGGCACAAAGGTGACGTTCACGCTCGCATGCATGGCTACTCCGGAGACGACGGCATGACGCTCAAGGCGCTCGTCGTCGATGACGAGGCTCCCTCCCGCAGCGAGCTTCGCTTCCTGCTGGCCGAGGCCGGCGGCATCGAGGTCATCGGCGAGGCGGGCAACGCCGCCGAGGCGATTCAGCTCATCCGTGCGATCCCCTACGACGTGGTCTTCCTCGACATCGAGATGCCCGGGCTTTCCGGCATGCGCCTTGCGGCGGCGCTCGGAGAGCTCGAGCGGCCTCCCGCGATCATCTTCGTCACCGCCTATTCAGAGCACGCGGTCCAAGCGTTCGAGGTCGAGGCGGCGGACTACCTCGTCAAGCCGGTGGAGGTCGCACGGCTGCGTCGCGCGATCGAGCGGCTATCACCGCAGACACCGGTGGCGGGCACCGCGCGTGTCGAGCGCGTACCGGTGGAGAAGGCCGGCAAGAAGCTGCTGCTGAGTGTGGGCGAGATCTTCCACATCATGGCCAAGGACGATTACAGCTACCTCTACACCGACGGCGAGCGCTACCTCTCGACGATGTCGCTGCAGGACCTCGAGCGCAAGCTCGAGCCGCGCGGCTTCTTCCGCGTGCACCGGCGGTTCGTGGTCAACCTGGAGAAGGTCAAGGAGGTCGTACCGATGTATGGAGGCACGCTCCTCCTCACGATGAAGGATAAGGCCGCGAGCCAGGTACCGGTCTCGCGCAGGCGCGTGCCTTCGCTGAAGAAGGCGTTGGGACTGTGAGCGACGAGACCGCTGCGGCGCCGTTCCGCATAGGCGTGGTCTCGGACACGCACGGCGAGGTGCCTGACGCGGTGACCGCCGCGTTCGAAGGTGTCGACGCCATCGTGCACGCCGGCGACGTCGGCTCCGGCTACGCGCTGGAACTCCTGGAAGCGATCGCCCCGGTGACCGCGGTCTGCGGCAACTGCGACATCGGGGTGGCGTCGACGTTCCCGATCGCCGTGAACACGGTCCTGGGGGGCGCGCGCTTCGTGATCGCGCACAAAGAACGGGACCTCGCGGGCTCGCTCGACCCGGTGACCGCCGGTGCCCGGGTCGCGATCACCGGGCACTCTCACGTGGCCG
The DNA here is from genome assembly GCA_036508875.1 of Coriobacteriia bacterium. Lineage (GTDB taxonomy): Bacteria > Actinomycetota > Coriobacteriia > Anaerosomatales > PALSA-660 > PALSA-660. Next base: position 17,935 of record DATCGP010000047.1, on the reverse strand, counting down.
CGATCGGGGAGCGAGACGGCGTCCTATGGGTGAACCCCGGCAGTCCCGCGTTCCCGCGCGAGGGCCAGAAGCCGTCGATCGCCACCATCACCGTTGCGTCGGACGGCGCCGTGAGCGCGGAGATCGTGCAACTGGGGTAGCGCACCGCCCCGCACGCCCGGGTCTAGTCCAGTGCGGCCTTGTCCAGCGCGTCGAGCAGCGGAGCGCTGTCCGCGGCGGTCTCGCCCGCGAGCGCGACCGTCAGAACCGGGCATCCGCACGCGAGCAGCGCGGTCGCGTCGCCGGCCGCCTGCGCCTCATTGAGCCGTGCGAGTGACGCCAGCGGTCCCGCGAGCGACCCGCAGTGATCCGCCGTCACGATCAGGAACGAGCCCGTGCGCGGTCCGCCCTTGAAGTACTGACCGGTGGAGTGCAGGTACCGCGGCCCGAGCTGCAGCGTGACCGGCATCCGCGTTGCCTCGGCGAGCCGCGCGCAGGCGTCGCGCAGTGGCGCCAGGACCGTCTCGTCCTCGGTAAGGTACGCGAGAACGGCGATGTAGCCGCCGTCTCGCGCCCCGCGCACGAGCGCCCGCACGCGCGCGGGCAGGTCGCCGCCGGTAAGGTCTGCGGTCGAGAGCGCCGTCAGGTCCGCCGCCTCCGACTTGCCGGCGAGCAGCGCGCGGGTGGCGGCCTTCGCCGATTCCACGTCGGGTTGGTCGAACGGCTCGATCCCTTCGAGCGCTGAGAACAGCGCCACCGCCCACTCCAAGTGCACGAACTCCGCGGCGAGCGAGGCCGCATCGTCCACGACGACCTCGAAGAGCGGTTCGCCCTCGGGCAGGGAGGCGTGCAGGGCAGCGAGCGTCTCGTCGCCGTCTTCACGCAGCAGGAAGGTCATGCGGTCCGGGCCATGCGCCGCAGCGAGGCCCGGGGACTCCTCGATGACGGGGAGTATGCCCGCGCCGTCCTTGCCGGTGGACTCCGCGACGAGTTGCTCGACCCACATCCCGAACGACGCGAGAGAGGGCGAGCAGACCAGGGTGAGCTTGTCGCGGCCCTCCGCGTAGGCGTCCGCCATCCACGTGGCGAGGGCGAGCGCGGGGTTGCTCTCAGGCGGGTTGCGGCAGGAGCCCTCGAAAGCCGCTGCGGTAGAGGCGAGCAACTCGATGTCGAGTCCGGTGAGCGCGGCCGGTAGCATCCCGAACGCGGTCAGCGCCGAGTAGCGGCCGCCGACGTCAGGATCGGAGAACACGGTCGCGGCGAACCCGCGCTCGCGCGCGAGGGCTTCGAGCGAAGAACCCGGATCGGTGATCGCCACCAGGTGCGAACCGGCCTCGTCGCCGAGCGCGCCTTCGAGCCACGGACCGAAGATGTCGAGCTGCGCCATCGGCTCGGCTGTGGATCCCGACTTGCTGGCGACCACGACGAGCGTCGTGGCGGGCGTCAGCCGGTCGAGCAGCGCCGTCGTCTGTCCGGGAGAGGTCGTATCCAGCACACGGAGCGTCGGCGAACCCGGTTCGGCGGGCATCGAGCGCACCAGCACGAGCGCGGCAAGCGAGCTACCGCCCATCCCGAGGAGCACTACATCGGTGATGCCCCCGGTGAGCGCCGTGGCAAGTGCTGCCAGGCTCGGCGCCTCAACCAGCGCTGCTGCGGGAAGCCCCACCCACCCGAGCCGCGTAGCTGCAATGGCCGGGTCGGCGAAGAGCATCGCGTCGCGCGCGGCGAGGCGCTCGACGGCGCCCATTTCAACGAGACGGGCGCGGGCGTCCACGGGCATGGCGGTCCTCCTCACGGTCTCGACAATGGTACCCGACCACCCCACGGACCGGACCTACTCGGGTCCGGACGCCCCTGCCTCGCCGAGTGCCTCTCCGGTGCCGCCTGCGCTCTCGGGCGTGATGTCGACGGTGCGGGACTCCAGCACCGCGACGATCGCTCCGCCCGCGACCACCATCAGCCCACCCACGACCGTCCACCCCGTCACTGCCTGCCCCATGAAGATGGCCGCGAATACCACTGCGGACGCCGGTTCGGCGTAGGTGAGTATCGCGGCGTGGTCGGTGCGCACCCGCCGAAGGCCCGCGAGGAAGAGGACGCCGGCGAAGGCGGTGTGGACGATGCCGAGCGTGGCGAGCGCTCCGTACGAGCCCAGCGTGGTCGGTCCCTGGCCGTGCGCGTACATCCACGCCACGAACGGGATCAGCAGGACGCTCGCGACGCCGTACTCGACGATCATCAGCGCGCGGCCGGTCACGCCGTGCAGGATCTGCTTCGATCGCAGGAGCAACACCGAGTAGGTGAGCGCCGAGGCGAACGCCAAGATCGCGCCGAGAAGCTGCGGCCCTCCGGCGACGCCGAGGCCCTGCGGCACGAGGATGACGACGATGCCTCCGAGCGCGAGCGCCATCGGGCCAATGATCCGCAGGTCGAACCGCTCCTTGGTCACGAACGGAGCGAGCGCCGCGACGAAGACCGGCCCCATGTAGCCGAGCAGTTCGGCGGTGGCGACGTTGGTGAGGTCGAGCGCAGTAAGGAACAGCACCCAGTTGACGGTGAGGATCACACCCTGGACGACCAGCTGGCGCATCTTGCGGCGCGGGAGGCCGCGGACCTCGCGCCATCCGCCCGAGGCGCTCATCCATACGCTGAGCACGATGCCCGCGAAGAAGACCCGGTAGAAGACCTTGATGACGGAAGCGCCGTCGGCTGCCGCGAGCGCTAGCGGGATAGTCCCCCATACCAGCCCCGCCGCTCCCACCAGCAGCAGGCCGGTCAGCTGTGCGCGGCGGCCCCCCGGCGCCGTCATCTAGCAGATCCGGGGCAGCTGCTCGCCGACGAGCATGTCCATGATCCGGCGGGCGCCGAAGGACGTCTTGACATACACGCGGCCGGCGGGGCCCTCAGCGACCGAACCGATGATCGCGGCGTCGGCCCCGTAGGGCGCGGCCTTCATCGCCGCGAGCGCGGCGTCGGCCTGGTCGGCCGGCACGACGGCGACCATCTTGCCCTCGTTCGCTACCTGGTAGACATCGTAGCCGAGCATCTCGCACGCGCCGCGCACCTGCTCGCGCACCGGCACCGATTCCTCGTCGACGGTGATCGAGACGCCGGAGGCGCCCGCGAGCTCGTTCAGGCAGCTGGCGAGCCCGCCGCGCGTGGGGTCGCGGAAGCAGCGCGTGTTCGGCGCGGCGTCGAGCGTGGCGGCCACGAGGTGGTTCAGCGGCGCGGCGTCCGAGACGATGTCGGTCCCGAACGAGAGGCCCTCCCGGGTCGACATGACCGCTATGCCGTGGTCTCCGAGCGTGCCGGACAGCAGCACCACGTCGCCCGGCTTGCAGTAGCGGCTCGACAGATCGACGCCTTCGCGCACGACCCCGACGCCCGCTGTGTTGATGTAGATGCCGTCGCCGTGCCCGCGCTCCACGACCTTCGTGTCTCCCGTGACGATGCGGACCCCGGCCTCAGCAGCCACGCTCACCATCGAGTCGAGGATCCGCCGGAGCTCCTCGATCATCAGGCCTTCCTCGAGCACGAAGCCGACCGTCAGGAACATAGGCGTGGCTCCCGCGGTGGCGACGTCGTTCACGGTGCCGGCCACGGCCAGGCGGCCGATGTCGCCACCCGGGAAGAAGCGGGGGGTCACGACGTAGGTGTCGGTGGTAAGCGCGATCCGGCCCGCCGGTATCTCCAGAGACGCCGCATCGTCCATCCGCAGGAGCGCCTCATCGTTGAAGCGCGCGATGAACACGTCCTCGATCAGTTCGCGCATCATCGTGCCGCCGCTGCCGTGAGCGAGAAGGACGCGGTCGGAGTGCATGGGGTACCTCCGGAAGCAGGCGGGCGGGCGGCGCTCCTGGTCTAGGAGCGGCCGTAGTCGGTGTAACGATAGTATGCGGCGCAGGATCCCTCGGACGAGACCATGCACGGGCCGATCGGGTGCTCGGGGGTGCATCCCTTGCCGAACAACCGGCACTGGAACGGCAGGAGGACGCCGCGCAGGACGTCGCCGCACTGGCAGCCGGGGATCTCCTTGGGCTCGGGCGGGGTGACGTCGAACCGCTTCGCGGCGTCGAAGTCGGAGAACGCCTCGCGGATGGCGAGTCCGGTGCCGGGGATGATCCCGATGCCGCGCCAGTCCGAGTCGCATGGCTCGAAGACCTCTTCGATCAGGGCACGGGCGGTGGGGTTGCCGTCCGAGTTGACGCCGCGCTTGTACGCGACCTCGACCTCGGCGCGGCCCTCCTTGATCTGCCGGGCGAGCATCCACACACCCTGCAGCACGTCGATCGGTTCGAAACCGGTCACGACGCCGGGCACGTGGTACTGCGATGCGAGGAACCGGTACGGCTCCGGGCCGATGATGGTAGAGACGTGACCCGGCAGGATGAAGCCGTCGATCTGCACCTCGGGGTCGTTCACGAGCGCCTCGAGCGCCTTCGGGACCGTCTTGTGGACCGACAGCACGCTGAAGTTCGTGAGGCCCTGCTTCTTGGCTTCCTTGATGGTGACGGCGATCGTCGGGATGGTGGTCTCGAAACCGACCCCCAGGAAGACGACCTGCTTGTCCGGCTCGGCGGCGGCCATCTTCACGGCGTCGAGGGGGGAGTAGACGATGCGGATGTCGCGGCCGTCCGCCTTCTCGCGCGAGAGCGACGAATACGAGCCCGGCACCTTCATCATGTCGCCGAACGTCGTGATCGCGACGTTCGGGAGGCGGCCCAGCTCGATCGCGTAGTCGATGTCGCGGTTCGCGGTAACGCAGACCGGACAGCCCGGTCCGGAAAGCAGCGTGACGTTGTCCGGCATGAGCCCTCGGAGGCCGAACCGCGCGATCGCCACCGTGTGCGTCCCGCAGACCTCCATGAGCTTCATCGGGCGGTCGGCGGCCTGATCTATGAGCTCGACCAGGTGCTTGGCGAGCTCCGGGTCGCGCCAGGCCGACAGGAGGTCCGCCATGTCAGACGCCGACCTCGGCAGTGTCCGCGCCGAGAGAGGCGACGTCTCCGTCGTCCCACTCGATCTGCTCTATGAGCTCCCACGACTCCGCTGCGAACTCCTCGTCGACCACCTGGATCGCGAAGCCGGCGTGGATCAGGACCCACGAACCGACCTCGGCCTCGGGGGTCATCGAGAGGCTGACCGTGCGCGTGACGCCGTGGATGTCGACCTCCGCCATCTGGTTCTCGTTCATCAGGATGACCTGGGCCGGGATCGCAAGACACATGGGAGATCTCCTCTTGGGGTCGTGAACGCGTGCCGGCGTACCGGCCTGTTATACCGTATCCCGCAACGCCCATGCCACGACCGCTTGGCCGTACGAGACATCTCCGTCGTTCATCGGAAGTTCTCGATGCGCGAGCGGGACGAGGCCCGCGGCCACAAGTCCGGCGCGGACGCCCGCCAGCACGATCCGGTTCATGAAGACGCCGCCGGCAAGCGCGACGTGGCGCCCGCCCGCCCGCGCGCACGCGAGTGAGGCGACTTCGACCGTGACGGCGACGACCGCGTTGTGGAAGCGGGCCGAGATCGTGGAGGCGCCCACGCCGGATGCCAGATCGGCCAGGAGCGCACACACCATCGGTTCCGGGTCGATGACAACGGGGGAGTCCCCGACGAGCGCGAAGTGATAGGCGGCGCGCTCCCCGGGGTCCGCCAGGGCTTCCAGCTCGATCGCGGCCTGCCCCTCGTAGAGCGCGTCCGCGCGGACTCCCGCCAGCGCAGCCACGGCATCGAACAGCCGCCCCATTGACGACGTCAAAGGGCTGTTCAACCCCTGGGTGGCCATCGCGCGAAGTGTGGACTGCTCCGAGTTCGTGAGTGATTCTCGTAGGATCGCAGCCCCAGGATGATCGAACAGCCCTTCGTCGATACCGGAAAGCAACCCCGATGCCATACGGGCGGGACGGCGGATCGCCGCGGCCCCGCCGGGCATCGGGACGGGGCGCAGGTGCGCGAACCGCTCGAAGCCCGTCCAGTCGGCTATCAGCACCTCGCCGCCCCAGATGGTGCCGTCGGTCCCGTAGCCGGTTCCGTCGTACGCGATGCCGACGACCTTGTCCGAGATCCCGTGTTCCGCCGTCACGCTCGCGATGTGTGCGTGGTGGTGCTGCACGCCGACGGCGGGCAGCCCGAGTGACTTCGCGAACTTCGTGGAGAGGTACTCGGGGTGCAGGTCGTACGCGACGAGCGCGGGCTCGACCCGGAACATCTCCTCGTAGAGCGAGAGTGTCCGTTCGTAGGCCTCGAGCGTCTCGGCGTTCTCCATATCCCCGATGTGCTGGCTCACGAAGGCGTGGGTGCCGCGCGCGAGGCAGAACGTGCTCTTCTGCTCGGGCCCGGCCGCCAAGATGTCGACGTCGGTGTCGAACGGGAGGGCGATGGGGAACGGTGCGTATCCGCGCGAGCGCCGGACGAGTTCGGTGGAACCGGCCACGACGCGCACGACCGAGTCGTCGTAGCGCTGCCGGATCTCGCGGTCGTGCAGCAGGAATGCGTCGGTGATCGGAGCGAGGCGGGAGAGCGCCTCGGCGTTGTCGATCGCGATCGGCTCGTCCGAGAGGTTGCCCGACGTCATCACGAGCGGCCGCCCGCCGACCGCATCCATCAGCAGGTGGTGGAGCGGCGTGTAGGGCAGCATCACGCCGAGCTCGGCCAGGCCGGGGGCCACCGATGGGGCGAGCGCGTCCGCTGCGCGGACATCGCGGACGCCCGCTTCGCTCAGGCAGCTCGCGACGGCCGAGCCTGTAGTCTCGGCCTGCTCGTGCCACTTCGCTGCGCGGGCGTCCGCGATGTCCGCGCCGGGAGCGTTCCCCCTCAGCTTCAGCAGGACGATGGGGCGCTTGGTGCCCTCCAGAAGGGCCTGCTCCTCGTCGCCCACCTCGCAGTAGCGGCGCACCGCGTCCACGGTCGGGAGCATGATCGCGAGCGGCTTGCCCCAGCGGCGCTTGCGCTCGCGCAGGGCGCCGACAGCGTCCTCGTTGGTCGCGTCGCACGCCAGGTGGAACCCTCCGAGGCCCTTGATCGCGAGCACGCGGCCGTCGAGCAGCATCGTGGCGGCGCGCGCGAGCAGGTCCGCGGAGCGCGCTTCCTCGCTGTCGCGGGTGCGGCCGGGCAGCGGCGTGGCCGCCTCCGCTGGAGTCCAAGCGAGGTCCTCGGGCGCCCCTCCGCCGTTGAGGTACAGCCGCGGGCCGCACACGTGGCAAGCGTTCGGCTGGGCGTGGAAGCGGCGGTCATCCGGGTCGCGGTACTCCGCGCCGCACTCAGGGCACATCTCGAACGACTTCATCGAAGTGGCCGGGCGGTCGTATGGCAGCGACTCCACGATCGTGAACCGCGGCCCGCAGTTCGTGCAGTTCGTGAACGCGTAGCCGTGCCGGCGGTTCGCCGGATCGGTCATGTCCGCGAGGCATGCCGGGCAGGTCGCGATGTCGGGCGAGACCAGCGTCAGGTCGCCGCTGGCTTCCGACTCGCGGATCTCGAAATCGGAGAACCCCTCCGGCGTCTCGGGTGTCGAGGCGACCGACTGGACGACCGCCATCGGCGGCGCGAGGCGCCACACGTCGTCGGGGAACGCGGCCACGACCTCCGGGTCGCCCTCCACGACGATCGTGACTCCCTGAGAGGTGTTGTTGACCCAGCCGTTGAGGCCGCGCGAGCGCGCGAGGTTGTAGACGAAGGGGCGGAACCCGACTCCTTGCACGACGCCGGCGACCTGGATGCGGGCGGCTCCCGTCACGGCCCGACGGCTCCGTGGGGCGCTTCCTCGTCGGTGGCTCCGCCGTGCAGCGACGTGTGCGGTTTGTCTCCGCGATGGACGCGGCCATCCGCCACGAACTTGTTGTTGAGCGACACGAACAAGTGGTAGGCCGCGTCGAGGAGCAGCATCGACTCCTCCGCGGTGCCGGTGTCGAGCGTCTCGACGACGTCGCGGTAGGGCGTGTCGTGGATGAACGCGTTGCGGACCTCGCGCACCTTGCGCCAGCGCTTCGGGAAGTCGTGGAACCCGGCTTCGGAGGCGGCGTCCTCGAACTCCACGCCGGTCAGGTCGGGGAAGAGGCGGGAGATGCGCGTGCCGATGGCCCGGACCGAGTCGAGCAGCGTCCCCCGGATCGCGATGTCCGCGCCGTGTGCCGCCATGATCCTGTCGAGGATGTCTTCGAGCAGCGCTTCGAGCAGCGCGGCGGCGAGGATGACGGTGATCTGCCACTCGCCCTCGCGGAAGTAGCCGCGGATGCGGTCGTCGAGCAGGCGCTGGGTGTCGGGCGGGAACTGCCGACGCGGTCTCACGCTGGAGCCGCACCCGGGACACGGCGACGTGCCCGATGCGAACGACGGGTCGCTCGAAAGGTAGCTGCAGGCGGGGCACTCCCAGAAGGTGGGAGCCTTCGCCGCAGGGTGTTTGGTGGGATCGGTCATGCTTGGAAGTGTACCGCTTTGCTCGTCTCGTGAAGCGCGCTGCGCCGCGCGCCCGGGACCGGTCGCTCGCTATCCGTGCGTGTGGCCGTGCGCGTGATCGTGTGTGTGTCCGATCCCGCCGTGACGGTGTTCGTGCTCGTGGATCAGGTTCACGGACAGGAGCAGCGCGCGCTGCGACAGCACGTCCTCAGGCGCTCCGTCCGCGACGACTCGATGCTCCTCGGACAGCACCACCATGCGTTCGCACGACTCGGCGGCGGCGGTCAGGTCGTGCGTCGCGATGATCACGGTGCGCCCGGCGGCCTTCCACTCCCGGAGCACGTCGAGCAGCCACACCTGGCTGCGCGGGTCGAGGGCGTTCGTCGGTTCGTCCAGGAGCAGCACCTGCGGCCGCATCGTCAGCACGCTCGCGATCGCGACGCGCTTCTTCTCGCCGCCCGAGAGCGTGTATGGGGCTCGATCGAGGAGCTTCTCGATCCGAAGCGCAGCTGCGACCTCGGCCACACGGGCGCGTACCTCGTCAGGCTCCATCCCCAGCTGGAGAGGGCCGAAAGCGAGTTCGTCGAGGACCGTGTTGCAGAACAGCTGTACGTCGGCGTCCTGGAACACGAAGCCGACGCGGGAGCGGAACTCGCGACGGAGCGCCGGCTCCTCGAGCGAGTCCTCGGTCAGCGTGTGACCGAACGCGGCGATGGCGCCGGAGCTGCAGAAGACCAGCCCGTCGAGCATCTTGAGCAGCGTGGACTTCCCGCTCCCGTTCGCGCCGACGACGGCCACGTGCTCGCCCGGCTCGATCGTCAGGTCGATGCGGTCGAGGGCGCACATGTCCGATCCGTACATGTGCGTCGCTCCTGAGAGTGCAAATTCGGCCGTCACAGCGGGAACACCATCCTGTCGATGAGGAGGACGAAGGTGCAGGCGACGACGGTCGCCGCGAGCCAGAGCCAGTCGCGATCGCTGGCCCTGAGGTCGACCAGAGAGGGCATCGCCCCGGTGAACCCCCTGGCCAGCATCGCGTCGTAAACGTCGTCGGCGGTCTTCATGGAGCGCCTCGCCACGAACGCCATCCGCTCGACCACCCAACCGCGGTTCTCGCGGGCCGACCCGGCGGACAGCATCCTGCTCTCGCGCGCCAGGTGCATGTTCTCCACCGTGCGCAGCAGCGACATGATCTGCTTCTGCGTCATCGCCAAGGTCGCGACCACGAGGTCGGGGACGCCCATCGCTCCGAGCGCGCGTAGCAGGTCGGACCAGCGGGTGGTCCACACCACGAGCAGCCCGAACCCGGCGCCGGCCGCCACTCGAAGGATGAGCCGGCCCGCCACGAGCAGGCCCGGCGCGGTGATCGACAACGGCCCGAGGGCCACGACCACCGGCCCCGGCGTGATCCACGCCGTGGCTGCGGGCGCGGACAGGAGCACTCCGAAGAACCCGGCGGAGGCCCAGACCTTCCGTGCGAAGGAGCCCACGCTCACATGCGAAGCCGCTGCCAGGAGCATCGTCGCCACCACGAGCACGAGGAGCATGGGGATGGAGTGCACGAAGCTCGTGACGACGGCGAGCAGCACGATGCTCACCGCCTTCATGCGCGGGTCGAGGCGCTGCATCAGGCCCGGCAGCGAGGCGAGCCGGTCGTTCTCGAGCACCTCGCCGACGGCGCCAGCGATCGCGTCGGCGGTCCTGCGCGCGACCGATCGCGCGCCGGTCCGTCTGCGTGGAGCGGCGTCGCCTATGTGTGCGACCGCCGGGATCATGTGGTGCCCGATGGAGGGGTCGCAGGCGGCTCTTCCTTGCGGGCCAGAACCCTGCCGAGCAGCCAGGCGATGCCGACCACCAGCGCGGAGCCGACGACGGCGGCGACCAGGTACCCCACCAGCGGGTCGCGGATGAAGGCGGGCGCATAGCCGGGCATCGCCGACGTCCAGGCCCCGCCGAGCTTCTCGAGCCCGGCCGGGACGTAGCCCAGCGTCGTCCGCAGCTGCTCCGCGCCCCACTCGCCCCACGCGGTCCCCGGAGCCAGCACGCCGATCGGCGTCAGCAACACGAGCACACCGAAGCCGGCCCACAGCCACCGCAGCGGTTTGGCGGCGGGCTTCATCTGCAGCAGACGGGAGTCCTGTTTCGCCAGCACCGCGATGATCCCCATCGTGATCACCGCTTCGATCGGACCGAAGAACGCAAGGTGCTCGAGCGCCATCGTCGGGACCGCGACGCTGAGGGGATATGGCGCGTAGAGCGCGTGCCCCGAGGCGGTGTGCGCGATGAGAGGCTGGATGCCGAACTCGATCCCGGCTGCGATCGCCGCCACGACGATGCCGACGTAGGAGCCGATGCCGGCGGCGACGGACCTGCGGATCGTGGACGGGCTGTCGCCGGAGACCAGGCGGTAGATGTAGAAGCCTACGAACGGCATGATGATCGCCATGTTGAGGCAGTTCGCCCCGATGGCGGTGATCCCGCCGTCGCCGAACACGAGCGCCTGGATCACGAGAGCGATCGAGACGGCGATAGCCGCCGCCCAAGGTCCGAGCAGGATCGCGATGAGCGTCGCTCCGACGGCGTGCCCGGTGGAGCCGCCGACGACCGGGACGTTGAACATCATGATGACGAAGGAGAACGCGGCGCCGAGCGCCAGCAGAGGGACCTGCTTCGCCTTCAGTGTCTTCTTGACCTTCGCTCCCGCCACCGCCCACAGCGGGATGATCGCCGCGTCGAGGACGGCGTAGGTCTGCGGTCCGAGGTATCCGTCGGGGATGTGCACGGTGCGCCGGCTAGAGGTGGGCGCCGGTGGTGGTCGACACGAGCTTGCCGTGCTTGACGCCCTTCGTGCCGAGCAGCCCGTCCGCGATCGCGCGCACCTGAGCGCTGGTCCCCCGCACCACGATGACCTCGAGACAGTTGTGGGCGTCGAGGTGCACGTGCATCGAGGACACGATGCGCTCGTGGTGCGCGTGCTGCAGCGCGTCGAGCTTGTCGGAGAGGTCGGAGGCGTGGTGGTCGAAGACCATGGTGACCGTGCCGACGATCTCGCCCGCGCTGTCCTCCCACTCGGCGTCGACCAGCGCGTCGCGCACGAGGTCACGGACCGCTTCCGATCGGTTCACGCCGCTGCCGCGGCGCGCCACGAGGTCGTCGAACCGCGCGAGGAGATCCTCGTCCATGGCCACGCTGAAGCGCGCAAGAGATCCCACGGGTCCTCCTTCTAGCCTTGGCGGGCGGAGCAGCCGGAGCAACCCCCGGCGACGCATTCGGTCTCTATGGTCGCGTGAGCGACGCCGAAGCGGTCGTGCAGGAGGTCCTTGACGACCGTCACCACGCCCGTGGCGTCGCTGATGTCGCTGCGGTCCAGGACCAGGTGGGCGCTCAGCACCACATCGGCTCCGGACAGCGCCCACACGCGCAGCTCGTGAAGCTCCGCCACTCCGTCGACGGCGAGCACCGCGGCCCGCACAGCCTCCATGTCCACGTCCTCCGGGACACCCTGCATCAGGATGCGTGCGGTGCGCGCGACGAGGCTCCACGACTCCCTGAACAGCCACACGGAGATCAGCAGCGAGATGATCGGGTCGGCGATGTCGAGCGACCACAGGCGGATCGCGACGCCCGCGAGAAGGACGCCTATCGAAGCGACCGAGTCAGACATCAGGTGGAGCATCGCGCTGCGTGCGTTCAGGTTCCCGTCACGGGTGTGAAGCAGGATGGCGCCCGCGCCGTTGGCGACCGCGCCGAACGCTGCGGCTGCGATCATGATCGTGCCTCCTACCGGCATCGGGTGCGCTAGACGCAGGAGCGCCTCGTAGCCGACGTAGGCGGCGATCACGAGCAGCAGCGTAGCGTTCACCGCGGCGGCCAGCACCTCGGCCCGGCGATACGCGAAGGTGTAGCGCTCGTCGGCCGGCCGCTTGGCGACCCGGAACGCGACGAGGCTGAGCGAGAGCGAGGCGACATCGGTCACGTTGTGCAGGGCGTCCGCGATCAGCGCGAGGCTGCCCGACAGGACACCGCCGACCATCTGCACAGCGAAGATCACGACGTTGATGGCGATGCCGCCGATCAGCCGTCCTCCGAGTTTGTTGCTCGTCGTCTCGTGCGAGTGCGCCACCGGAAGGTCCTTCTCGTCGTGCGTGCATAAGTAACACGAATTCGGGAAGCGTAACACGCCCGGCGCTTCCGTCAAGGAAGGCCGGGCGTGTCGTTCGGTTCCGTCAGGTCCGGACCCGCGCGGATCCGGGGCGGTGCTAGACCAGTTCGACCGTCACATCGGAGGAGGCCGCTCGCCCTTCGAGCGCGTCGAGGGAACTCTGCAGGCGCGCTCGGGCCTCGCCGAGCAGTACGCCGGCCTGTGCGATCTCCGCGGAGGCTTCAGGCTTCTTGCCGTGGTCCGCGAGGTGGTGGAGCTGCTCCAGCCACTGCTGCGACAGGGCTATCGCGTCATCGACCTGGCCGATCGACAGCTTCAGCTGAGGCACGTTCACGCTGTTCTCGCACATGTGGGTCCTCTCCCTTTGGTGTCAGGCTTTGCGGGGGCCGGCAGGCTAGCCGAGGTAGGCGGCGAGCTCGTCGACGAGCTTCTTCTTCGGCATCGCGCCGACGAGCTTCTTGGCGACCTGGCCGTTGACCACGACGAGCAGCGTCGGGATCGACATGACGTCGAAGCGCATGGCGGTGTTCGGGTTCTCGTCCACGTTCAGCTTGCCGACCACGATCTTGCCGGCGTGCTCGGCTGCGAACTCCTCGAGCACCGGCTCCATCATGCGGCACGGACCGCACCACGGCGCCCAGAAGTCCAGGACCACGGGCAGAGAGCTGCCGACGACATCGCTCTCGAAGTTGGCGTCTGTCACGGTCAACATGATGTCGCTCACTTGTCCTCCAAGGTTTCTCGACACAGTCCGCTCCGGCGGCTGCGCGCCCGATACTACTACAAGGGGCAGACGCCGGAATCGAGGTAGCGGAGCGCCTCGAAAGCCGCCGTCGCGCCCTGTCCTGCGGCGGTCACCACCTGCTTCAGTGGCGTGTCGGTAACGTCGCCGGCCGCGAACAGCCCCGCATATGACGTCGCCATCGACGAATCGACCTTTACCCATCCACCGTCGGCCAGCTCCACCAATCCTGCGACGAGCTCGGTTTCCGGACGGACGCCGACGAACTCGAAGACGCCTGCGACCGCGATCTCCTCGTCGGGGCCTCCCGCGGTCGCTCGCAGCACGAGAGCGGACACCTTGCCGCCTTCGCCCAGTATCTCCACCGGGGTGCGGGAGAGGTGGAACTCGACCTTCTCGTTCGCGTGCGCGCGCTCCTGGATACAGCGCGCCGCGCGGAACTCGTCGCGACGGTGCACGAGGTGCACCCGCTCGGCGAACTTCGTCAGGAACAGCGCCTCTTCGAGCGCCGCGTCACCGCCGCCCACCACCGCGACCACCTTGCCGCGGTACAGCGCGCCGTCACAGGTGGCACACCACGAGACGCCGCGTCCGGTGAACTCGGCCTCGCCGGGGATGCCGAGCGTCAGCGGGCGCGCCCCGGTCGCGAAGATGACCGTGCGGGCAAGTGACTCCTCGCCGTCGGCGGTGATCAGGAACCCCCCGCGCTCGGTGGCGATCTTCTCGACTGCAGCGAACGTGCGGAACTGGGCGCCGAACTTCTCGGCGTGCGCGTGCATGAGCTCGGCGATGCGGCTGCCGTTCAGCCCCTCGGGCATGCCGGGGTAGTTCTCGATCCAGTCGGTCGTGATGATCTGGCCGCCCGGGAGCTGGCTCTCGAACACCACTGTCTCCGCCCGGCCGCGAGCGCCATACAGCGCCGCCGCGAGTCCGGCGGGGCCGCCTCCGATGATCGCTATGTCGATGATGTCGTTCACAGGCTGCTCCCTGGGATGGTGACCGGTTGCCCGGCGGTCTTCGCGTCCGTCTCCACCTGCGTCAGCAGGGCTTGAGCGTGTTGGTTCACCGTCGCCAGGTCGGTGTTCGCCTTCGTCAGCGTGACCACACGAGCGAACTGGTTGGCTGCGTTCTGGTACTGCTTGGGTGAGGTGTTCATGTACATGACCCCGAGATTCAGGTTCGCGTTGATGTGGTCAGGATTGTGGGCGAGCACCGTCTTCAGCTCGGCTATCGCCTGGTCCACCTTGCTCTGACGCAGATAGTCGGTGGCCAGGTCTGTCCGCGCGTCATCGTCGGCCGGGTTCAGCGACAGGACCTTCTCCCAGTACCTCGCCGCGTAGGGGAGATACGAGGCGTTCTGCTGGGCCAGGCTGTCGTAGACCGTAGCGAGCGACACCAAGGTGTCCATGTTGTTCGGGTCGGCCTGCAGGCGGAACAGGTAGTTGAGCTCCTGCTGCTGTTCGACCGACAGCTGCTCGAGGAACTCGGACGGCAGAGAGGTCAGGCCGACTCTCTGCTGTCCTGCCGCGAACGGGCTGAACAGCGTCAGGTAGATCGCGGCGGCGAACACAGCGAGCGCCACGCCAAGGATGCTCAGCGCCGCTCGATACCGCTGGAACGGCCGGACCAGCAGACGGCGAAGCAGGCTCTCGTCGGTCTCGACGCGCTCGACCTCGAGGTGATAGGACTGAGCCTTGAGCAGCATGTTCAGGTCGTTCGTCACCAGCGTGACCGCTCCATCGGCGGACTCGCGGACCGACACCGCCACCGCGATGATGCGGTCGTCGGTGTTGCGCGCCGACAGCCCGGCCGGGAACTCGGCGTCGGACGCGAGGCCCACGACCCTGACCCGGCCACCGTCGGGCAGCGGCACCCCGTCCTTCAGGCTCCCGCGCTCGGACAGTTCGAACAGCACGCGGCTGATCTGGCGGCCCTTGAAGCGCAGCTCCGGGTCGACCCGAGCGGTCTTGAGCTTGTCGATCTCGGACAACACCATCTCGGGGATGACGACGTCGGCGTCGTGGAACCTGCCGATGACCTCAGGATCCGAGAGAAGGACGTTCGTATCGATGACGACCGTGCGCACGATGCGCCTCGCTTTGCCGCTGATGTTCGACCGATGACGGTATACCCGGGTCCGCGGGAGCCGAGCCCGCGCCGGTCAAGTATAGCGGCGGATCACCCTGCCGGCGCCCGCAGCACCCTCACAGCAGGGGAGTACGGGTAGCATGTAGAAACACAACGAAACGAGATCGGGCGCACCCGCCCTCAAGAGTGATGAGGCCCAGCATGTCGAAGGTCGACGACGCACCCACCGAGGTCCCTGACATCCTTCCGCTGATACCGCTGCGGGACCTCGTGCTGTTCCCGAACCTGGTGGTACCGCTGTTCGTCGGCCGCGAGAAGTCGATCCTGGCGCTGGAGGAGGCTCTGCGCGGAGATCACCACGTCGCCCTCGTCCTGCAGAAGGAGCCGGAGACCCAGGAGCCTGGCGAAGGCGAGATCCACGCGGTGGGCTGCGTCGGGACGGTGCTGCAGGAGCTGAAGCTCCCGGACGGGACCGCCAAGGCGCTCGTCGAGGGTGTCGTCCGCATCCGCGTGCTGGAGTACGTGACCTCGGAGCCGTACATGCAGGTGCGCGTCGAGCGCATCGAGGAGGAGGTCGTCTCCGACGTCGAGACCGAGGCGGTCATGCGCGCCCTGGTCAACGACTTTGAGAAGGCGGCCGAGCTGGGCAAGCCGATCCCGCAGGAGGTCCTCATAGCCGCCGGCGCGATCGAGGAGCCGGGCCGGCTCGCCGACTTCGTCGCCTTCCACCTCAACCTCAAGTCCGACGAGAAGCAGGCGATCCTCGAAGCGGTCGAACCGGCGCCCCGCATCGAACAGGCCTCGACGTTCCTGCGCCGCGAGCTGCAGATCCTCGAGCTCGGGAGCAAGATCCAGAACCGGGTGAAGGACTCGCTCAACGCCTCGCAGCGCGAGTTCTTCCTTCGCGAGCAGATGAAGGCGATCCAGCAGGAGCTCGGGATGTACGACGAGGCCCAGGCGGAGCTCGACGAGTACCGCGAGAAGATCGTCGCCGCGAAGATGCCCGAGGCGGTGGAGGCGAAAGCGGTCAAGGAGCTGGGCCGCTTGGAGAAGATGCCGTCCGCCGCGGCGGAGACCGGCGTGATCCGGACCTATCTCGACTGGCTGGTCGGCGCTCCGTGGGCGGTGGAGGACGAGGAGAAGCTCGACCTGATCGAGGCTCGCAAGATACTGGACGAGGACCACTACGGCCTCGAGAAGGTCAAGGAGCGCATCCTCGAGTACCTCGCGGTCCACAAGCTCACCGACACGATGCGCGGCCCGATCCTGTGCTTCGTCGGACCTCCGGGTGTGGGCAAGACCTCGATCGGCAAGTCGATCGCCCGCTCGCTGGGCCGCAAGTTCATCCGGATGTCCCTCGGCGGGATACGCGACGAGGCGGAGATCCGCGGACATCGGCGCACCTACGTGGGGGCGCTGCCGGGCCGCATCATCCAGTCGATCAGCACCGCCGGCACTCGGAACCCGGTCTTCATGATGGACGAGATCGACAAGGTGGGCGTGGACTTCCGCGGTGACCCCACGGCGGCGCTTCTCGAGGCGCTCGACCCTGAGCAGAACAACAGCTTCCAGGACCACTACCTCGAGGTCCCGTTCGATCTGTCCGACGTCATGTTCGTCACCACGGCCAACCTGCTCGACACGATCCCGCCCGCGCTGCAGGACCGCATGGAGGTCATCCACTTCCCGGGCTACACCGAGGACGAGAAGCTCCACATCGCGAAGCGGTACCTCGTGCCGAAGCAGCTCAAGGAGCACGGGCTGAGCGCCGCGAAGCTCGAGATGACCGACGAGGCCCTCAGCGAGATCGTGCGGTTGTACACGCGCGAGGCAGGGGTGAGAGGTCTGGAGCGGCAGATCGCATCGATCTGCCGGCAGGTGGCCCGTCGCGTCGTCGAGGGCCACGGGCGCAAGACCCGCGTGACGCACCGTACCTTGCACACGTATCTGGGACCGGCCCGGTTCCGGTTCGGGCTGGCGGAGGAGACCGACGAGATCGGGACCGCCACGGGGCTCGTGTGGACCGAAGCTGGCGGCGACGTGATCTCGATCGAGGCGACCACGATGGCCGGCAAGGGCGAGCTGATCCTGACCGGCCAACTCGGCGACGTGATGCGCGAGTCGGCGCAGGCCGCGGTCTCCTACATACGCGCGCATGTGTCCGACTGGCCGATCGACCCGGCGTTCAACGAGAAGCTCGACCTGCACATCCACGTCCCCGCTGCGGCGACGCCGAAGGACGGGCCCTCCGCCGGCATCACGATGGCGACCGCGCTCGCCTCGGCGCTCATGGGACGTCCGATCCGTCGCGAGGTCGCGATGACCGGCGAGATCACCCTTCGCGGTCACGTGCTCCCCATCGGTGGGCTCAAGGAGAAGCTGCTGGCAGCGCACCGCGCCGGCATCAAGACCGTTCTCATCCCGAAGGACAACGTCCGCGACCTCGACCTGCTCCCGCCGCACGTGCGCGACGAGGTCGAGATCGTGCCTGTCGAGCGGATGGACGAGGTGCTCGCGCGCGCGCTGGTCGCGCCGTGCAGGCCGAACGGTCGGAAGGGCAAGTAGGA
>DATCGP010000046.1:0-28863 GCA_036508875.1 Coriobacteriia bacterium | reverse complement strand
AGGTTCTTCCGCCGTCGCTGGTGGTGAGCGTGATCGGTCGCTGGGGACTGTCGCCATCCAGACCCCGGACCACGCCGTGGAGGTTGTCGGTGAAGTCCACGGACTCCAGCGGTCCCGCCCCGAACTGCTCCACCCAGCTTCGTCCTCCATCGGTGGTGGCGATGATGGAGCCCACGAGGGTGCCGCTGCTGGAAACCGCCCAGCCGTGGAGCGCATCGGTGAAGACGACATCCCGGAGTGGGAAGCCGGCCCCATCGGCGTAGAGAACCTTCCAGGTCCGGCCGCCGTCGGTCGTGGCCTGAACGACGCTACCTAGGCCATCCTCCAGCTCCCCACCCACGGCCCAGCCGCGGTCGGCGTCGATGAACGAGGTGGCGGCGATCCGGTCGGGGGGTAGCGGAGTGGTGGTCGCCAGCTCCACGGCGGGTATCTGAGTGGGCGTGGATCCGGGGCTCTCTGCCGTCCGAGGAGCGCAGCCCATCAGGGCGGTCATCACCAAGACGGCTGCCAGCAATGCTATCGCCATGCTTCGTTGCTTCACCGCTTCTCCCCACAGCCGTTGAACGCCGCCATTGTAGCTGCGCCCTCTGATCGTTGAGCTCGGCTGCTCAACCACCTTCGCTTGGCCCCGCGGAGTCGCGCAAACCGAGTAGTATCAGGTGAGAGGGGATGCGAGGACGCCAGCGAGCCGCCCGGGCGCACCCTCATCCCGTTTGGGGGGCATACCTATCTTATTCGGGGGGCATTACCGTTTTGCTGCGGGATCGGGATGTCGGTTCGGCGCGAGTAGAGTTCGCTGAGGGGCGGGGGGATCAGTGAGAGTCAATCAAGACATCACCGAGCGCAAGCAGGCCGAGCAGGAGCTGCGGGAGAGCGAAGCCCGCTTCCGAACGCTGGCCGAGAGCTCGCCTTTGGCCATCTTCGTCAACCGCGAGGACAAGGTCGTGCTCGCGAACCCGGCGGCCGCGAAGCTGTTCGGGACCTCCTCGCCCGAGGATCTGATCGGGAAACCGGCCCTGGACCTGTTTGACCCCGCCTCCCGCTCGCTCGTGCGCGAGCGCATCCGCGTGGACAGCGAGGAGGTCCCGCTCGTCGAGGTGCGGATCCTCCGGCTCGACGGCACGCCTGTGGACGTCGAGGCCACCGCCTCGCCCTTCCTCGACCAAGGCGTCAAGGCGATCCAGGTTCTGCTGCGCAACATCACCGAGCGCAAGCGGGCTGAGGAAGCGCTTCACGAGAGCGAGAAGCGCTATCGCACGCTCGTGGAGTCCGCTCACGACTGGGTCTGGGAGGTCGGTGAGCGCGGGGTCTACACGTTTGCCAGCCAGCAGGTGTTCGACATCTTGGGCTACCGGCCCGACGAGCTGCTCGGCAAGACCCCCTTCGAACTGATGCCGCCTGATGAGGCGCAGCGGGTGGGCGCGCAGTTCGCGGCCATTGCCGAGAAGCGTGAAGCGTTCCGAAACCTGGTCAACGTGAACGGGCACAAGGACGGGCGTCTCGTCATCCTCGAAACCAACGGGGTACCCATCTTCGACGTGTCCGGAGACTTTTGCGGCTACCGTGGCACGGACCGTGACATCACCGAGCGCACGCGGGCGGAGGAGCTGGCGGCCCGGCAAGCTGAGCGCATCAAGCAAACGCTCACCTCGGTGGTCGACGTCACCAGCAACATCGTCGAGCTGCGCGATCCCTACACCGCCGGCCATCAGCGACGTGTCACGGAACTCGCGGTCAAGATCGCCGAGAGCCTCGGCCTATCCGGTCACGAGATCGACGACATCCGGGTAGCGGGGCTGCTGCACGACATGGGCAAGGCCGGGGTTCCGACTGAGATCCTTTCCAAGCCGGGTCAGCTATCGCCGGTCGAGTTCGAGCTCGTCAAGGGTCACGGCGAAGCGGGATACCGGCTCGCCGTCTCCGCGCAGATGGCGGAGCCGGTCGCTCAGATGATCCACCAGCATCACGAGCGTTGCGATGGGTCGGGGTATCCACAGGGACTTACGGGCGACCAGACGCTTCTGGGTGCCAAGGTGCTCGCCGTGGCCGACGTCGTCGAGGCGATGACGTCGTACCGTCCCTATCGGCCCGCGCTCGGGATCGAGGCGGCTCTCGCCGAGATCGAGCGTGGCAGCGGCAGGCTGTACGACGCGTGGGTCGCGGAAGCGTGTATCCGGCTCTTCAACGAGGATGGGTTCGAGTTCTCGAAGCAATGACCCGGACCCGGATCCTAGCAAGCATCCAGTCATCAGAATGTTCCGGAACCGGGTCTAGCGGGATCGACCGACATAGAAAGGTCCTCGACCATTTGAGCAGGTCAGAGGTCCTTTCCTGTACCTAGAGCCACTAGCGTCGAAACGATCGGGGCTTGCTGGCGGAACCCGCTCAGACCGGGTCCTGCGACACCGCTCCGTTGTCGGACACGTTGGCGGTCCAGGCGGAGCCGTCCCAGTAGCGGAGCTGGTGGCGCCCGGTCGGGTCCGCGGACCACGCGGCGGGTGCCGCGCCGACCAGTGCCTGGGCGCTCGCCGCGGGAGGTATCGCCGCCTGCGGAGCGCCCGCTCTCGGTGACTCGATCTTGCCACGCGACACGACGTTGCCGCCGAGCGCCGCCTCCAGTGCCGAGAGGCGCTTCTTGAGAGCGGACTTCAGTGCGAAGCCCCACGGCCCGTCGAGGCCCTGTTCGCCGGTGTAGACGCCGGGCACCCACGACACCGCGGAGAGCCACGCCTCGATGTGGATGGAACCGTCCGCCGGTATCGCCTTGATGAACTGCGGTATCGTCGCGAGCCCCGCGCCCTTGCGCCAGACCGCATCGCCCTTCTCCTCGATGTACTTGAATCCCTCGCTCCCGAGATAGGTGGATATGACCTGCCATGCCTGATCCCGGCTCAAGGTCGTACGCATCTCGATCGAATCCCTGGACATCGGCCCTCCCGTCTAGTGCCTCAAGACCGGGGCGTGCGGTACAGTCGGCCCCATGACCACCGTCTTCATAGATGCCGACGCATGCCCCGTGACTCGCGAGGCGATCTCCGTCGCGCGCTCCCACGGCGCGCGCGTCATGCTCGTCGCTGACTCTACCCAGAACCTCGCCAAGTTCATCCGCCCGGGCGTCGAAGCGACCTCCGTGAGCCAGGGGCGGGACTCGGCCGACTTCGCCATCGTCGGGATGCTCCAAGCGGGCGACATCGTGGTCACCCAGGACATCGGGGTCGCGGCGATGGCGCTCGGCCGGGGCGCCGGCGCGGTCAGTCCGCGCGGCCGGATCTTCTATCTCGCGACGATCGACGCCGAGATGGAAGTGCGCCATGCGGAGGCGCGGCTTCGGCGCTCCGGGGGGCGTCACGGCGGCCCCCCGCCGTTCACGGAGGACGACCGCGAGCACTTCATCGAATCGCTCGAGCGGTTGATGCGCCAAGGGCCGGGGTAGGCCCTATACTGCGCGCAGGACATGGGGCATCGTCGTCGTATCCAGGAAGGCCGGTGGCTGGTTCGTGGGTTCTCGCAGGTTGGGCAGGTTCGTATCCGCGGCGCTCGCACTGACGCTGCTGCTCGGGACGCTTCCGGCGTTCGCCGGCGGCGGAGACCCGGTGGTGACCGCCGGTGTGACCGTGGCGGGCGTGCCTCTCGTCGGGATGACCGCCGCTCAGGCCCACCGAGCGATCGCGGCAGCATGCTCGACGCCCACGCTCGCCCCGCTCGCCGTCGACGCGTCGGGGATCGCCTTCTCGATGCAGGTCGAAACGGCCGTCGCGCTCGACATCGATGGGATGGTCGCGGACGCGCTCGCAGCGGCTGAGACCACCGACATGGCGCCGCGTTGGACCGCCGATGGAACCGCGATCTCCTCGTTCGTGGCCACGGTGGCGAAGGCGATCGCCCGCAAGGCGGTCAACGCGAAGCGCACGATCGTGAACCACCGGCTGAAGGTCGTGGCCCAGGTCAACGGCCGCGCGCTGGACACGGCGGCAGCCCTGCAGGCGGTCTCCGGCGCGGTCACTGCCGAGATCGGGGCCGGCGGTTCCACTCAGGCGACCGTCACAGTCCCGGTGCTCGTCATCCGCGCGAAGACCACGACCGCCAACATCGGCAAGACGATCCTCGTCGTGCTCCACGAGCGCAAGGTCTACCTCTACAAGAACACGAAGCTCGAGAAGTCGTACCGCTGCGCGATCGGGATGAGCGCACACCCCACGCCGAAAGGCCTGTTCAAGGTCATCGCCAAGTCGGCTCATCCGGCTTGGCACAACCCCGGCAGCGCGTGGGCGAAGGGGATGCCGAGCTACATCAAGCCGGGCTACTACAACCCGCTCGGTCTGCGCGCGCTGTACCTGAACGCGTCGGGGATCCGCATCCACGGGACGGCGAAGACCTGGTCGATGGGGCACGCTGCGAGTCACGGGTGCATACGGCTCACGAACCACAACGTCCTCGACATCTACCCCCGCGTTCCGGTGGGGACCCCGGTCTACATCCTGTCCTAGCGGCAGGTCGGGAAGCGACACACGAAGGCCCGCCCCCAAGGGAGCGGGCCTTCTGTCTGAGGGTCGGAGCGGCTCGGCGGCGACGCTCAGCGCGCCGCGGGGACGCGCAACTCGAGCAGGCAGTGCTCGGACCCGGGGCGGCCGATGCGGTCGAGGAACGTGAGCTCGAGCCCCGCTCCTTCGAACGTACCCTCGTCCACAGCGGCTGCGATGACGCACAGGTGGTCGATCTCGTCGGGGTCGAGCCCGGCGGTGCGCCACGCGTCGACCAGCGGACACGCGGTCATGCGCAGCACGATCCGCTCGTCGCTCTCTTCCTCGATGCCCGGCTCGAAGAGTTCGCCGGCGCACGGGGAGCCGTCGCAGAAGATACGGCCGACCTCCTCAAGGTCGCCGGCGTGCGCCGCGGCCCGGTACGCGCGCGACACCTCGAGTCCGCGCCGGTGGATCGCGCGCTTCATCAGCTCGGTGGCGCGGTCTTCCCCGAGCTCATCGGAGAGTTCCTCGTAGACGTAGGCGTACATGAGCGCGCGGTTCTCGAACGAGGCGCGGGTCTCTGCTTGCGATCGTTCCAGCTCGTCCTCGAACTCGTCGCCATCGATGGTGCTCATGGAGCGGCTCCTTCTCGTGTGCGCGGTGCGGGAGCAGCAGCGCGGCTCCGATGATAGTCGTTCACGGCGTGGCCGAACGGTGACGACCGGTCAACGGAGTCGCTGACGCATTGACCCCGCCCGCCCGTACTCTGTAGTTTGTTAGGTGCCTAAAGGTCTACACGGAGGAATCCATGAGCGTCACCGTCGCGCATCCCGACTACCTTTCCTACCGCGTGAAGCGGCTGTACCTGCTCATCAGCCAGCACATCGACGACGCGCTCAAGGCGCACGGGCTGGGCCGTAGCCAGTGGCAGGTGCTGTTCCGGCTGCGCCGCGCCGGGACGCTCGCGCAGCGGGACCTCCAGCAAGCCCTTCAGGTCGAGCCGGCGACGCTCACCGGCATCGTCGACGTGCTCGTTGCGAAGGGCTGGCTCGAACGGTCGGAAAGCGCCGCGGACAAGCGGTGCCGGGTGCTGAGCCTCTCGCCGGAAGGGTCGGCCCTGCTCGATACCGTGCCCGATCCGTACGGAGCAGTGGAGACACCGATGCTCGCCGGAGTCCCTGACGACGAACGCACGCTCATGGCCGCCGTCCTCGAGACGATGATCCGCAACATAGAAGACCGGGGCTGAACCACCTCGTGACGACCCGCACCCGCAAGGCCGCGCGCAGTGCGGTCACATCGCTCAAGAAGCAGACGCACCGCACCTTCTCCTCGCTGAAGCTGCGCAACTACCGCCTGTACTTCATCGGGCAGACGATCTCGCTGTGCGGGACGTGGATGCAGTCGGTGACGCAGGCGCTGCTCGTCCTGACCCTGGCCGGTCCGAACGATGTGGGCATCGCGCTCGGGATCGTCATGGGCCTCCAGTTCGCGCCGGTCCTGGTCCTCGCGCCGTTCGGCGGAGTCCTGGCCGACAGGTTCCCGAAACGGCGGATCCTGTTCATCACGCAGACGATGGCGGGCCTGCTGGCGCTGACGCTGGGCGTGCTCGTGGCGACGGGGTCGATCCGTGTCTGGATGCTGTACCTCCTCGCGTTCGGCCTCGGCGTCGTCAATGCGATCGACAACCCGGCACGCCAGACGTTCGTGCACGAGATGGTGGGCCGCGCGCAGCTGTCGAACGCCGTCATGCTGAACTCGATCACCGTCAACCTGAGCCGCGTCATCGGTCCGGCCGCGGCGGGCCTGGTCGTGGCGCAACTCGGCCTGGCGCCGTGCTTCATCATCAACGGTCTCTCGTTCGGGGCGGTGCTCGTCTGCCTCGGCATGATGCGCGACGGCGAGCTGCGTCGCTCGGCGCCGGTCAAGGCAGCCAAAGGGCAGCTCCGCGAAGGGTTCCACTACGCCTGGAACACGCGGATCCTCCGCGACGTGCTGATCATGATGGTGCTCATCGGCACGCTGACCTACGAGTTCTCGGTCTCGCTGCCGCTACTCGCACACGTCACGTTCGCCGGCCCCGCATCCCAGGTCGCGGCTGGCGTCGCGACCCTGATGGCGGTGATGGGCGTCGGAGCGGTCATCGGTGGACTCGTCGCGGCCGGACGACACGGGGCGACGGTGCGAGCGCTCACGGTTGGCGCCTTCGGGTTCGGGATCTCCGTCCTGCTGGTGGCGGTCTCGCCGACGCTGGAGTGGGCGTCGCTGGCGATGGGCGTGGTCGGGTACTACTCCGTGATCTTCACGTCGTACTCGAACGCGCTGCTCCAGGTTTCGAGCGAACCTCGCATGCGCGGGCGGGTGATGTCGCTGTGGACGATGGCGTTCGTGGGCATGACTGTGGTCGGCGCGCCGATCGTGGGTTGGATCGGACAGGTCGCGGGTCCTCGCTGTAGCCTGGTCGTGGGCGCCGCGGCGGCGATCGTCGCCGGGTTCGTCGGCCTCGACATGGTGCGCTCCCACGTGCGCGCCCCCATCGTGATGAGCGGCGACACGGACTCCATGCCCGCAATCGTGAGCGAACTGGGACAGGAAGGGCCCGCCTGATCGGGCTGCGTCGGTGCCACACGGACATACAGGAGGACAGATGCTCTACCGCACGATGGGCTCGACCGGCGTCGAAGTGTCGGCACTGGGGTTCGGCTGCATGCGCCTGCCGGTGATCGGCGCCAAGGCGCAGGACATCGACTACCCGCTCGCCACGGAGATGATCCACCACGCGATCGAGAACGGCGTGAACTACGTGGACACCGCGTGGTTCTACCACGCCGAGAACTTCGGGCAGCCCGGCCAGAGCGAGCCGTTCGTGGGGCAGGCGCTGTCCGGCGGTTGGCGCGAGCGCGTGAACCTCGCGACGAAGCTCCCGCAGCAGATCCTCAAGACCCGCGAGGACATGGATGTGTTCCTGAACCGCCAGCTGGAGCGGCTCCAGACCGACCACATCGATTTCTACCTGATACACGGGCTCACGGGCGAAGCGTGGGACCGCGTCCGCGATCTCGGCGTCCTCGAGTTCCTGGACAAGGCGCGCGAAGACGGGCGCATCCGGTTCCCGGCCTTCTCGTTCCACGGCCAGGCGGCGGACTTCCCCCGCATCATCGACTCGTACGACTGGGCGTTCGGCCAGATCCAGTACAACTACATGGACGTCGACTATCAGGCCGGGACCGCGGGGTTGCGTTACGCCGCGGAGAAGGGCGTCGGCATCGTGGTGATGGAGCCGCTGAAGGGCGGGAAGCTGGCGACTAACCTCCCCTCGGAGGCGCAGGCGGTCTTCGATCGCGCCGCCGTGAAGCGTACGCCGCCCGAGTGGGCGCTGCGCTTCGTCTGGAACGAGCCTGGCGTCTCGCTCGCGCTGTCCGGCATGAGCGCGATGGAGCATGTCGTCGAGAACCTGCGGATCGCCGACCAAGCGCTCCCGGACTCGCTCACCCCCGAGGAGCTTGGTCTATACGGCGAAGTGCGGGTCGCGATCAAGTCGCGCATCAAGGCCGACTGCACCGCATGCGGCTACTGCCAGCCATGCCCGTCCGGTGTCGAGATCCCCCGCGTGCTCGCGGCGCTGAACGCCTCAGCGATGTGGGAGGACGCGAACCCGGGGCTGTCCGGCTACACACAGGTGAAGGGCGGCGCGTCGCTGTGCACCGAATGTGGACAGTGCGAGGAGATGTGCCCGCAGGGGCTGCCGATCCGCGACCTGATGAAGGAGACGGCGGCGCTGTTCGGGCGCTAGGACGCCCGCCCCGGCCGTCGCTACGCGAACAGGTCGCGCCGGATCGTGCGCGACGCTCCGTGTGCGAGGAAGTCGCCGTGGTACGGGAGCATGGCGTCGAACTCGAGCGCGGACACCGCGCGGATCGAGCGCTCCGCGATGTCCAGGTCCCACCCGAACATCTCGGGCGGGCGTACGACGCGGCCGTTCTCGTAGCGGAGCATGTCGCCGGCGATGAGCAGCGACTCCTCCGGAAGCAGCAGCGAGATGTGCCCCGGCGTGTGCCCCGGTGTGTGGAGCACCTCGATACCGCCGAGCGCGTCGAGTGTCTCCCCGCCCTGTAGCCTGCGCGTGACCGGGACCGGTTCGGGCGCCGGGCGCGGGGTGCGGCCCTGCGCAGCCATCATGGCCACGACCTCGGGAGCCGGGCCCGGAGCCGGCGTGCTTCCGTCGATCAGGCCCGCGTCGGCTTCGTGCGCCCAGACCTCGGCGCCCGTGAGCGCCACCGCCTCCGCGAGCCCGCCGATGTGGTCGGTGTGCGGATGTGTGATGATGATGCGCTTCACGTCGCGCGGCGAGATTCCCGCCTCCGCGAACGCACGCTCCAGCGGTCCCGTGACACCCGGGAAGCCCGCGTCGACCAGCGTCACCTCACCGTCCGAGACGAGCAGGCAGACGTTGACGAAGCCCGGCCGGCCGGGCATCGCGACGCCTTCCACCAAGTGAACACCGGGGATGAGCTCGGACATCGACGGTCCTTTCGGAAGCGCGGGCCGATCATTCTCGTCAAACTCTAGCGCGCACGCGCCCGCGCGCACATGGGCGTTTCGGTGTATCTTTTCGCCTACGCAGGCGCCGGGGACATCCCGCGCGACAGCGGACCGGCCCACCGGCAGGGAAGGGAAGCTGAACATGGCAGTGGACAGCCGTATCGGGGCGAAAGTCACGACCGTGCGCGAGTCGTTGGGGCTGTCGCGCGAGCAGCTCGCCGAGCGCAGCGCGTGCGACGTCGCCGTCATCGAGCGCATCGAGGCGGGTGAGATCGTCCCGTCGCTCGCCCCGCTCATCAAGATCTCGCGGGCGCTCGGCGTCCGGTTGGGCACGCTGCTGGACGACGACACGCAGGTCGGTCCCGTGGTGACACGAGCCGACGAGGCCGAAACGGTGGCGCGCCTGAAGTCGTTGGAGACCGGGACCGGCGCGGGCACGCTGGACTTCTTCTCGCTGGCGGCGGGCAAGACCGCGCGGCACATGGACCCGTTCCTCATCGACGTGAACCCGTCGTCGGACCCCGCGAACCTCTCGGGGCACGAGGGCGAGGAGTTCCTGTTCGTGCTCGCGGGAGTGCTGGAAGTCGCATATGGCAAGGACGTCATCACCTTGGGCGTCGGCGACAGCATCTACTACGACTCGATCGTGCCCCACCAGGTGCGCTCGGCGGGCGATGCCGCAGCGCGCATCCTGGCCGTCGTCTACGCCCCGGCCTAGGGGGACGACGTGGTACTTCACACCGACCTCGCCATCGGGCAATACTTCGAGCGGCAGGTGGCCGCTCCGCCCGACCACGACTTCATCGTCTACCCCGACCGCGACCTGCGTTGGACCTACGCGCAGTTCGACGAGCGGGTCGACCGCCTCGCCAGAGGGCTTCTCGCGATCGGCCTCGAGAAGGGCGACAACCTCGGCATCTGGGCGCGCAACGTGCCCGACTGGCTGACGTTCGCGTTCGCGACCGCCAAGATCGGCGTCGTGCTCGTCACCGTGAACCCTGTCTACAAGAGCCACGAGCTCGCGTACGTGATCGAGCAGTCGGACATGAAGGCGCTCGTCATCATCGACGCTTTCCGCGACGTCGACTACGTTGAGATCATCCGCGAGCTGGTCCCCGAGGCCTCGACGCAGGAGCGCGGGCACCTCGAGTCGCCGAAGTTCCCGCGCCTGAAATCGCTCATCTACATGGGCCCCGAGAAGCACCGCGGCTTCTACAACGTGCCGGAGCTCCTGCTGCTCGGCGGGCACATGCCGGACGACGAGCTGCGGGCCATCACCGCGACGCTGAAGGACGACGACGTCATCAACATGCAGTACACGTCGGGGACCACCGGCTTCCCCAAGGGCGTCATGCTCACCAGCCGCAACATCCTCAACAACGGCTTCTTCATCGGAGAGCGGCAGAAGCTGACGCCGGCGGACAAGGTCTGCCTGCCGGTGCCGCTGTTCCACTGCTTCGGGATCGTGCTGGGCGTGCTCGCGGTTCTCACGCATGGCGCGACCGCGGTGATGGTCGAGAGCTTCGACCCGGTCATCGTCCTTGCGGCGGTGCAGAAAGAGAAGGCCACCGCGCTGTACGGAGTGCCGACGATGTTCATCGCGGAGCTCGCGCACCCGATGTTCGATATGTTCGACCTGACGAGCCTGCGCACCGGGATCATGGCGGGCAGCCCGTGCCCGATCGAGACGATGCGCCATGTCATCGACCGGATGCACGCTTCCGAGATGACGATCTGCTACGGGCTGACGGAGACGTCGCCGGTGTTCACGCAGACGACCACCGACGACACGCTCGAGCGGAAGTGCGAGACGGTGGGCCGGAAGCACGACGACGTGGAGGTCCGCGTCATCGACCCGGAGACCGGCGAGGACTGCCCGGTCGACGTCCCCGGCGAGCTGTGCTGCCGCGGCTACAACATCATGAAGGGCTACTACAAGATGCCCGAGGCCACCGAGAAGGCGATCGACGCCGACGGCTGGCTTCACTCCGGCGACATCGGCACGGTGGATGCGGACGGCTACTACCGCATCACCGGGCGCATCAAGGACATGATCATCCGCGGTGGGGAGAACATCTACCCGCGCGAGATCGAGGAGTTCCTCTACACGATGCCGGGCATAGAGGACGCTCAGGTCGTGGGCGTGCCGGACCCGAAGTACGGCGAGGTCGTCGGCGCGTTCATCTGCGTGAAGGCGGGCGCGGACCTCACCGAGGGCGACGTCCAGGAGTTCGCGCGGGCCCGCATGGCCCGCTACAAGGCGCCGAAGTACGTCTTCTTCGTCGATAGCTATCCGATGACGGCGTCCGGCAAGATCATGAAGTTCAAGCTGCGCGAGCTGGCGGCCGCCCAACTCGGGCTCACCGACGTCAAGGTGTTCGCGAGCGAGGCCGAGAAGTAGGCGACGCCGGCGGGCCGAGCCGTCCGAGCGCCGGGCTGGCCTGCCCACGCGGGTGTGCGTGTGGCTGCGGTGCACCGTGGGCATCAGACGCGTGTGAGCATCGGACGGCACGCGAAGGGCGGGTGGTCTTCATGACATGCAAGGCGGTACTCCGGACCCTGGCGGCGGGGGTGGCCCTCACCGTGGTCTTGACGGTGACTCCGGCGTTTGCCGCGCCGGGCACTCCGCGAATACCGGGGCTCCGATTCAGTACCAGCCGCAACTGGTCCGGCTACGCGATCGAGACCAATCTCACGAGCCCCCAGAACAACGTCGTGACCGACGTGAAGGGCACGTGGGTGGTGACCACCGTGAGCGCATCCCCGGTGAATGCGTACTCGGCGTCCTGGATCGGGATCGACGGATACTCGAGCGGCACCGTCGAGCAGCTGGGGACGGAGTCGGATTGGGTCAACGGCCATGCCGTGTACTCGGCGTGGTACGAGATGTATCCGAAGAAGTCGATGAACATCACGACGCTCGCGGTCAAGCCCGGAGACGTGATGACCGCCGAGGTGGCCTACACGACCAAGTCGGGGTTCACCCTGACGATGACCGACACCACGACCCACAAGACGTTCACCACCACGCAGAAGCCGGGCTCGGCGAAGCGCTCGTCGGCGGAGTGGATCGTCGAGGCGCCGTGGTCCGGCGGCACGCTCCCACTAGCGAACTTCGGTGTGATCCCGTTCACGAATTGCTCCGCGACGGTCAACGGCCACCCGGGACCGATCAACGACCCGGCATGGCAGTCCGATCCGCTGACGATGGTGGGCGCGACGGGAACGACTCTCGCGTCGCCGTCGCCGCTGTCCTCCGGCGGTTCGGCGTTCTCTATGACCTGGTTTGGGCTGAACTGAGCGCCCGTCCCGCAGGATGAATGTGCAACAGGGGCCGTCGTCCATCGGGACGGCGGCCCCTGTTGCACGGACACGGGTTCAGTTGATGATCATCCACGCGATCTTGGCGGTCGCAGCCGCCGCCTTGTTGAGTTTGAGAGTGAACGTGGTCGGACTCGCGTACTTGGCGTAGCACAGGTAGACGCCCGTGCCTGCGGAGCCCTGCAGCGTCGCGAGGATCATCGAGCCGACCTCCACCCCCGAAGGCACCGTCACAGTGCAGCCGCTGTGGCCCTTGCCGATCGACGCCTTGCCCGAGCGCGAGAAGGCCGCTCTGCCGCTGACCTTCAGGGCGGTGCCAGCAGCGGTGTCATGGGTGGCCACCACACCGTACTGACCTGTGACAGTCCCTCTCCCGCGACCGAGGGCTACAGGAGGTTGGAGGCGAGGCGTGCCAACGCGTTGCGCAGCCGGCGGACCCGGGTCCACGAGTCGAGCATTTCGCGCGCGATCGACTCGCACTGCTCGATGTCGGCGAGATAGGCCTGCTCGTGCTGCGCCGCGAGGTCCGCGTCGTAGAACCAGGTCATGACCTCCTGGTTCAAAGCGAGGCTGCGCGTGTCCATGTTCATCGTGCCGACGACGGCGATCCGGCCGTCGATCGTCATCGTCTTCGCGTGCATGAAGCCCTTCTTGTAGCGGTACACCTTGATCCCCGCGTCCACTAGCGGGCCGAAGAAGGTCTCAGCCGCGTAGTAGGGGGTCTTCTTGTCGGGCCAGCCGGTCATCATGAACCGCACGTCCAAGCCAGAGAGCGCCGCGTTGATCAGCGTCGACTGGATGTCGGGCGTCGGCACGAGGTACGGAGACTGGATCCAGATCCGTTCGCGCGCGCACGAGAAGCCCATCATGTGGGCGCGTCGCGCGGGGTCCCATTGTTGGTCCACTCCGGTCGACACGACCTGCGTCGGCGTGCGGCGCCCGGCCTCCGGATACGTCTCGGGGAAGAACCTCTCGTTGAAGAGGTCCTCCTCCGTTCTCGCGTACCAGCTCGCGCAGACCAGCTTCTGCAGATCGGCCACGGCGGGCCCGGTGAACCGCACGTCGGTGTCGCGCCAAGACGGGTAGTGCGGAGCGCCGTCGATGTACTCCTGGCCGACGTTGCTGCCTCCCGTGTAGCCCAGCACTCCGTCGATGACCAGGATCTTGCGATGGTCGCGGTAGTTGATCCTGCGGATGTCGGTCAGATTGGGGAGGATGCGCGCCCCCGCGGCCCGCATCCGCTGTATCTCGTCCTTCTTGTACACGAGGTTGCCCGCCCAGTCGTTGAGCATGCGGACCTCGACGCCTGCGGCGAGCCGCTCGAGCAGTATCTCCGTGAGTTCGGCAGTCAGCTTGTCGTGCTCCCAGATGTAGTACTGGATGTTGATCGTGTCCTTCGCGGCCGCGAGGTCGCGCTTGAGCGCCGCGAACTTCGCCTCGCCGTCGATCAGCAGCTCAACATCGTAGGCCGGCATCACCGTGGCGTGCTCGGTCTTGGCGATGAGCCGGACGACGTCGCGGTAGGCGGGATCGACAGCTTCGTCGGACTGCTGCGGCGCGTACCGGGCGCGGACCCGCGCCATCACGGGCGTGGCGAGGGCGCGAAGCTCGGCGCGTCGAGGGTCTTTGAGCGACTGCTTCTTCCAGTTGCGTCCGAACAGGTAGTAGAAGGGGAGGCCTACCAGTGGAAAGGCCAGCAGCACCAGGAGCCACGCGAGGGTGTCTGTCGGTTCGCGGTCGTCGGTCACGAGCACGATCGTCACGATAGCCCAGTAGATCAGAAGAGCCACGACCAACAGCGGCGGCCAGCTCCAGACGAGTCTCCACTCCATGAACGGCCCCTCAGTCGATCGGCTCGGTCGTCTCCGTACCAAGATATGCCCAGACTTGGGGCCGCGGGACTGGAAAGCGCGCCGGGAGGCGTTGGCGGTCACCGAGCGTCCCAGGGTCCGCGCACGCGGGCGCATGGGTACGGGGTACGTACGATACAGCGGAGCACACGGCGAAGGGACGGCGAGTGGTGTCCGACGACCGCATAGCGGGCGCCTCTCACAGGTTCCTCACGTACAACATCCACCATGCCCAAGGCGCCGGTGGCCTGATCTCGATCGGCCGCGTGTCGCGCGCCATCGCCGGTGCCCATCCCGACGTCGTGGCGATCAACGAGGCCTACCGGTGGCGGGGCCTCTTCGACCAGCCTGCGAGCATCGGCGCGTCGCTCGGCATGGACTCGGCCTTCCAGGCGAACATCGTCATCGGCCCGACCGAGTACGGGAACGCGGTCCTCGCCCGCGAGGCGCCGCTTCTGGTCGCCGACATCCGCCTCGCGAAGAGGCGAGAAGGCCGTGGGCTGCTCATCGTCGAGATCGACGCGCCGGGCGCGCGCTTCCGCGTCGCAACGACGCACCTGTCGCTCCATCGCCGGACGCGGGCCGCGCAGATCGAGCAGCTCGCTGCGGTGCTTCCGCTCGACCTTCCGCTCGTGCTGATGGGCGATCTCAACTGCGGGGGCGCGGAGCTGGCGCCGCTTCGCAGGATCCTAACGGCGCCCGACGAGACACCGCCGACGTTCCCGTCCCTGCGGCCGTCCCTGCGCGTCGACCACGTCATGTTCAGCCGGCACTGGCGCCTGCTCGGCATCGCGACGGTGAGGACGCTGGCGTCGGACCATCTGCCGCTCTACGCGGACCTTGAGTTGCGCCAGGGCGCCGCAGCGGCCCCTAGCTCAGGAGCGCCATGGTCCCGCGGATCGCGAACACGGCGCCGAACACTATCGTGACGACCGCGGCGGTGGTTCCCCCGTTCCGGTCGAGCCAGTCCCGCGCCCGCTGGAGCAACTCGCGGGACCGCTGCGGGCGCCACATGACAATGACGATCGGTGCGAGCACGGTGCTCATCGCCAGGGCCATGAAGACCGCGTACAGGGCCAGCCCCACGGGCAGTTGGAGCGGCCGCTGGGCCATCTGCATCTCCGCGGCGGCGACCACCGGCATCGTCCAGGACACCAAGCTCGCCCCGATGGTGAATGCGAGCCAAGACGGGGCTGAGTCGACGTCCCGGAGCGCCCGCGCGAGCAGCGAGCTGGACCTATGCGCGCCCCGTTTGAGCATGTAGATGCCGGTGACGATCAGCACGGCGCCGAGCAGAGCGATCAGCCACGCCTGGACGTCGGTCGAACCCGGTGAGAGGTCGGTGGGATCCACCAGGTACTTGTCCGCCTCGCGGATGAGCAGCAGCGCGGCGCAGACGATCGCCGTCTCCGTGACGATCGATCCGGCTACGTAGGCCACGGCCTTGCGCATCCCGCCAGGGCGCATGAGCCACAGGATGACGAGGCTGACGCCCGCCGCATTGACGGACACGCCCATCCCGAGGCCGATGATCGCGGCGACAGCGGCGAGACCCACGCGGTTCCCTCTCGAGTCGAGTTACGAGCCGTGTACAATCTACGCGCTATCCGCGAGGCGGGGGAGACACGCCGTGGCACCTACGAGCGACACGCACGAGATCCGCTGGCACGGCCGGGGCGGCCAGGGCGCGGTCACGTCCGCGAAGG
Source organism: Coriobacteriia bacterium (assembly GCA_036508875.1). Lineage (GTDB taxonomy): Bacteria > Actinomycetota > Coriobacteriia > Anaerosomatales > PALSA-660 > PALSA-660. The sequence continues at coordinate 12,981 of DATCGP010000046.1, read as the reverse complement.
TCCTCGCCGACGCCGCGTTCCGTAGCGGATTCGTGGGCGTGACGTCGCAGCCGTCGTTCGGCGCCGAGCGCCGTGGCGCCCCCATCACCGCGTCCACGCGCCTGGCCGACGCTCCGCTGCGCGTGCTGTCGCAGGTCACCGAGCCGGACATCATCGTGGTCCTCGACGAGTCGCTGCTCGACGTCGCCAACGCCACGGCGGGCATGAAGCCTGGTGGCCTCGTCATCGTCAACTCGCCCAAGGCACCGGCGGACTTCGCACTGCGCAAGGACCTGCGCGTCGTGACGAGCGACGTTATCGGCGCGGCCCAAGCAGCCGACCTGATCGTGGGGGGCCAGCCGATGGTTTCCACCGCGATCCTCGGTGCTTTCGCCCGGGCCACCGGCCTCGTCACGATGGAGTCCGTCGAGGCCGCCATCGAGCACGCCTTCTCGGGCAAGGCCGCCGCGAAGAACATCGAAGCGGCGCGGATCGCCTACGAATGCACGCGCGCATGAGCGCGCACGAGAGTGGGAGCGTGAGCGGGATGGACGCGCGGCGCGAGATCTCGATGGCTTCGCCGGCGACAGGCGAGGCCGGCGCGACCGGTCAGTGGCGCAACAACCGCCCGGTCATGGACCCGGCGCTGTGTCTGGCCGCCAAGTCGGGCAAGGTCACGTGCCAGATCTGCTGGGTTTTCTGCCCGGACGGCTGCATCGCGAAGGGCGCCGGGCCGGTGATCGACCTCACGTACTGCAAGGGGTGCGGCATCTGCGCGGAGGAGTGCCCCGCCGGCGCCATCGAGATGGTCCCCGAAGCCGTTCATGGAGCTTGCGAGATCCAGCCCTAGCTGCTGCTGCCGCCGCCGCCGCGCCTAGACCTCCGACGCGCGGATGTCCCTGAACCCCTGCGCGAACTCGGCGAACCGCCACACATCCGCGAAGTCCGACGCTATCCCCAGCGATATGCGGACGGTGTTGGGCACCTTGCCGGTGGAGTCCTCGATGAGCCGCTGGCAGTCGACGAGCGTCACCGGCACCTCCGGGGTGCGGAAGCAACGGCTCATGTCCTCGGCGTTGATGCCGTGCGCCACCTCGCCGTCGCCGGGGTTGCAGAAGCAGCCCGTGCGGACCGATATGCGCTGCTGGCCGGCGAGCGACTCGAAGCGGTAGACGTCGATGACGTCCCCCTCGGGGTCGAGCAGGTAGAAGGCGATGGTCGAGCCGCGCCGGTCCATCACAGAGGGTCCGAAGATCCGCACCATCGGAGACCCGTTGGAATGGCGCCACGCGGACATCTGGTCGAGCAGCCAGCCGGCCAGCGCAGAGACGCGCTCGTGGACCGCGTCGATCCCGACCGCATCGAGATGCTCGATCCCGATCGTCACGGCGGGCAGCCCGAGGTAGTCCACGGTGCCGTCCTCGAAGCCGGCGTGCCCGGGTGCGAGCATATGCGTCCCGGCGGCGACGGACGCGAGCGTGATCGTCCCTCCGGCGAACCAAGGGCGGCACAGCTTGGCGAGCGCCTCGCGCCTCGCGATCAGGGCGCCGGCGCCGGTCGGGTACCCGAACATCTTGTAGAACGAGAGCGGCACGAAGTCCGGGTGCACCGCACCGAGGTCGAGCCGGTTGGTGGGCGCGAACGCCGCACAGTCCAGCAGGACGTCCCAGCCGAGCCCGCGCGCCGTCTCGATCCAGCACAGCGGGTGTTGCACCCCGCTGAAGTTCGACTGTGCGGGGTAGGCGAACAGCCCGTGCTGTCCGGGAGCCAGCGAGCGAAGCCCGGCGCCGATGAGGTCGGCGTCGAGTCGCAGGTCGGGGTTGCGGACCGGGACGTACGTGACCTCGGCGCCGGCGCGCAGCGCGAACTCACGGATCCCGTTGACGGAGTTGTGGTTGTCGTACGACACGAGGAAGCGGTCTCCGCGACCGAACGGGTACGCCTCACCCACCAGCTTCAGAGCCCCGCTCGCGTTCGGCGTGAAGACGACGTCGTACTCGTCGGGATCGGCGTTGAAGAATCGGAGCACCGACTCGCGGGCCCTTTCCACCAACGCGGTGGCGGCCAGGGACGTCGGGTTGTGCGAATGCGGGTTCCCGAACACCCCGGAGTCCAGCAGCTCGCGGTGCAGGCGGACCTGCGACGCGCCGTAGAGGCCGCCACCCGTGTAGTCCAGGTAGACGTGCCCCAGGTCCTCGAGCCGCGCGAACTCGCGCGATCGCAGTCCGGCGATCGCCGCGGCGTCATACCCCGGGTGCGCTGCGAGGAAGTCGGCGAGTGCAGTCTGCAGGTCCATGCGCCCATTGTAGGTGGCGAAGGCCGACGCGTCCCCATGTACAATCGGCCTGTTCACGACCGCGTCTGCAGGCGTTCTCCGCGCGACCACGAGGGAGTCTTTGTGAGCACCTCAGTCATGACCGGCAACGAGGCCGCCGCCGCGGCTGTGAAGCTGGCCCGCGTCCAAGTCATCGCGGCCTATCCGATCACGCCGCAGTCTCCTGTGGTCGAGCAGCTGGCGGCGTGGGTCGAGTCCGGCGAGCTTCCTGCCGAGTTCGTCCCGGTCGAGTCCGAGCACTCAGCGATGACCGTCTGCATCGGCGCCTCCACCGTCGGCGCGCGCACCTTCACCGCGACGAGCGCGAACGGCCTCGCCTACATGACCGAACAGGTCTGGTGGGCGCCCGGCGCGCGGCTGCCGATCGTCATGTGCATCGCCAACCGCGCGATGGCCGCCCCGTGGAACGTGCTCAACGACCAGCAGGACTCCATGTCGGTGCGCGACGCCGGCTGGGTCCAGCTCTACTGCCGCAACAACCAGGAGATCCTCGACACGACCGTCCAGGCGTACCGGATCGCCGAGCGCCTGCACCTGCCGGTGATGGTCTGCTACGACGGGTTCCTGCTCTCCCACACGATGATGCCGGTGAACGTGCCGGACGCCGCCGAGGTCGATGCGTTCCTTCCGGCGTTCACAGAGCCGCTGACGATCGTCGACCCGTCCGACCCCCGCAACGTCGGCCCGGTCACGCTCGCGGACCCGCGCGCCGACTCGGAGGGCGTCCTGCGGCCCGGCTACATGGAGGTCCGCGCGTTCCACCAGCAGGCGCTGCTCGACGCGCTCGACGTGATCCCCGAGGTCGACTCGGACTGGGGTGACGCGATCGGAAGGTCTTGGGGCGGCCTCGTATGGGAGCACATGATGGGGGACGCTGACGTCGTGCTCGTGGCCGCGGGCTCGCTCGCCACGCAGTTGACGCTGGCGGCGGAGGCGCTGCGCGCCGAAGGCGTGAAGGCGGGCGTCCTGGGGATACGGGCCTACCGTCCGTTCCCTGTCGAAACGCTGCGGCAGCGGCTCGCGGGCCGTTCGCTGGCCCTGGTCTTCGACAAGGCGCTCTCGTACGGATACGAAGGGCCGATCTGCTCCGACCTTCGCGGGTCGTTGCTCGGGGCCGATGGCGCACCGGCGGTGTTCGGCGCGGTGTGCGGCCTGGGCGGGCGCGACATCGCCCCGGAGCGGTTGACCGACGCCGCCCGTCGCGCGATCGCGGACGCGGCCGCGGGCGCCCGCACGCGCGCGACCGAATGGATCGGGGTCGTGGATACCGCGTAGCCGCTCACCAGGATAGCGAGCTGCGCGTCTGCTCGGCACGCGGCACCTCCAGCGGCAGGTGGCATCGGGTATCGTTGATGTTCGGCGGGGCGGACCCCGCGCAGAAGGAAGAGGGCCGGATGATCGATCGCGCGGCCGGGAACGGACGCAGGCGCGGCGCAGGGATGGCGATGGCAGCCGTCGCGGTGGCGTTCGCCCTGCTGACGCTGACCGGCTGCGATCTGACCGCCAGCGGTCCGCTCTCGAGCACGCCGGTGAGCGCTCCGGCCGCTGCTCCGGTGGCCGCGTCGTACCCCTCGGCGATCCCCTCCGACCCGACGTCGATCTGCCCCAACTGCCCGAGCGTGGCTGGTACGCAGGTCGTTCCCGGGAAGGTCGTCCTCAAGGACGGAGTGGAGGTCCTTGAAGTGCACCTCGTGGGAGAGACCTACACCCCGAACCTGTTCAACGTGGACGCCGGCGTCCCGGTGACCGTTGAATTCACAGGTACCGCTCTCGGCTGCATGAAGACCCCGACGTTCGCGTCGCTCCGCAAGACCGGTGACGTCTCGACCGGGAGCGGTTCGGTCGAGCTGGGCCCGCTCAAGCCGGGCACGTACGGGTGGACCAGCTCACTCGGCATCGCCCCCGGCACGATCGTGGTCAAGTAGCGCCCCTCGCGAGCACCTACCGCCCGAAAGGCTCCCATGGCGACCAAGATCCTCGACCTTCCCGATACCGAGTACGTCCTGCCGGGTAACCGCTCGTGCGCGGGCTGCGGCATCGGCATCGCGCTGCGTCAGATCACCGCCGCTCTCGACGGCCGTATGGTCATGACCGTGCCCGCGAGCTGCCTCACGGTGCTCGGCGGCATGTTCCCGATCTCGTCCGTCAGCGTCCCGTGGGTCAACGTCGCGTTCCCGTCGACGGCCGCCGCGGCCTCCGGCATCGCTGCCGGCCTGCGCGCAACCGGCCGGGCGGGCGAGATGACGGTGCTCGCGATGGCCGGCGACGGCGGGACCGGAGACATCGGTATCCAGGCGCTGTCCGGCGCCGCCGAGCGCAACGAGGACTTCATCTACCTGTGTTACGACAACGAGGCCTACATGAACACCGGTACGCAGCGTTCAGGGCTCACCCCTGCTGGCGCTCGCACCACGACCACATGGGCCGGGAAGCGCGAGAACCCCAAGGACCTCCCGCTGATCATGGAGGCCCACGGCATCCCCTACGTCGCCTCCACGTCCGCCGCGTACCCCGCCGATGTGTACGACAAGGTGGTCAAGGCCCGGGACATCCACGGCCTGCGCTACATCCACATGAACACGCCGTGCCCCAGCGGCTGGGGCTTCGACCCGAAGGACACCGTCCGGCTGGGCAAGCTGGCGGTCGACTGCGGACTGGTCGTGCTCTACGAGGTGGAGGACGGCGTGTTCCGCCTCACCGGCCGGAGCGCTTCGCTTTCGAAGACCGGGAAGCCACTCGTTCCCGTAGCCGAGTACCTTGCGACCCAGAGCCGCTTCCGGGGTATGGCCGACGACGCGATCGCCTCTGTCCAGACGTGGGTCGACGGGCGCTGGGCGAGGTACCTGGCGCGGAACGCCGGCACCTGCGCGTAGCGCGAACGGCTGTCCCAGGCTGGTCGCTCGACGCCGTGCGGCGCTTCTGCAACAGACACCTCGGCCGGTGTGCAGCTCCAACCCATCTGGTCTATCCTCTCTGCGTGACCACGGCCGCGGCCGCGAGAAGCGGGATCGCGATCGGTCAGAGATCTGAGATCTGAAATCGGGGAGGGAATGGCAGCCGCGAACGCGCTCGATCAAGAGGAGAGCACGCCGGTCTCGCCGTCAGGCGCGGGCATCGTGCATCTCGCCCGGCGAGTGCCGTGGTGGGTGTCGGTCGGCATCACCGCGCTCATCCTCGGCTTCGGCCGGAGCATCCTGTCGGGCGTGGGCACGGCGGACGAGGCCTGGTTCCTGTACGTTCTGCACCGCCTCGACCTCGGTCAGGTCCTGTACCGCGACGTGTGGGTCCCGGTGTTCCCGCTCGCGGTCTGGCTGGGGCAGGCGTTCACCTCGCTTCTGGGGAACCACGTGTTCGTCCTGAAGATGGTCGACACGGTCTGCTTCACAGGCACCGCGATCGCCTGCGTGGCCGTCGCTCGGCGCATCGCCCCGACCCGGCACTACGAGATCCTGATACTGGCGGTGATGCTGGGGTGGACCGGCCCGGGGGTCATCGGGCCGGGATCCATCTACACGGCGCTGGGCTACGCGCTGACGGCCGCGACGCTCGCGGTGGTCCTGGCCTGGGTCGATTCCGGCGGAGACATGCGAGCACGGAGCGTCCCGTTGCTCGTCGCTGCAGCTGCCACGGCCGGGCTCGCGTTCTCCGCCAAGCAGACGATCGGCATCCTGGCGGTGGGCGCCCTCGTGGTCACGATAATGGTGATCGGGGGGCGCCGCGGGTTCCGGCGGGCGATCGGGCTGGCGTTCGGCGCCGGGGTGGTCTCGGTCCTCGTGGCGGCATCGACGATGATCCCCGCGGCGTTGTCGGGCGGCCTTCAGGCCATGTTGAGAGACACGGTGTCGTCCACTGGCAGCGCGTCGTACGTCAGCGGAGCGTCGGTCTCCTACCTGACAGGGCTTGTCCAGTTCCTGCAACAGCTGCTCGCCCCGATCTCCTTGGGGTGGATCGGGTCTGTCACCATGCTCGGCGCCTACATCGTGCCGATCGTCGTGGTGCCCTTCTTCATATGGGCGCTCACGCGCGATAGGGACGCCCACCTTTGGGTCGTGGGGATCTTCTGCGCCGCTGGTCTGGCCGGCACATATCCGCGAGCGGACTATCCTCACTTCATCGCGGCGCTGCCGTTCCTGCTTCTCGCCGGCATCGTCGGCTGGGAGGTCCTGCGGCAGTACCTCACCGACTCCGTGATCGCCGTGGCCCTGGTCCTGGTCATCGTGGTGACCGGTGCGCGGCTCACGGCTGTCGTGCTCGCGCCGTTCAGCACGGGTAGCTACGCGCTGGTGTCGAGCCGCCTGGCGAACTTCGAGGGCGCGTTTATGACCGTGGACGAGGAACGTGCCGCTGACGAGGCCGTCGACACGCTCAAGTCCGCCTCGCAGAAGGACATATTCATCCTGAGCCTTCGCGCCGGCCTGCTGTACCTCGCCAGCGGCCGCGAGGACCCGACCGCATACGACTACCCCGACCTCTACGGTTTCGGCTCCTTCGAGCAGGACGACGTCATCAATGCGGTAGAGGACGGGCGAATACAAGCGATCTGGTTGGACTCCCACGTGCTGGAGTACATGGGCTGGGAAGACTCCCGGATCATGGCGTACGTGCGGCACGCGATGCGGCCCTACGGCTACGAGACGCCATGGGGACAGCTCTACCTGCCTGTGCAGAGCCCGGCGAAGAAATAGGCCGGGCGCGCTGGTCGCCTCCCGGGATGCGTCGACACCGCGCTGAGCGCATACTTGTCGAGTTCCGATGCAAGCGGGGGGATCTTGTTGCAAACGCCGCTCACACCTTCCGACGCTGAGGCGCTACGGGCGCTGACGCACGACGCTGCCTGCGCCAGCGACGCGGGCGGGCGTGTCCTTGATCGCGTCGGCGACGCGAGCCCGGGACGCCGCGCCACCGACGCTGCGGGTGAGCTGCGGCTGCTCGAGAACGAGGCCGAGCAGAGCGCGGGGCTCGGCAGCTGGCGGCTCGACCTGGCAGCCGGGAACCTCGCCTGGTCCCCGGACATGTACCGCATCTTCGGTGTGGATCCGGCCACCGAGCTCGACCTCGCCCATGTCACTGCGACAGCCGTCCATCCCGACGACCGGGCGATGCTGGACGAGATCAACAACGACGTACTGTCCGACGGCATCCCGCGTCCGGCGCGGTATCGGATCCTGCTCCCGGACGGTAGGCTGCGGTGGGTCTACGCGCAGGGACGCCAAGTCATCGACGCGGAGGGCCGGGTCGTCGCCCTCGTGGGGTTCGTGCAGGACATCAGCGAACGCGTGGCGTCGGAGGGTGCCCTGCGCGCGAGCGAGATGCGCCACCGCGCCATCATCGACGGGATGTAGGACGCGTACCTTCGTGCCGACATGGACGGGCGCCTCACCCTCACCAACCAGGCGGCGGCGCGCATGTACGGCTTCGCCTCGCCCGCGGAGATGATCGGACTCGACGCCGGCTCTCTGTACGCGGACGAACACGAGCGAGAGGACGTCATCCGCCAGCTCCGTCGTGATGGCGCCGTCACCGACCGCGTGGGACGCGGGCGTCGACGCGACGGAAGCACGTTCTGGGTATCTCTCAACGTCGACCTGGCCTGGGACGAGAACGGGGCTGCGAGCGGGACGGAGGGTTTCGCCCGAGACGTCACCGACCGGGTCCTCGCGGAACAGGCCCAGAGCGAATCGCTCTCGCTCCTGCGCGCGACCCTCGAGTCGACGGCGGACGGCATCTTCGTGATCACCCGCGACGGGAAGGTGGCCGGACACAACGACCGCTTCGCGCGGCTGTGGGGCATCTCGGCCGCGATCTTGGAAGAGGGCGACGATGCCGCTCTCCTCGACTTCGTGTCGGGCCAGCTGTCCGAGTCGCGCCACTTCCGTGCCGGGGTCGAGTACCTCTACGACCATCCCGAGGAGGAGTCGTTCGACGTGCTCGAGTTCGCGGACGGGTGCGTCTTCGAGCGCTACCCCGCCCGCAGGTGATCGGGGAGAGGATCGTCGGGCGCGTCTGGAGCTTCCGGGACGTCACAAGACGCACCGAGGCCGAGCGCGGGCTGCGCGAGAGCGAGGAGGACCTTCGCGACGCACAGGCGATAGCGCGCATCGGTTCCTACGTCTACGACATCGGAACCGAAAGGTGGATGAGCTCCGAGACGATGGACGACATCTTCGGGATCGACGCGGCCTACCCGCGTGACCTCGAGACCTGGACTGCACTCGTGCACGAAGACGACCGGGAGATGATGACCCGCTATTTCGCGGAGGAGGTCGTGGGCAAGCGGCTTCCGTTCGACAAGGAGTACCGCGTCACGAGGCACTGCGACGGCAAGACGGTCTGGGTCCAGACGAACGAGAGCCTCGAGCGGATGGTCTACGACGTCGCCGAGGCGATGGGCCGTGTGATCGAGATCCGGGACCAGTACACGAGGGGCCACCAGGAGCGGACGGCGCGAGTCGCGAAAGCGATCGCCACGGAGATGGGCCTGCCGCCCTACGACGTGGCGGCCGTCGAGATGGCCGCGGTCGTGCACGACATCGGCAAGCTGAGCGTGCCTGCGGAGATACTGAGCCGCCCGATGAAGCTGTCCGAGCTCGAGATGTCCCTCGTGCGCGAACATACGCACAACGGCTACGAGATCCTCAAGGACATCCCGTTCCCATGGCCGGTGGCCGACATCGTCCTGCAGCACCACGAACGGATGGACGGGTCGGGCTACCCCTCCGGGCTGCGCGGGGACGAGATCATGCCGCTGGCACGCGTGCTGACGGTGGCCGACATCGTCGAGGCGATGGCGACGCACAGGCCCTACCGGCCCGCGCTCGGGCTGGACGCCGCCCTCGCAGAACTCAGCCAGTGCGCGGCGAAGTACGAGCCTGCTGTGGTCGCTGCCTGCGTGCGGCGCAGCGAACGCGGAGAGATAGACTTGTAGCACTCGCGTTCTCGGCCGCGGCTGTCCGGCCCCGCAACGCCGTCCGCTCGGGTACGATTGCGGCACGTGGGCACGTGCGGGCGGGGCAGGCAGGGGCGCCGTGTACGAAGAGGACTACCTTCTCCGGATCATCCAGCAGATGGGCGTCTTCCTGCGGGCGATGCTCGCCGCGCAGCGCGACCACCGTCCCGACGAGATCCGCGAGACGTCGCGCGAAGCGCTGACGCTCCTGCTCGGGGTACCTCCCGGCATCACCGACTCGCTCACGCCCGACGGCCTCGTGACGCTGCTGTCGGTCGGCGGGAGGTTCGAGATCGTCCGCGCCGTGCTCGCCGCCGAGGTGTTCGTCCGCCGGGCGTTGGCGGACCGCATGTCGGGCCTTGCCGAGTCCGCCGCCGCCGACGAGGCCAGGGCGCGCCGGCTGCTCGACGAGGTCGTCGAGACTGGCGGCGAAGAGAACGTCGAGCGCGCCCAGGCGCTGCTGGCGGAACTGGACGGCTCCACGGCGGAAGGGACCGCCCGATGACTCCCGACACCGGACTCACGTCCGCGCAGGTCGCCGAGCGCGTCCGCCAGGGCCAGACGAACGCAGAGGGGGCGCCCTCCAGTCGTCCGGTGGGCGAGATCGTCCGCCGCAACGTCTTCACGTTCTTCAACGGGATGCTGTTCGTGCTGCTGGTCGCGATCCTGGTGTTCGGCCAGCCCCGCGACGCCCTGTTCGGGTTCGTGCTGTTCCTCAACATGGGCATCGGCATCGTGCAGGAGCTGCGGGCGAAACGGACGCTCGACAAGCTGTCGCTCATCGCCGCGCCGAAGGTGCGGGTGGTGCGGGACGGCGCGGTGGTGCACGTCCCGGTCGCCGGCGTCGTCCTCGACGACCTCATCGAAGTACGTGCGGGCGACCAGATCGTCGTCGACGGCGCGGTGTCCGCCGCCTCGTCGATGGAGGTGGACGAATCGCTGCTCACCGGCGAGTCGCGCGCGGTCTACAAGGCCGTCGGCGACCGCGTCATGTCCGGTTCGTTCTGCGTCGCGGGCAGCGGGCGGATGGTGGCCGACGGCGTGGGGGCCGCTTCCTACGCGCAGCGCCTGGCCGCCGAAGCGAAGCGGTTCCGGCGCGTCCCGTCGGAACTGCGGCGCAGCACCGACCTCATTCTCAAGACGATCGCCGTCCTGCTGGTGCCCACGGCCGTGCTGCTCATCGCCACCCGGTGGAACATCGCGCACGGCAACCTCGGAGAGATCGTGCCGCAGACGGTGGCGGCGCTCGTGGGCATGGTGCCGAACGGGCTGGTGCTGCTGACGTCGATCGCCCTGGCCGTCAGCGTCATCCGTCTCGCGTCTCGCGGCGCGCTCATCCAGGAGCTGCCGGCGGTCGAGGTCCTCGCGCGGGTCGACGTCGTGTGTCTCGACAAGACCGGGACGATCACCGAGCCGGAGTTCGAGGTGCTGGGGCTCGAGACGCTCGGCGGGGCCGACGAGAAGGCCGCGAAGGCCGCGCTCGCGTGCCTCGCCGCCATAGAGCCGCCGGACGCCCGCAACGCCACCGCCCGCGCGTTGGCGGCGGCGTACGGCGAGCCCGCCCGCATGCCGACGGAGCGAGTGCCGTTCTCGTCGGCGCGCAAGTGGAGCGGCGCGTACCTTGCGGACGGCAGCTCGTGGGTCCTGGGGGCGCCGGACGTGCTGCTGCCCAACGGCGACTCACGCCGCGCGCGTGCGGCCGAGCGCGCGCTCGCGGGCGCGCGAGTGCTCCTCGTTGCGCGGGTCGCGGAGTTGCCGGGCCACGGCGAGTCGCTCGGCCCGCTGGACCCGCAAGCGCTGGTCGTCCTGGGGGAGCGGATCCGCGAAGACGCGGCGGCCACTCTCGCGTACTTCCGCGACCAGGGCGTCGCCCTCAAGGTGATCTCGGGCGACTTGCCGGCAACGGTCGCCGACGTGGCAGCGCGGGCAGGCCTCGAGATCCTCGGTGACCCGGTGGATGCCGCCTCGCTGCCCAAGGACCCGGCCGAGCTGGCGGAGTTCATGGAAGCGCACACGGTCTTCGGGCGTGTGAAGCCCGAGGACAAGCGCGACATGGTGGCGGCGCTTCAGTCGCGCGGCCACGTGGTGGCGATGACCGGCGACGGCGTTAACGACGTGCTGGCGCTGAAGTCCGCCGACCTCGGCATCGCGATGGGCGCCGGCGCGCCTGCCGCGCGGGCGGTGGCCGACCTCGTGCTCATGGACGGCAAGTTCTCGTCGCTGCCGGGCGTGGTGGCGGAAGGCCGCCGCGTCATGGGGAACGTCGAGCGCGTGGCGAACCTGTTCGTGACGAAGTCGGTGTACGCGGCGCTGCTCGCGATCGGGACGGTCATCTTCGCGGTGAACTACCCGCTGATGCCGCGCCACTTCACCCTGATCGACGCGCTCACGATCGGCATCCCGGGGTTCTTCCTCGCGCTTGGGCCGGTGGCGCCACGCTACCGGCCCGGGTTCCTGAGCCGGGTGATGCGGTTCACGCTCGTGTGCGGCGTGGTCATGTCCGCGGCGGGCGCCACCGCGTACTTCTGGGGACTCAGCCATCCCGAGGGGCTGCTCGGAGGGCACGTCGCGGAGGCGCGGTCCGCGACCGTCTGGACGCTGCTGTTCGTCGGGCTGTGGGTGCTGGTGGAGCTTTCGCGACCGCTGACCCGCAGGCGCACCACGCTCGTGGCAGCGATGGCCGCGGCCGCCGGAGTGCTGGCCTTCGTGCCCTACGCGCGAGACTTCTTCGCGCTGCCGGCGGCGCTTCCGGGGGTGACGGTGACGGTGGTCTTCATCGTCGAGGCCTCGGTGATCGCGATCGAGATCGGACTGTTCGCCGTGGGCTGGCGGCCGGTCCGGCAGGAGAGTGGCTCCTAGGGTATGCGCGCGGCCGCGGCGGTGCTTGCCGACGTGCGTCTGTGTCCGCTCGCGCTTGACCCCCCGCGCCGCGGGCGGCTAGGATAGCGTGCACTTCACGGCCAGGTAGCTCAGTTGGTAGAGCAGGGGACTGAAAATCCCCGTGTCGGCGGTTCAAGTCCGTCTCTGGCCACCACAGCGATGACGAAAGCCCTGCCTTCGCGGCGGGGCTTTCTTGCTGTCCGAGTTGCGGACTTGGGTTGCCGACTCATAGGTATGCCATCTGCGGGGCAAGGTCAGGTATGATTCCCCCGTTACCCTGGGGCCTTGGCCGACATGCCAAACGGGGGTGCTCCATGCCGCGTGAGCGCCGTGTTCATGAGCTGACGTCTCACGTGCGTGTTGGCTCGAGTGCCAGCCGGCCGTGCATATCTTGGGCAGCGCATAGCCAGTTGTGGCATTCGTTTGCCGTTCTCGCGGTCGCAGGGGCTCTCCTCTTCGGAGCGGTGGCTGTAGCCCGGGCAGACGCGTTCGTGGCCTTCAGCGACCCGAGTCTGAGGGCCACGGTGGCGAGCCAGTTGGTCGACCAGGGCGTGATAGCGCCCGGCTCCGATGGCACCACCGTCACGGCGTCCGACATGCTGGCGCTCAAAACGCTGTCGGTCGCCGACCAAGGCATCGTGCAGCTCGACGGGCTGCAATACGCCGCCAATCTCACGTCTCTGGACCTCGGCGGCAATGAGATCGCGACCATCACTCCACTGGCAGGACTCACGAACCTGACGGAACTCGACGCGAGCGGCAACGAACTCGATCTGGCCCTTGGGTCACCCGCGATGGCCGTGATCTCCGCACTCAAGGGCTGCGGCGTGCATGTCGCGTA
>DATCGP010000045.1:0-38540 GCA_036508875.1 Coriobacteriia bacterium | reverse complement strand
CTCCACCTCGACGCTCAGAGCCATCCCGTTCAGGATGTGCGCGACCTTCCCGATCTTGTCCTCGGCGTAGGTCTTGAGGTCAGGCTTGACGTCCATGTGACGACCTTTGACGACGATATCCATCTCGCGAGTCTCCTTTTCGGCTCACCAGTCGGGCAGGACATGAGTGCGGATGCGCAAGGCGTCAGTCGCCTTCGCGCCTCCCGAGCGCCGCAGCAGCGGCATTCGTCTTCGCCTCGAGAGCGGCCACGCGCGCCGCGAGTCCGGACACGTCAGGTAGCGCGACCGCGCCCTCCGAAGATACCGCAGGGGCAGCTGCCCCCTTTCTGAGCCAAACGAACTTCGCGTAGCCGAGACCGATGGCTATCGCGAGCGCGAAGAGCACCACGAAGAACCGCAGGTAGGATGTCCCGCTGGCCAGGGAGTAACCCATTCCGGTCAGCATCGTGAACAGTCCGCCGAGCAACAGACCGTTGGACACCACGCGCAACTGCTCGCTTCTGACGAGCGAGATGCCCGTCGCCAGCGTTGCGAGAACAATCAGGATGATGCTCGTGTTGAGCTGCCACGACTGCTCGGTGAGGTAGGTGCCCGTCTGCAGAGCGTTGATCTGCTTCTGAAGCGCTTCGATCTGCGCCTGGTCCGCCGCCGTGGGAGTGCCGTTCTTCGAGTACAGCGTGTTGACCTGCTCCTGCAGGGGCTGCACCTTCAGTTGTACCTGGTCGCTCGGCGAGGGATAGAACGTGTTCACGCCGATGATGACGAACGCCACGACCATGAGCCCGAGGAAGAACGAGAAGATCGTCTGGAGCGCGTCGTGCTGACGGTCGACGGTCGCCATGGATGACTCCTTCGTCGCGGGGCCGCTCATAGTAAGTATGTACCCCGCGCGGCTGCGACGGACGTGGTCATCTGATGTGGCCCAGGAAGTCCTTCGTCCGATCGGACTGCGGATGGTCGAAGACCTCTTGCGGCGTACCCTGCTCGACGATGACGCCCCCGTCCATGAAGACCGCGCGCGACGCGACGTCGCGTGCGAAACCCATCTCGTGGGTGACGACGAGCATGGTCATGCCGCCGGCTGCGAGCGCTTTCATGACGTCCAGGACGCCGCGCACGAGCTCCGGGTCGAGCGCCGAGGTGACCTCGTCGAAGAGCATCACGTGCGGGTCCATGGCGAGCGCCCGAGCGATCGCGACCCGCTGCTGCTGGCCACCGGACAGCTGAGCCGGGAAGTAGTCGACCCGGTCCCCCAGCCCGACCTTGACGAGCTGCTCGACCGCGATCCGTTCCGCCTCGGCCTTGTCCCGCTTCATGACCTTCTGCTGCGCGAGCATCACGTTGCCCTTGGCGGTACGGTGCGGGAAGAGGTTGAAGCTCTGGAACACCATCCCGATGCGCTCGCGCACCTCGTTGATGTTCGTCTTCGGATCGGTGATCTCGGTGTCCTCGAACCAGATGTGGCCGCCGCTGGGCTGCTCGAGACGGTTGATGCACCTGAGCAGCGTCGACTTGCCCGAACCCGAAGGTCCGAGGATGACCACGACCTCGCCCTTCTGGACGCCCATGTCCACGCCCTTGAGGACCTCCAGGTCGCCGAAGCGCTTCTGCAGTCCTTGGATGCGGACGATCGGCTTGTCAGCGCTCATCATCGGCCATTCCTCGTCGGGATCGTCTCGGGACCCTTTTCGGCTCCCGGCAGGACTGCTCCGTGCGGGACCACGGTGCCGGGGTTGAGCACATCGAGGGCGACCGGCACCACTTCCGCCGCCGCCGCGCCGCCTGCGCCTTCAGAGACCGCGAGGCGGTTCTCGAGGCTCTGCACGAACCTGCCGAGCGGGATGGTGAGCAGCAGGTAGAACACCGCGGCCACCAGGTACGAGCTGGAGTTGAACGTGCTCGCCGCCACCTCGCGCGCGCGCTGGACCATCTCGGCGACGCCTACCGCCGACAGCATGGCGGTGTCTTTGAACAGCAAGATGAACTCCGACATCATCGTCGGGAGTATGCGGCGGACCGTCTGCGGCAGGATGACGAAGGCCATCGACTGCACACCGGTCATTCCGAGCGAGCGAGCCGCCTCGGATTGGCCCTTGTT
This sequence comes from Coriobacteriia bacterium, assembly GCA_036508875.1. GTDB lineage: Bacteria > Actinomycetota > Coriobacteriia > Anaerosomatales > PALSA-660 > PALSA-660. The sequence goes on along the minus strand of DATCGP010000045.1, from coordinate 36,442 downwards.
GATCGACTGGATGCCGGCGCGGAAGATCTCGGCCATGTATGCCGCGGAGTTGAAGCTCAGCACGACGAGACCGCGCATCCAGTAGGTGTAAGAGACGCCGAGCGGACCCGCGTCGTTGAGCCACGGGTAGGCCGTGAGCAGGCTCTTGTATGCGGGCAGGAGCGGTATCGCGAAGACGACGATCAGTATCTGCAGGAACATTGGCGTGCCGCGCACGACGTCGACGTAGAACGTCGCCGGCCACCGGAACCACCGCGTCTTCGCCATCTTCATGAACGAGAGCGCGAGACCGAGCGGGATGGCGAACACGAAGCCGAGCACGCCGAAGGCGACGGAGACCGGGAACCCGGCCGCGACGATCGGGAACGCCCCGGAGATCACGGCCGGCGAGATGAACAGGTGGGCTGTGTCGTCGGATTCGAGCCGGTCGAGGAACCCGGTGAAGCCGATCCGGCCCGCGTTGTAGGTCATCTGTACGTCGTCGACCCCGAGGACGGCGCCATCCGGGAGCGGTCCGTCGCCGGCGGGAGCGCCGTTGACCGTGACGGTGGTCGAGGGCTCGTTCGACTTGAACGACCAGATGGCCACGCCGTTCTGGTACCCGGTTCGGCTGATCGTGGCCGCCACGAGCGCGGTCGACCCCTGGAGCGGGACTGAGATGTCCGCGTTCTTGCCGATGGTGAAGGCTGCCTTGTGGCTCAGGTAGAGCGTGGACGGGGTCTTCGTGTCGTTGCGGCCGATCATCGTGTACTGGATCATGTCCGGGCCGACGGGCACGAACACGTAGTACAGCAACCCGATGACCACGACTGCCAACAACGCATAGTTGATCGTCCGTTTGATGCGTGAGCTCACGCCGCTGCTTCCTTCTCCCGGGTCAATCGCGCCGGGGCCGGTGGCGTCACCGCCACCGGCCCCGATCTCGATCAATCAGCACTCATGCAACCGGTTACTGGGCCTTTTTGACCGTCAGTGACTGGTTCGAGTTGATGTAAGGATCCGAGAAGTCGATCTGCTTGGCACGCTCGGCGGTGATCGTCATGCCGGACGCGACCATGTCGAACTCGCTGCCGGTCTGGAGGCCGGTGATCAGCGCGTCGAACTTAAAGCTCTTGAACTCGGTGGCGAGGCCGATCTGCTTGCCGATGGCAGCCATCAGGTCGACGTCGAAGCCTTCGGTCTTGCCGTTGACGACGTTCTCGAACGGCGGGAACGCGGTGTCGGAGCCGACGACGATCTTGCCCGCAGTCAGGGTCTTGGGAGTAGAGGCCGGCTTCGCGGCGTTACTCGTCAGGGTCGGCAGCGACGACGGGTTGGCGCCGAACCAGGTGTTGTAGATCGTGGCGTACTCGCCTGAGGCGATGACCTGCGCGAGGCCCCAGTCCACGGCGTCACGGAGTGCGGTGTTCTTCTTGTTGAACGCGAAACCGTACGCCTCGTTGGTCGGGATCTCCTGCACGACGGCGAGGCCGCGCGCCGGATCCTTGGCGACGTCGAGAGAGATCGGCATATCGTTGACGACCGCCTTCACGTCGCCGGCCTGCAGCGCCTGGAACGCGGCGAGGACGTCGTCGAACGGGACGGACACGATGCCCTTGGGCACCAGGTTGTCCTTGACCCACTTCTCACCGGTGGTGCCGGACTGGACGCCGACACGGTCGCCCGACTTGAGGTCGTCGGTGGACATGATGCCTGCGGGTGCCGGGGTGGTGGTCGCGGTCGTCGTGGTGGACGTGGTCGGTGCGGCGGTGGTGCATCCCGCGAGAGCGAGAACGCTCATAACGAGCGCGACGATCGTGAGCAACGCGAAGAGCTTGCCGTACTTCGCCATCTTTCCTCCTCCTAGGAGACGGACCGGGCCAACGTGGCCGGCCCGCCATCGTACTCAGACGACGCATATGTTACACCTTGCCATGCGCTCCTGCGCAATGCGGGGAGCGTGTCGTGCGCGCGGCAGGGCACCGGCAACGGATATAGAGGGCATGCGCTCCGGACCGGCGAGGCGCACATGACGAGCCCGGACTACGGTGTTGCCGAGGTCTCCACGGTGGAGGACGGATCCTCCGAGCCGGACGTGTCGATCACCCTCAGCGGCGGCAGTTCGCCGATCCACTTGTGGCGGATCGTCTCGAGCACGCCTTGAGATGCAAGCTTGTCGAGCGCCGCCCGGATCTGGGTCTCCAAGTCCGGCTTCGACTGCGAGACGCCGGCCCCGAGCGGGAAGGCGCTGCCCAGCTGCCCCTCGTACTGCAGTTCGGAGTGATCGCGCAGGAGGTACGCGCCCACGAGCGCGTCGCCCGCGGCGACATCGGCGGTGCCGGAATCGACCGCGCTGAGCGCCTCGTCCAAGCTCGCCACTTGCATCAGGGGCGCGTCTCCATACTTGCCGAGCAGGAGCCAGTACGCGAGGCTACCTGTCTGCACGGCGACTCGCTTGGTGCCGAGGGCGTCGACCGAGACCGACGTACCGGTGGCTGCGAACACTGCGGGCGCGTCCGAGATGTAGGTCCCGGCGAAGGCGACCTGGGAAGCCACGGCGGACTCGACGGTCAACCCGCCGAGGATCATGTCGACGGAGCCGTCCTTGACGAGCCCCATCGCCGCCGAGGGGTCCGCATCGACGATCTCGAGCTTGAGCCCGAGCTGCTCCGCGACGGCGGCGGCCACGTCGATGTCGAGGCCGACGTTCTGGCCCTTCACGGTGCCCGCGAACGGCGGGTAGCTGAGGTCGACCGCTACCTTGAGGACGCCTGCGGTACCGATCAGGGGCGGAGCGATCTTCGGGGTGAGGGTCGGCGTGGTGATGACGCCGGTGCAACCGGTGACGGCGAGCGCCACTGCCACGGCTGACAGGACAGCGAATACGCGTCGTTTCATGCCTTGCTCCCTGGTCCCGTTTCGGCCGATGGGCGCTTCCACCCGGCTGACCTGGTCTTTGGCCCCACACTCGCATACCGGAGCGGTCGCTTGATGTGATCTCACTAGTGGCCCTCTCGCCCGGGGCCGCGGTATGCGGCCTGAACCGGGCGGTACGACTTACCCCTAAGACGCGCCATGCTCACACGACGGTCGCCCGCCGGCTTACGTGGATCCTTTCGGCCGCGTCTGCCATGGACTAAGGCCACGCCGAAGCGTGACCCGCAACCACAGACCCGGATGGAAGCGCGTCGATTGTAGCAGGTCAGCGGGTTGGGACTGCGGTCGAGACCAGCGTTGGTGCGGCCTACAGCCGCCCTCCGCAAGCACGCGCCACTGCCACAGCGCACACCTCGCGCGCGCCCGCTCCCAGCAGGGCGACGGCCGCAGCATCGAGGGTCGCGCCCGTTGTCATGACGTCGTCCAGCATGAGTACGCGCGCGGGCACGTGTGCATGGGGGATCGCGACGATCGAGGCGGTGGCGTTGTCCGCGCGGCCCCGGCGTGACAGCTGGCGCTGGTCGCGCCGCGGCAGCGCCCGCAGTATGTCGAGCGCGGGCAGGCTGCCGATCCGCGCGAACTCGGCGGTCAGGAGCGCGCCATGATCGAATCCGCGCCGCCCGTACGCGCCCGGAGATGCGGGCAGAACGGCGACGCCGTCTGCCCAGTCGAGCCACTCCCCCGCCGCGTCGGCGGCGAGCCGCGCGAGTAGCGGCGTCAACCGCAACTCCGCGGAGTCCTTGTGCAGTGTGACCATCCGGGAGAGCGGCCACTCGAGCACGCCGGCGCACCTGGCAGCAGCGAACGCGAAGGTGCTGCGGCCGCATTCGGCGCAGCCGCGGTCTCCATCGGGCGCGCCGCACCTCGAGCATGCGTGGGTCCAGTCGATCAGCGGGAGACGGTCGCGGCAGCGGTCACATAGGAGCGTGCCGGGCAGGTCACATCCCGCGCACCGCGGCGGCCACAGGACGTCGGACGCGACGGCGCCAGCCTTCCGCAGTGCGCAGGGGACCGGTTCGCGAACGGCCTTGGACATGGATGACGCCTTCGACGGCACCGACGATCGCGCGCGCTCAGGGCGCACTTCCCACGCCAGTGTCGCCGAGCGGTGTGCCCGCTCCCCGACCGTCAGCCGACCGTGGACCTAGCCCAGTTCGTGGATCGCGCCCGGTCCCTCGCACGCGTCGGCGAGCGAGACCGCGAAGTCCGGCCTGGCGACTCCGCGCTCGGTGATGATCGCGGTGATCAGGGCCGCGGGGGTGACGTCGAACGCAGGGTTGTAGACCTCGACATCGGGCGGAGCGATCCGCACCCAGCCGTCCACCTGGTAGGCGCCGCCCTTACGGGCGATGTCCATCACGTGGTTCTTGGCGATCGGGACCTCCCAGATCCCCTCGCGCGTGAGTGCATCGAGCGCGGTGGTCTCGGTCGGCGACTTCGGCTCGATCACGCCGGAGAATGTTATCCCCGTGACCTCGCGGGGGTCGCGCTCCTCGATGACGATGTCGTCGCCGTTCGGAAGGGTCAGGTCGATCGTGGATGTCGGCGCCGCCACGTAGAACGGGATGCCATGCTCCTTGCAGAGCACGGCGAGCCCATAGGTGCCGATCTTGTTCGCCGTATCGCCATTGGCAGCGATGCGGTCCGCTCCGACGATGACGGCGTCCACCCATCCCGCCGCCATGACGGAGGCAGCCGTGCTGTCGGTGATGAGGCGGAACGGCACCCCGGCCATGCGAAGCTCCCAGGCGGTCAGGCGCGCGCCCTGAAGGACCGGCCGAGTCTCGTCCACCCACACGCCCGAGATCTTGCCCTGCTCGTGCGCGGTGTAGATCACGCCGAGGGCGGTTCCGAAGAACGCCGTCGCCAGCGAGCCCGCGTTGCAGTGCGTGAGCACTCGCGCGTCCTCGGGCAGCAACTCCGCGCCCAGCTCGCCGATGCGCCGGTTGCGGGCCTCGTCCTCGGTCGCCATGGCCAGCGCCTCGGTGACGATGAGGTCGCGAAGCGGCTGAAGACCCAGGTCAGCATTGTCGTGCGCAAGGAGGCGGATCCGCTCCGCGCCCCACGCGAGGTTGACGGCGGTCGGACGGGTCGTGGCGATCTCGGCCGCGACCGCGTCGATCTGCGTGAGGAACTCGTCGATGGGAAGCAGGTCGTCGGTCTCGTTCACGGCCCACAGCGCCACAGCCATCGCCGCGGCGACGCCGAGCGCGGGCGCCCCGCGCAGGGCCATGCCGGAGATGGCGCGGCAGACACCCTCGTGCACGCTGCACACGAGGACGTCCCCGGCTAATGGAAGCCGTGATTGGTCGACCATGTAGACAGAGGGGATACCCGTCTCCGGGTCCTCGGCCCACCAGAGCGTCTGCGGGATGTCGCTGACCGCCATGTGTCGCGCTCCTGTCGTGAGTGTGTGTGGATGCGGTCGCGGAAGCGGCTAGACCGTTCCTTCGTTCCACGTCGCCAGGTACTTGGCCTGCTCGGCGGTGAGCGTGTCGATCTTCACGCCCAGGGTCGCGAGTTTCAGGCGCGCGATCTCGGCGTCGATGTCCGCGGGAACGGGGTAGACACCGGCGGTCATCGACCTGTGGTTCTCGACCATGTACTCCGCCGAGAGCGCCTGGTTCGCGAACGACATGTCCATGACCGAGGCCGGGTGCCCCTCGGCGCACGACAGGTTCACGAGGCGGCCGTCGGCGAGCAGGTGCACGACGCGGCCGTCGGCGAAGGTGAACTCCTCGACGAGCGGGCGCACCTCGCGCTCCGAGACCGCCTTGGCCCGCAGGTGCGGGATGTCGATCTCCACGTTGAAGTGGCCGGAGTTGGCGAGTATCGCGCCGTCCTTCAACGCGTCGATCGCCTCGGCGCCGATGACGTTGACGTCGCCGGTGACGGTCAGCCAGATGTCGGCGAGCGCGGCGGCCTCGACAGCGGGCATGACGCGGTAGCCGTCCATGACCGCCTCAAGTGCGGCCAGCGGGTTCACTTCGCACACGATGACGTTGCCGCCGAGCCCGTCGGCGCGCATCGCAATCCCTCGGCCGCACCAGCCGTAGCCGGACACGACGATCGTGCGGCCGGCGATCAAGCGGTTGGTGGCACGGATCACCCCGTCGAGGGTGGACTGGCCAGTGCCGTAGCGGTTGTCGAACAGGTGCTTGGTGTTCGCGTCGTTGACCGACACGATCGGGAACTTCAGCGCGCCGTCCGCGGCCATGGCGCGCAGCCGGATGACGCCCGTGGTGGTCTCCTCGGTGCCGCCGATGATGTCGGCGAGGGCCTCGGGACGCGTCGCGTGCACGCGGCCCACCACGTCGGCCCCGTCGTCCATCGTGATGTTCGGCTTGTGGTCGATCGCGGCATCGATGTGTGAGTAGTAGGTCTCGGTGTCCTCGCCCTTGATGGCGTAGGTGCGGATGCCGTAGTGCGTGACCAGGGCGGCCGCGACGTCGTCCTGCGTCGAGAGCGGGTTGCTGGCGCACAGCACGATGTCAGCGCCGCCAGCCTTCAGGGTCCGCATCAGGTTCGCGGTCTCTGTCGTGACATGGAGGCACGCGCTGACGCGCATCCCGGCGAGCGGCTTCTCCTTCTCGAACCGGTCGCGGATGCTCGCCAGCACCGGCATGTCCCGGTCGGCCCACTCGATGCGCGCCTTGCCGGCGTCGGCCAGCGCGAGGTCCTTCACGTGATGGTCCATGGATGCTCCTTCGAAGATGGTTCGCGCGCGCACGGACGCACGGGGGTTCACAGCCGGGCGAGTATACCAGCCACCAGCGCGGCCAGCACCGGAGCCCCTTCGTCCACGGCCTGCAGCACGTGCTCGTGGGAATCGCTCATCTCGCCAGCGACGTTCGCGATGAGCGAGAACGCCGCGACCTCCATCCCCATGTGCGCGGCCGCGATCACCTCGGGCACCGTCGACATGCCGACCGCGTCCGCTCCGATGGAGTGCAGGTACTGGATCTCGGCCCGCGTCTCGTAGTTGGGCCCGGGCACGCCGGCGTAGACGCCTTCGGCCAAGTCCGTTCCGGCCCCGTCCGCGAGCTCGCGGGCGATCGCCGCCAGCCGCGGACTGTACGCGTCGGCCATCGGAGGGAACCGCACGCCGAGCTCATCGATGTTCGGGCCGGTGAGCGGGTTGGCGCCCATCAGGTTGATGTGGTCGGTGATCATCATCGTCTGCCCCACGCGCAGGCGGGGCGCGATGCCACCGGCCGCGTTCGTGACGATCATGACGCTGCATCCGAGCATGTGAGCCGCTCGCACCGGCAGCACCGCCCGGTCGACGGAGTGCCCCTCATAGAGGTGGATGCGTCCGAGCATCGCGAGCAGCGGGACACCCTCAAGCGTCCCGAACACGAACCGGCCCGCGTGCCCGACGACTCCGGGGTCGGCGTAGCCCGGGAGAGCACCGAACGGGGCCTCCGCCACGACGTCCATGGCGTCGACGACGCTGCCAAGCCCGCTGCCCAGAACAACCAGGGCGCGCGGCTCGACACCGCCCGACATCGCCCGAAACTCGTTGGCGGCGTGGCGGATGGTCGAGAGCCTCTCGTCGTTCATGCATGCCTGCTTCCTGAGCGTTCGCGATGGCCGTGCGTCAGCGCTCTACTTTCCCGGATGCAGCGCTTCGAACGCGTCGACGTCCACGTAGTGGTTCGTCGCCTTGGGATTCTTCGTCCCTGCGACGCGGACGGTCAGCTCGTGTGTGCCCATCTGCAGCGTCGCCGACTCGAAAAGGCGTTGCTGGTTGAGCGTCTTTGCCGAGTACAGGTCGATCAGGACCGGCTTGGCCCCGTCCACGCTCACCCACGCCTTCCCGTAGTTGGCGGCGCGCTTCCCTATCCAGCGGGCCTTCGACCCGGTGAAGGTGAAGGTCGCGGTCGCCGAGGCCTGTCGCGAGAAGGCATGCGTACCACCCGAGAGCCCGGCGAGTTTCGACGTGCTCCACGCACCGACGTACGAGACCGACGACGTGTTCTGCTCGTACCGCTTCCACACCGGCGGCGGGACCTTCACTATCGCCACGGACACCGCCGGCGCGGTCGACGCGAGCCACCCGCCGGACGCGGCGTAGACAGCACGGTACTGGTGTGTGCCCAGGCTGCGCGTCCCCGTGACGCTGCTGAACGTGCCGTCCGGTTTCGTCGTCAGGGTGCGGAAGCTCACCCAAGTGCTCGATCCCGGGAACTTGTGCTGCATAGTGACGACGCCCCCGTGGCCGGGGCTGAGCGTGCCGCTCAGGACGAAGGAGGCGCCTGCACCCACGGTCGCCTCGCTGCTTGCGAGCGTGAGGGAGGTCACCGTGCCCACCACTGCGACGGATCGGACCGGGGATGTCGATGCGAGCCAGCCGGTGGCGGCGGCGCACAGGACGCGGTATTGGGACGTCCCGGGGCTGCGAGTCCCGGTCGTGCAGCTGAACGTGCCGTCCGATCGCGTCGTCAGGGTAGCGAAGGTCACCCAGGTGCTCGATCCCGGGAACTTGTGCTGGACGGTGACCTGGGCGATGCGGCCGGGACTGAGCGCACCGCTCAGCACGAACGAGGCGCCCGCCTGCACTGTGGTCTCGCTGCTCGCGAGCGTGAGGGCGGTCGCCACCGATGGCGGGTTCTTCAGCGTCACGGTGAACGCGGAGGACTTGAGACCGAGTGCGTGCTGGAACTGGGGGCCGGTGAGCGTCGTGTCCGAACCTTTGGACCAGTGCAGGGTGACGTAGCGGACGTACCCCGATGTCCCCGGTTCGAGCGTCACCTTCGTCACAGTGGCGGGCGAGGGTTGGGCGAGGGACGCGTAGTGCGTCCTGATGTAGCCGGCGAGCTTCGTCCCCGTCATGTCGGACAGCGTCCACCGGTAGTTGGGATTCCCGCCGACGTCATCGGCGTCCGGGACGCTCGTGTAGTACACGGGAGACGTGTTGTCGCTCCGACTGCTGAACCAGACGTCCTTGCTGTTCGCGGTGCGCCCGCCGCTGCTCGACGAGAAGAATGTCTGCACCACGCCCGACCCATAGACGACGAACTGGTTCGCGGTGTCGGCCACCGCCGCATCGGTCTTCGCCGACTCGTGGTTGTTCGGACCGTCGTCGGCCCCGTTGTAGACTTGGGAAGCGGTCGTACACCAAAGGACCGAGCCCGACAGCGCGGAACCGTATGCGTAGCTGCGCGCCGCGACCGCCTGTGCCCGTAACGCCTCGACAGGCCAGCTGGAGGGCGACTCGCGTGGGACGACCCCCCGGAGGTACTGCTCCATGGGAACGTAGTCGATCGCATGCCCTGTCGTCGTGACGGGCGTGAAACGGATCCGGCCGCGCCACGCGATGTTGGCCTGCGAGAACGCACCGCTGGTGCCGAGTATCCGAACCTCCGACGTCGCCGCCGCACCGGTCGCGGCGATGACCGAACCGGAGAACGTCGCGACGACCGAACCGACCGAGTGGGTCTTCGTGACGGAGTCGTACTTGTCGGAGCTCAAGACGGCCCCGCCCGCCTTGAAAGTCATCCACACGCTGGCGCCTCGGGTGACCTCGATGCTGCGCGCCCCGTTCGTGTAGTCCGTCACGGTCAGCGTCGTCGAGACACTCGCCGCCGCGATCCTCCACGAGGACCGCGCCGCCTTGCCCGCGTCGAGATCAACCTTCACCGTGAGCTCGACGCGGGTAGCCAGGGTCGTCTGCTGGAAGTAGTGGGCCAAGATCCAATCGTACGCCTTGCCCTGCTGCGCGTAGCCCATGGCGCCGTACTGCGTCATGCCGATACCGTGGCCCCAGCCACGACCGGCGACGCTGAAAATGGAGTCCGCACGCGCCGCTGCGGGCGCGGCCAGCGAGACGACGAGGAGGAACGCGGCGCACAGGACGACGCGCAACGCGGTGAGATGTCGGGGTTGTGCCGTCATGCGGCCACTGTCCCTTCCGTGCGGTGGTGCGGCTGCGACATGTGCTGCTGCGACGGACGTTCGCGGGCGGGCTCGAACATGGTGCGCTCGTCGATTCTACCACCGAGCGGGCTGCGCCCTTGGCGCGGCGGCGTCAGACCTCGGCCACCAGCGGCTGTTCCCGGGGGCCCTCGTAGAACTCGATCGCATCGTCGATCGACCCGTCGAAGACCAACTTGCCCTTCTCCAGGACCATGCCGCGGTTGCATACGGCAGCCGCAGAGGGGGACGAGTGGGTGACGAAGATGACCGTCACATCGTCCTTCGCCATGATCTCCTTGATCTTGCGGTCGCACTTCTCCCTGAACGCCTTGTCACCGACGCTGAGGGCCTCGTCGACTACCAGGATCTCGGGATTGATGCTCGCGGAGATGGCGAACCCGACGCGCGCTTTCATACCGCTCGAGTACGTGCGCATCGGCTGGTCCATATAGACACCGATGTCAGCGAACTCCACGACCTGCTTCTCCAGCGCCAGGATCTCCTCCTTGTCGAGCCCCCACAGCTGGCCGCGCAGGTGGACGTTCTCGCGCCCCGTGAACTCCGGGTCGAAACCGGCAGTCAGCTCCAGCAGCGCACTCACCCGGCCGTTGACCTCGATGTGGCCCGATGAAGGGAACGCAACGCCGGTGATCATCTTGAGCATCGTCGACTTGCCCGCGCCGTTCTTGCCCAGGATCGCCAACGACTCGCCGCGCTTGACCTTGAAGGTCAGGTCGCGGTTGGCGAACACCTCCCGGTACTTGACCCGCTTCGTGAAGATGCCGAGGAACCTGTGCTTGTCACTGCGGTACAGGCGATACCGCTTGTACACGTGGCGGAAGTCGATGACGACATCAGAGGCGGTCATGCCAGCATCCTCACAGCACGTCGGCGATGTCGCGCCGCAGGCGGTGGAAGGTGTACAGGGCCAGCCCGAACATGCCCGCGAGCATGATCAGGAACGCCATGAGCGCGAACGTGTCCTGGAAGAACCACCGCTTGTAGATGAAGACGTTGCGATAGCCGTTGGCCAGGAACGTGACGGGGTTGAACAGGAGCACCTTCGAGAGCACCGGATCGGAGATCTGGTTGACGTCCCACATGATCCCGGACACCCAGAAGATCGCCATGACGAACGAGCTGACGACGTTCGCGAAGTCCTTGCTCATCGCGGAGAGCAGCGAGGCGAACATGGACCACATCGTGAAGAACAGGAACATGAGCGCCACATACACCGGCAGCTGCAGGAAGTAGACGTCGACGGGGTAACCGAACAGGATGAAGAGCACGACGACGATGAGCAGCAGCGCTATGTGCACGTACAGCTTCGACAGGCTCACGAACGTCGATATCGTCGAAACCGGGAACCTGATCTTGGTCACCAGGTAGTCGTAGCGTTTGAAGTTGGTGGAACCCTGGGTCAGCATCTCCGACATGTAGAACCACGGGATGATCCCCGCGACCAGCCACAGGAAGAACGGGAAGCCGCCGACGTCCTTGCCCGCGCGCAGTCCCACCGAGAAGGCGAACCAGTACACCAAGATGGTCACGGACGGCTTGATGACCGCCCACAGCCATCCGAGCGCGGAACCGCGGTACGTCCTCATCAGGTCCACCGCGGCCAGCTGGAAGATCTGCTTCCGGTAGTCGCGGTGCTCCCTGACGATGTCGACGAGCGTCGCGCCGTAGCGCTTCGCCCTGATCGCCAGGAGGTCGAGTGGCGCCTGTCTAGCTTGCGCCACCGAGGTCCTCCTTGATCTCAGTCGTGGAGATGCCCTCGGTCCTCGGCAGGAAGACGAGTTCGCAGTAGTCCTTCAGGTAGTCGAAGCGGTCGCTGTCGGCCCAGTCGTCACCCATGACGACGACGTCGACGTTGTAGCGCTTCACATCGTCGATCTTCTGCTCCCACGATTCCTCCGGGATCACGAGGTCGACGTAGCGGATCGACTCCACGACCTCCGTGCGGAGCGCGTAGTCGTGGTACGACTGCTTGCCCTTGCCGGCGTTGAACTCGTCCGTGGAGACCGCGACGATCAGGTAGTCGCCCAAGGCTTTGGCGCGCCTGAGCAGCCGGATGTGGCCGTGGTGGAGCAGATCGAACGTTCCGTATGTCAGGACCCGCTTCATGACGCCGAACCACCTCCAGCCCGATCGGTACCAACAAGCTTCGCGCCCCCGGCAAGCATACGCTCGATGACACGTTCGCTCGCGTGCCCGTCATCAAGCGGAGAGAAACGCTCGCGGAAGCGTTCGCGGCGGGCCACGTCCTCCGCGGTCGGGTGCTCGGACGCCTTGAGCGCGTCGATCAACTCACGGGTCGTCCGCACGACAGGTCCGGGCAACTCGTCGAGCCCCAGGTACAGGCCCCTCACCTCGCCCGCGTACTGGTCGAGATCGTACATGTAGAACACCACCGGCCGTCGCAGGTTCCCGTAGTCGAAGAACACGCTCGAGTAGTCGGTGACGAGCGCGTCGCTGACGACGTAGAGGTCGCTGATGTCGTCCGCGCTCGAGACGTCGATGACGAACCCGCCATACGCCGCGAAGTCGAACCTGCTCGCGATCAGGCAGTGGGCCCGGAAGAGTACGACATACTCGTCGCCGAGCGCCTCACGGAGCGCGTCGAAGTCGGCCTCGGTCTCGAACGTGTAGCCGACACCCGACGTGTGCTGATTCTCGCGCCAGGTCGGGGCGTACAGGATGGCCTTCTTGCCCGCGGGAACGCCCAGCCTGGTCCTGATGCGCGCGACATCCTGTGGCGTGAAGGTCGAGAGGAAGTCGTTGCGGGGGTAGCCCAGCTCCAAGATGGCGTCGGCACGGCCGGTCGACACAAGATCGAACGCGGATCCGAGCTTGTCGGTCGCATAGGGAGACTGCGAGAGGAGCCACGTGAGCCTCGCGCCCTCGCGGCGATAGCGCTCGTGGATGTCCCGGACCGCCATCCCCGCGCTCCCCGCGGTCCCGCTCGGTATGTCGCAGCCGAGCCGCTTGAACGGAGTGCCGTGCCACGCCTGGAGGTACGTCTGCCCCGGCCGCAGCGCCATGTAGCCGGGCACGACGGTGTTCGAGACCCAGACCGAGGCGCGCGCATGCGCGCGGCGATACTCGGGCGACTTGAACGGGACGATGACCGCACCGAGCAACTCTTCAAGCGCGACCATGCCGAGAGTCGACTCCAGGTCCACCGGGATCGTGTCCCCGGGCGCGGGTTCGCCGATCCCGCGTACGTCGTAGCCGCCACGGGCCTGGAGCGCGCGGACGAGCGGCGTGCGGAACGCCCAGACCTTCTCCGTGCCGGCGAACCGCGGATCTCCCAGCATCGCCTGGTACAGCGCGCGCGGGCTGTCGGTGTAGCCGCGGCCCTCGAAGCTCTCGAACACCACCGAGGCCGGTCCCATGGCGATCGAGTCCCACAACGCCCGATACGACCGGGCCTGAGATGCGACCGAACGCGCCCGGACGGCGGAGAGCACCGCCGGGGACCGTTTGCCGATCGCCAGCGCCAGGTCGCGGAGCGCGCCGCGGATGGACTTCATCGTCTTGGATCTCGCCATGTCCGTGTCTAGGCCTTCATCGCTTCGAGGATCCGGTCGGCTATGCGGTCGGCACAGCCCCGGGGGGCGGAGGCGTAGGACTCCCTGAAGAACTCCATCGACCGGGGGCGCGGCGCTCCCTCGTCGATCAGGTCCGCCAGGGTACCGATGTCGCGCGAGCTCACTTCCGGCATCTCGTCGAGCGGGTCGATGTTGAGGCCGTGATCGCGCACGTAGTCGTCGATGTCGTACACGTAGAAGTACACGGCCAGGCCCATCACCGCGGCCTCGAACGCGACCGCTGAGTAGTCGGTGATCACCGCGGCGCACAAGGGCAGGATGTCGAGGATGTCGGCACCTCCGGCGTTCACGATGTTCGCCCCCTCGACCCGCGCGCTCTCCAGCGGATGGGGCTTGACGATGAGAGTGTACCGGTCGTCCGCAAAGCGCGCGGCGACGTCCCGGTAACGGTCACCGCCGGTCTTGCGGAACGTCGGCGCATACAGGACGACCATGCGCTCCGGGGCGTCGAGCAGGGGCGACCCCGCACGGACCTTCGCCGCGCCGTCAGGCAGGCCTCCCGACCCGATAGCGTCGGCGGCCTCTAGCAGGTAGTCGACCCGCGGGGCGCCCAAGGGAGCGACGACCGGAGGGTCCACGCCGAACGCTTCGGCGAAGAACGGGACGGTGCCCGGCCCGCTGCACAGCACCAGGTCGTAGTTGCGGTGCATCCTCATCGCCGACGCGATCGTCGCCGAGCGCCCGCCCGGCCGCCCGATCGTCTGGTATCCGAACTTCTTGACCGCGCCCAGCGCGTGCCACATCTGCACGACGAAGAAGCCCTGGCGATGGGTCAGCAGGCTGACCGGGATCACGTAGCCGTCGACCACGCAGGCACGGGAGCTGGCCAGGTGGTACATCTGCCCGACGATGGCGAGCATGTCGAGCGCGCGCGCGACGGACCCCTCCCCCAACATCCGGCACCGCATGACGATCTCGAGGTCCGGGTCTTTGGCGTGGAGCGCCTCCGCGAGCCGCGTGAAGTCGAGGGACGGGACGTCGGACTGCCGGCTGAGGAAGAGGACCTTGTGACGGACGGGAACGACCGCCTTCATGGCGGCGTAGACACAGCGAGCGACGAACGTCGCGACCGATATGAAGAAGCGCATCGAGGCAACACCCCGAGGACGATAGGTGGCGACGGCCGAAGCGGCGTCCGAAGTCTGCATGATAGCACCGCTGAGCGGCAACGCACGGCGCACGGAAGGTGTCGAAAGGGTATCGGAGCGGGCCATCTGCCAGCGCCTCAATGCTAGAATCGGCGTCCGAGGAACAGGGGTGGCATGAAGAAGCTCAGTTGGTCGAAGAAGGTCGCCCTGTGGGTCGGGGCGCTGGTGGCCGTGATCGTCGCCCTCGGGGCGCTTTCGTGGGTCGCGGGCGTCTGGACCGACTACCAGTGGTACGTGAGCCAGGGCCAACAGGAAGTGTTCTGGGGCACCTCGCTGACGCAGCTGGCGGTCTGGTTCGTCTTCGCGACAGCAGGCTTCCTCGTCATCCACGCCAGCGCGAGAGCGGCCTGGCGGGTCATCAGCGAGGAGCCGAGACTCGTGCGGACCACCGCCTTCGTCTGCGTTCTCCTGGCCGGCGCGCTGGCCCTTGCCATGTCCCAGCAGTGGATGACGTTCCGGCTCGCCGCGGCGAACCATAGCTTCGGCGTCCAGGACCTCCAGTTCGGCGTGGACGTCGGCTTCTTCATCTTCGTGCTCCCGGCCTTCGAGCTCCTGTACCAGTGGCTCAACGGGCTGATCGTGGTCGCTATCGTCACGGTCGCCGCCATCACGGCCTCGAGCCGGGTCAGGGTCGTGGACACCATCCCGGTCCGTTGGGCGCAGCTCAAGAAGATCCTCTTCTCGCTCGCGACGATCCTGATGCTCGCCATCGCCCTGAACTTCTGGGTCGCGGTGTGGCGGATCTCGTATTCCCCCGCGGGACAGATCTTCGGCGCGTCATATTCCGACATCGTCGCCGCGCTTCCCGGGTTCTGGATCATGTGCGTGCTGTCGATCGGGTTGGCCGGCGTGCTGTACTTCACCTCTCGCCGGCGCGGGTGGAAGCTCGTGTTCATGGCGGGAGCGGCCTACGCCGTCGCCGCCGTCCTCATCGTGGGTGTGTGGCCGTGGGCCGTGCAGACCTACGTCGCCACGCCGAACGAGGCGACGCTCGAGCAGCCGTACCGCGCGCGCAACATCGCGATGACACGTGCCGCTTTCGACCTCAGCTCGGTGGAGGGCGTCCAGTACGCCGGACTTACCTCTCTCGACGCGAGCGCCTCCGCGGCGGCGGAGAAGCTTCTGGCCGACGCGACGGTCTGGACCCCCGACACGGTGGCCCAGGCCTTCAACCAGCTGCAGACGATCCGCCCCTACTACAAGCTCTCGACCATCGACTTCGACCGGTACCGGATCGGCGGAGAGCTGAAGCAGGTGCTCGTCTCGGCGCGGCAGATCGATCCGACCGGCCTTCCGGCCAACGCGCAGACGTGGGTCAACACGCATCTCGTTTACACCCACGGTTACGGGTTGGCGATCTCGTCCGTGAGCCAGACCACCGCCCAGGGGTTCCCGACTTTCCTCGTCGGCGACGTGCCCTCCACGGTCGCGTCGAGCGTCGCCGCTGAAGCCCCTTCGCTGCAGGTCGACGAGCCGCGCATCTACTTCGGCCCGGACATGACCGGGTACGCGATCGTCGGCACGGGAGTCGACGAGTTCGACTACCCCACCTCCGGCGATAACGCGACCACGCGTTACACCGGCACCGGCACGCCGGTGGGCTCGGCGCTCTCGCGGCTCGCATGGGCGGTCCGTCTCGGCTCCGACCAGATGCTCTTCTCGAGCTACATCACCGAGAACAGCCAGATCCTGCTGTATCGCGGCGTCCGGGAACGGGCGATGAAGCTCGCACCGTGGCTCACCTACGACGATCAGCCCTATGCCGCGATCGTCAACGGTCGCGTCGTATGGATACTCGACGCCTACACGTCGTCGAACCACTACCCGAACTCGCAGCCGCTCGCAGACGGCACGAACTACCTGCGCAACTCGGTGAAGGTCGTCATGGATGCCTATACCGGCGAGATGCGCTTCTACGCCAGCGGCACAGACCCGATCCGCGACGCATGGGCGGCGATCTTCCCCACGATCATCACCCCGGAGTCGGAGATGCCGGCGTCCGTGTCCGACCACGTCCGCGCCCCACGGAGGATGTTCTCGGCGCAGGCGGACGCGTACCGCACCTACCACATGACCGACCCGACGGTGTTCTACAACCGCGAGGACCTATGGGACGTGCCGAAGGACGCGAGCGGCAAGCCGATGCAGCCCGCGTACCTGATGCTCGATCTGCCGGACGCGGCGGGGAACTCGACCGGCAAGGCGATGTACCTGCTGCAGCCGTTCTCGTTGCCGAACCGCGACAACCTCGTGGGCTGGATGGCCACCGCATGCGACCCGGACAGCTACGGCGCCCGCACCGTCTACCTCCTGCCGAAGTCCCGCGTCACACTGGGCCCGCGCAACATCAGCGCGCGTATCAACCAGGACCCGCGCATCTCGCAGCAGCTCACGCTCTGGAGCCAGCCCGGCAACTCGGTGCTGTTCGGCAGCATGCTCGTGATGCCGGCGGAGAACGGCGTCGCGTACATACAGCCGGTGTTCCTGCAGGCCCAGAACAACTCGATGGCGCAGTTGGCGAGCGTCATCGTCGTCAACGGCGACCGCGTGGAGTTCGCGGGCACGCTCCCCAGCGCTCTTGCGATAGCGTATGGAAGCACCATCACGACAGCGGGGGCGGCCGCGACGCCCACTCCCTAGGAGCCGATCTCTCCCGCGGTCTATGCCAAGAGGCCCCGCATGTGCGGGGCCTCTTGGCATAGACCGACACCCCGTCCAGGAACTCTTACCTAGGGGTGAACGACGCCGTAGCCGACCTTCCAGCCACGCTGATCTTCGTGGTCACCTTGACGACCGTCCCGCGGCGCGCCTGACCGACGTTGCGCTGGAAGCGCGCGACGCCACTCGCATCGGTCACCGCAGTGCCCGCAAGGTCGCCGGAAGCGTAGTGCCATGTGAAGATGACGGTCAGGCCCACCGCCGGCCGCCCGAGCGTGTCACGAACGGCAGCTCGGGCCGTGACGACCGTATCCAAGGGCGGGTGCGCGCTGGACACGCTGGCCCGCAGGCCGCGCGTGCCGTAGCCGAGCCTGATGCGCGGAGTGACGTACGTCGTGGACGTCGTCACCTCTCCGCTCGACGCGGCCGCGGTCGTGACCTTGATCTTGTGGCCGAGGTCCTCGGCGACGATGCGGTGGTAGTCCTTGGCGAGGCCGTGGGGGTCGCTGTAGCGGACGTAGGTGACGTCCCCGCTCGGGAGATGCCACGTGAACGCCACTCCAACGCCCTCCATCGGCTTGCCCGTCGCGTCGCGGCAGATCACGAATGCGTTAGGGATGTTGCCGGGGTCCGGATCGTGCCGCGACATGTCGGCCTTCGCCTGAGCCGGCGCGTGCGCGAGCCCCGCCCCGACCGGCACCGATCGGATGATGTCCGCCAGGTCGTTGGCGGCCCTGTTGAGGGCCTGTTCGGTCACGCCGAGGACCGGCTCCGCACCCACGTCGAAGGTACCGGTCCGCGTGTACTGGGTCAGCAGCACCGGGTACATCACCCGCGCGAAAGCGGCACCCGCGACCGCCTTGGCCCGGACGTCCCTGACCAGGGCGGGCGGGCGCGGGGTGATCCAGTCCCGGTTCTCCCCGCTCCACCGCGTGAACGGACCCACGTCCCATTCGTACGCCGCATGCAGCACCGACCGTCCCAGGGACAACGATGATGCGTGACACGGGTTGAGCACGTCGGCGTAGTAGTGGGACATCTGGCCCAGGAGCACGCTCGCGGTCTCGTAGTCGCCCGCACGGTAGGCGTTCACGACCTGGAAGTAGACGTCGGCGACTTCCTGCGGACCGCCGCGAAGCCTGGAGTTGTCGTAGAAGCCATGGAGCGCGGCGCTGTACCCGACGTTGTCGGGATCGTCGCTCGCAAGTAGCGCGGTCCGGACGTCGATCCAACCACCCTCGGAGCCGGCGAACTGGATGGCCTCGTCCAGCACCCAGTCATGGGTGCCGTAGCCGTTGCCGCCGTTGTTCCCGTTGCCCCATGCCGACGCCGCAGGCACATGTGCGGCGAGCGCCAGCACCAACGTCACAGTAAGGACCGCGATCCTGCGATGCACCCGAGATCCTCCCGGACCACGCCTCGACATGACGACACAACGCCGATGCGGCGTCTGTCAGTCGTTGTATCGGCGCTATCGGCACTCGGGTTGAACCATTGCTCGCCCGGTGAACGACTTCGTCCGCCGGAAGGCGGACGAAGGATGGTGTGTCAGTCGCGGGTACGTGGGGAGGGCGCCTATGGGGTCGTCGCGGGGTTCTTCCAATCCTTGCCGATGACCACCATCACGTTAGTCTTGAAGGTGTACATGCCGGCGGACGGCAGGACGTCGCCGAAGCCGAGCGTCTCACGCACGAAGTTGGCCTGAGTCTCGTAGCCCTTCTGGTACACGATCAGGGTGCGTCCGTAGACGTACTGGTTCATGTTGCCGGTCTCGGAAACGGTGAAGCCCTTTGAGGTGAAGAAGTCCGTGCACTGCTGCCCGAGGCCGGAGACGCCGGCACCGTTGCGCACCGTCAGCTTCACGTCGGCCGGCTTGATGGTGACGGTCGTGGCAGTGGAGGTCTTAGTCGGGTCGAGCGGCAGCCCCTGCTTCATGCGATCGATCATCGCCTTGAAATTGGCGTCGTCCAGGATCACGTAGCTGACGCCGTTGATGTACTTGGGGGCGCTGGGGGCGGTCGCCGAGTCGAGATCCTCCGGCTTCATCCCCTTGAACTGGAGTACGAGATCCGCGAGCTGCAGCGGCGTCATGTCTGTGTCGAGGTTCGAAGCAACCGCGTCCACGATCTGCGACGCGTTGAACACGTTCGACAGCGACAGGGCCTGCGACGCAAGAGCCTTGATGAACGCCTGCTGGTTGCGCATGCGGCCATAGTCGCTGTCCGCCATCGTGTGCCGCGTCCGGACGAACGTCAGGGCGTGCTTGCCGTCGAGCTTCTGGTAGCCCTTCTCGATCGTCGCGTACGCCGGGCCGTAGGCGGATGCCAGCGTGTCGTAGATGCGGAACGGCACGTCGATCCAGACGCCGCCGATGGCATCGACCACGTCACGGAACCCGTTGAAGTTCAGGTTCACGAAGTGCGTGATTGGCAGGCCCGTGATCTCCTTGACGGTCTTGATCACGAGCGCCGGCCCACCGTAGACCGCGGCCGCGTTGATCTTGGTCGTCCACTTGCCCGGGATCGCCACGCGGGAGTCGCGCGGGATCGAGATCATCGCGATCTTCTTGTTCTGCGGGTCGACGCGGGCGACGATCAGCGTATCGGACCGCTGCTGGGTCTGACCGGGCCTCGTGTCGGAACCCATGAGGACCATGTAGAACGGCTCCCCGGGCGCCGACGCCTTCTGGCCGGCCAGCTCCTGCTGCAGGGCCGGGTCGCTGAAGAACACCGCGTTGATCTTGTTGCCGACGTCGACCACCTTCAGCGCGACCGCGGTCGTGAGCCCTATGGCGAGGACCGCCACGACGATGGCCGCGATCGTCCATGCACGACGCCTGCGGCGCTTGCGCGCCCCAAGAGACAGGTCCTTTTGCGCCCGCGCATGCAGACGCGCGGTCTGGCGGACGACGGGGTCCCGGGACGCCGAGGGATCCAGGTGCTTGATCTCGCGGGGAGTCCGGCTCGCAGCTGAACGGGAGTGCCGCGCGGAACGCCGCGGGCGGTCGGAGGCGTCGGGCATGCTGTCCTTCTCGGTCGGTTCACGCGCCTGCCGGCATGCGGCGCGCTCAGAGTCGATAGAAGAGTATACGGTACGCTGGCGATGTCACCGACGTGTTACGGAGCCGTAGCCCCGCGCGCACGCCAGCGTTCGGAGGCGGAGCGAGGCGCGTGCCAGCGACCGTTCAGCGGATCGCGAACATCAACTCGCCGGAGCAGGCGAGCTCGTCACCCACCCACGCTTTCGCATCCCCGAAGCCGATGGGGCCGCGCCGCTTGGTGATGGCGCACTCCAGGCGAAGGGTCTCCCCGGGTCGCACCTGGCGCTTGAACCGCACCTTGTCGATGCCGGCGAACAGCGCGATGAGCCCCGCGTTCTCAGGCAGCGACAGCAGCGCCACCGCGCCGACCTGCGCGCACGCCTCGACGATCAGCACGCCCGGCATCACCGCATAGTCGGGAAAGTGGCCGGGGACCCAGAACATCTCGGCGGCGACGTCGAGCTCGCCGACCGCGCTCACCCCCGGCTCAAACTCCAAGACCCGGTCCACGAGCAGGAACGGCTCGCGGTGCGGGAGGATCGCCTTGATCTGGTCACGATCGAGCATGGGGGTTCGCCTTCCTGGTCGTGCCGATCGGTGCCGCCACCGCTAGGCGGCCTCGGGGTCGCTGACCTCGACGCGGCGGACCGCGGCGCCGAGCGATCGGAGCTTGTCGACGAACCCCTCGTATCCGCGGTCGATATGGTGGATGTCGGTGACGACGGTGTGCCCCTCGGCGACCAGGCCCGCCAGCACGAGCGCGGCGCCGCCGCGCAGGTCGGGGCTGCGGACAGGGGCGCCCGAGAGCGCCGGCACGCCGCGAACGAGCGCGTAGTGGCCATCGATGCGGATGTCAGCACCCATGCGCGCGATCTCGTCGGCGAAGATGAAGCGGTTCTCGAAGACGTTCTCGGTGATGACCGACCCGCCGTCGGCCATCGCGAGCAGTGCCATGAACGGCGCCTGCAGGTCGGTGGGGAACCCCGGGTATGGCAGCGTCTGCACGTCGACGGGACGGACCGGCCCTACTCGCGAGATCGTCACGCCGTCGTCGACCCTGTCCACGACGCAACCGGCGTGCTCGAGCTTCTGCAACACGATGTCGAGATGCGTCGGGTCGAAGCCGGTCACGGTCACCGGGCCGGAGTCGAGCGCGCCGGCGATGAGGTACGTGCCGGCCTCGATCCTGTCGCCCACCACGGTGTGATCCACCGGTGAGAGGGCTGGGACGCCGGTCACGGTGATCGTCGGCGAGCCCGCACCCTCGATGCGCGCGCCCATGGCGACGAGCATGGACGCGAGGTCCGCTATCTCGGGTTCCCGCGCGGCGTTGTCGATGACCGTCTCGCCGTCGGCCCGCACCGATGCCATGAGCAGGTTCTCGGTGGCGCCGACGCTGGGGAAGTCGAGCGCGACGCGCGCACCGTGCGCAGGGCCAGACGCGTCGATGTAGCCGTGCTCGGTGCTGATCGCCACGCCGAGCTGTTCGAGCCCGGCGATGTGTATGTCGACCTTGCGCGAACCGATGTTGCACCCGCCGGGCATCGCGACGTGTGCGCGGCCGGAACGGCCGATCAGCGCGCCGAGGACGCAGGTGGACGCGCGCATCCGCACGACCAGATCGTATGGCGCCTCGTATGAGGTCAGGGTCGTGGTGTCGATCGTGAGCGTGTGGTCGGTGCGCACGACGCGCGCCCCGAGCCGCTCGAGTACCTCCGCCATCACGGCGACGTCGCTGATGTCGGGGACGTTGCGGAGCGTGGTGACGCCGGGCGCGAGAAGCGCCGCTGCCATGAGCTTGAGCGCGGAGTTTTTGGCGCCGCCCACACGCACCGTTCCCGCAAGCGGGCGACCTCCGTCGACGACGATCGCTTCCATTCCCCTCCCGCCCTCTCCGGTGTGTTCAGGCGTCCTTGGAGCGGACGCGGTATCAGCGTACTCCGAACAGTCCCTCGCACGCATACGCATACGCGCACTCGTGACCAGTCTGTTGCGGTACTCCCGAAACGCGAGGCCCGGCGGGCGTGCCGCCGGGCCTCGGTGGGGATCGAACCGTTGAGGGCGCTTGCTAGTGGGCGGTCCCTACCGCTATTCGGACTTCGGCCCACCGCAGGTCGCGCTCGAGCGCGTCGACCTCTTCGCCGGCGCCGCCGAGATCGGCGATCCTCTGCTCAGCCAGGGCCTTGGCCTGACGGGCGCGCTCCACGTCGATCTGCGAGGCGATCTCGGCATCGTCCGCGAGGATGATGACCTTGTCCTCATGGACCTGGATGTAGCCGCCGGAGACGGCGAACCACTCGATCGTGTCGCCGATCTTGACGCGGACCTCGCCGCCCTTCAGCGCGCCCACGAGCGGGGCGTGCAGCGGCAGGACGCCGATCTCGCCGTCGATCGTCGGGGCAACGACCATCTCCACCTCGTTGGTGTAGACGATCTTCTCCGGCGTGACGATCTCCGCGATGAGGGTGCGCGCCACGGCGGCTACTCAGCCGCCTTCAGCTGCTCGGCCTTCTCGAAGGCCTCTTCGATGTTGCCGACGTAGCGGAACGCCTGCTCGGGCAGCGCGTCGCACTCGCCCTTCACGATCATGTCGAAACCGCGGATCGTCTCTTCGAGCTTGACGTAGCGGCCGGGTAGGCCCGTGAACTGCTCGCCCACGAAGAACGGCTGCGACAGGAACTGCTGGATCTTGCGGGCACGGGCGACCGTGAGCTTCTGCTCCTCGGTCAGCTCGTCCATGCCGAGGATGGCGATGATGTCCTGCAGGTCCTTGTAGGTCTGCAGCACCTCCTGGACGGCGCGCGCGACGCTGTAGTGCTGCTCGCCGACGATGTCGGCCGACAGCGCGCGCGAGGACGACGCGAGCGGGTCGACAGCCGGGTACAGACCGAGCTCGGCGATCGAGCGCGACAGGACGGTTGTGGCGTCGAGGTGGCTGAACGCCGTGGCAGGAGCCGGGTCGGTGAGGTCGTCCGCAGGCACGTAGATCGCCTGGACCGACGTGATCGAACCCCGGCGAGTCGACGTGATGCGCTCCTGGAGCTCGCCCATCTCGGTCGCGAGCGTCGGCTGGTAGCCGACCGCCGACGGCATGCGTCCGAGCAGCGCGGAGACCTCGGAACCGGCCTGGGTGAAACGGAAGATGTTGTCGATGAAGAGAAGCACGTCCTGGCCCTGGTCGCGGAAGTACTCCGCCACGGTAAGGCCGGCCAGCCCGACGCGCAGACGGGCTCCCGGAGGCTCGTTCATCTGGCCGTAGACGAGGCAGGTCTTCTTGATGACCCCCGACTCGCTCATCTCGTGGTAAAGGTCGGTGCCCTCACGGGTGCGCTCGCCGACTCCACAGAAGACGGACGTACCGCCATGCGCCATGGCGAGGTTGTTGATCAGCTCCTGGATGATGACGGTCTTGCCGACGCCCGCACCGCCGAACAGTCCGGTCTTGCCGCCCTTGATGTAGGGCTCGAGCAGGTCGACGACCTTGATGCCGGTCTCGAAGATCTCGGTGGTCGGCTCGAGGTCCTCGTACTCCGGCGCCCCGCGGTGGATCGGGTAGTAGCCCTCGACCTCGGGCATCGCTCCCCCGTCGATGACCTCGCCGAGCACGTTCCAGATGCGTCCGAGCGTGGAGGGACCGACCGGCATCATCATCGGACCGCCGGTGTCCTCGGCCTCCATGCCGCGCTGGATACCGTCGGTGGACGACATCGCGATGGCGCGGACGACGTTGCCCTCGAGGTGCTGTTCGACCTCTGCGGTGACGTCGATCAGCCCGATCGGCGAGTCGGTCTTCACCTTCAGGGCGTTGTAGATCGCGGGCATCGACTCCGGTCCGAATTCGACGTCCAAGACCGGTCCGATGACCCGTACGATGCGTCCGGTGTTCATGGGCGCTTCCTTCTCGTTGACTGCCATCTACTTCTTCTTCTCCAGCGCAGCGGCGCCGCCGACGATCTCGGCGATCTCGTTCGTGATCGCACCCTGGCGGGCGCGGTTGTACGTGCGGGTGAGCGTCGTGATCATCTCGCCGGCGTTGTCGGTCGCCGACTTCATCGCCTTGCGGCGCGCGCCCTGCTCGGACGCGGCGGACTCCAGCAACGCGCGGTACACCAGCGTCTCGACGTACGTCGGGAGCAGGCGCTCCAGCACCGAGGAGGCCGACGGCTCGAAGACGTACTCGGGGTTGACCTTCAGCTCGTCCGCTGCGGCCTGGACGGCCTCCGGGCGGATCGGCAGCAGGTCGTGGATCTCCGGGACCTGGTCGGCGACGTTCTTGAACCGGTTGAAGACGATCTTCACCGCATCGATCTCGCCTTCGGTGTACCCGTCGATCACGCGCGTGGCGATCGACCGGGCATCCGCGATGGCGGGCTTGTCCGAGACGTCGCGGTACGACGCGATCGGCTCGATCCCCCGGTAGCGGAAATACGCGATCGCCTTCTTGCCGACGGCGATCACGTCCGCCTCGGCGCCGTGCTCGCGCTCGTCGCGCAGGATCTGCTCGGTCAGGCGCAGGATGTTGCTGTTGAACGCCCCGCACAGGCCGCGGTCGGAAGCGACCGCGATCACGACCACCTTCGAGCGCGTCTCGTGCGCCTCGAGCAGGGGGTGCGACGCGCCGCCGGTGAAGCGGGCGACGTTGCCGAGCACCTCCATCATCGCGAGGGCGTACGGGCGTGCGGACTCGATGCGGTCGGCCGCCTTGCGGATCTTTGCGGTCGCGACCATCTCCATCGTGCGCGTGATCTGACGCGTGGAGTGCGTCGAGGTGATCCGCTTCTGGATGTCGCGAAGGTTTGCCATCGGTACCGTCCCGCCTAGCCCTCGAGCCCGGAGGAGAACTCTTCGAGCGCCTTGCCCAACGCGGCCTCGATGTCAGCCGAGATGACCTTCTCGGTCCGGATGGCGGTCCCGATCTCGGGGTACGCGCTCTCGACGAACGCGAGGAAGTCGTCGCGGAACTTGACCACGTTCTCGACGCTGACCTTGTCGAGGTAGCCCTTCGTGCCGGCGAAGATCGCCATGACCTGCTTCTCGACCGGCATCGGCACGTAGCGGCCCTGCTTCAACAGCTCGACGAGGCGGGCGCCACGCGAGAGCGTGTTCTGCGTGGACTTGTCCAGGTCGGACCCGAACTGAGCGAAGGCGGCCAGCTCGCGGTACGAGGCGAGGTCGAGGCGCAGCGAGCCCGCGACCTGCTTCATCGCCTTGATCTGCGCGTCACCGCCGACTCGGGAGACCGAGATGCCGACGTTGACCGCCGGGCGGACGCCCTGGAAGAACAGGTCCGACTGCAGGAAGATCTGCCCGTCCGTGATGGAGATGACGTTGGTCGGGATGTAGGCCGACACGTCACCGGCCTGCGTCTCGATGATCGGCAGGGCCGTCATGGAGCCGGCGCCCAGTTCGTCGTTCATCTTGACCGCACGCTCCAGAAGGCGGGAATGCAGGTAGAAAACGTCGCCCGGATACGCCTCGCGGCCCGGCGGACGACGGAGCGTCAGCGACATCTGACGGTAGGCGACGGCCTGCTTTGAGAGGTCGTCGTATACGACCAGGACTGCCCGGCCTGGGTTGTCCTTGCTCGCGGGACGGCCGTCCTCGCCGTTGTACATGAAGTACTCACCCATCGCGGCACCCGCCATCGGCGCGATGTACTGCACCGGCGCGGGGTCGGATGCGTTCGCGGCGACGATGATCGTGTAGTCCATGGCGCCGTACCCCTCGAGCGTCTGCACGACGGTCGCCACGGTGGAGGCCTTCTGGCCGATGGCGACGTAGATGCAGATGACCCCGGTGCCCTTCTGGTTGATGATCGTGTCGACCGCGACGGCCGTCTTGCCGGTCTGGCGGTCGCCGATGATCAGCTCGCGCTGACCGCGGCCGATCGGGATCATCGCGTCGATGGCCATGATGCCGGTCTGAAGCGGCTCATGGACGCCCTTGCGTGCGATGACGCCCGGGGCCTTGAACTCGAGCGGACGCGTGCCCTCGGGAGTGATCGCGCCCTTGCCGTCCATCGGCACGCCGAGCGGATCGACGACACGGCCGAGGAACCCGCGGCCGGAAGGGATCTGCACCACGTGGCCGGTCGTCCGTACGGTGTCGTTCTCCTTGATGAGCGAGGTCTCGCCCAGCAGCACCGCCCCGACCTCGTTCTCATCGAGGTTGAGCGCCATGCCCATGATGGTGTGGCCGCCCTCGCCGATGAACTCGAGCAGCTCGCCGGACATGGCGCCTTTGAGCCCGTCCACGTGTGCGATGCCGTCGCCCAGCGCGATGACGGTGCCTACGTCGCGCACATCGAGTGAGGCGGAGAACGACGCGAGCTGTCGTTTGAGCGCCTCGCTGATGCTCGTTGCGGTGATGTCCGTCACTTACGCCTCGCCTCCAGTTTCGGTCGCGAGCGCGCGCCGCACGCCCTCGAGCTGCGACGCGACGCTGCCGTCCAAGACACGGCCTGCGACCTTGATCACGACGCCACCGACGATCGACGCGTCCACACGCTCGCGGAGCGAGACGGGGCGGCCGAGCGAGGCGGCGAGCTTGTCTGTCAGAGACGCGCGGAGCGCGTCGTCGAGCGGGACGGCGGTGGTGACCTCCGCGGCCACGATGCCGCGCTCGGCCTCGGCGATCTCGCCGTAGAGCCGCGCGAGGTCGGGCAGCAGCGACACAAGGCCACGCTCGGCCAGCACCGTGATGACCGCGATGGCTTCCGGCGTCGCGTGCGCCCCGAAGATGTCGCGGAGTATCGCCCGCTTGGCCTCGACAGGCACCGAGGTGTCTGTGAGCGCCTCGCGCAGCTCGCGTTCGCCGCGCACGGCCCCGGCGACCGTCGCCAGAGCCTCGTCGGTCGCGTCCACAGCGTCGGCGAGCAACGCCATATCGAAGAGCACGCGGGCATAGGCGGATGCGGCGTCGCTGCTACGCATCGAGGCTTCCCACCTCTGCGATGGACTTCGCGATGAGCGCCTTATGGTCGTCGGCCGACAACGTCGCACCGATGATCCGGTTCGCGACCGCCACGGACAGGTCAGCGACCTGGGCCTGGAGTTCGGCCATGGCCGTGCGCTTCTCGCCCTGGATCTCGTCGCGGGCGCGGGCCAACATCGACTCGCGCTCCTCGTTCGCCTTCGCGACGATCTCGTCCTTCATCGTCTCGGCGACCTTGCGGCCTTGCTCGATGACGCGGTTCGCCTCGAGGCGTGCCTCGGCGAGCTGCGCCTTGTACTCGTCGAGCAGACGCTCCGCCTCGACGCGGGTCTCCTCCGCCATCTCCAGCGAGTCTTTGATCTTGGCCGCGCGCTCGTCGAGCATCTTCGTGATCGGAGGAAGCGCGAACTTCCACATCAGCACGAAGAGCACGCCGAACGACACGAGCGAGACCAACAGCTCGGAGGTCAGCGGGATGATCTTGTCCATCGGTGCTCCTTACCCGCCAAGCGTCGCCTGGTGGTGACGATGCCTACCCGGCGGCCTGCAGGACGAACGCGAGAACGAAGCCGAGCAGTGCGATGGCCTCGGCGAGCGCCATGCCGATGAACATCGTGGTCTGGATACGGCCGGCCATCTCGGGCTGGCGGGCCATGCCTTCGATCGCCTTGCCAGCCACGAAACCGACGCCGATGCCGGGGCCGATCGCGCCGAGACCGAACGCGAGACCCGCGCCCAGAACGCTCAGTGAACCTCCCACAGTTCCTCCTCTTGTCACCGGGTCCCGATCGAGGGGCCCGAACCTAACCCGAAATACGTCTGCGTGCTTCACGCCGGCCGCGGATGGCCGCCGTTGGGGCCGATGCGCTAGTGCTCCCCTGCGTGCAGGGCGCCGTTCATGTACACGGCGGTGAGTATCGCGAAGACGTACGCCTGGATGAAGGCCACGAACACCTCGAAGGCGTACATGATGATCTGCATGATCAGCGACAGGCCGCCGACGACCGCGCCGACGGGGCTCAGCGCGCTCGCGACCATCACGACGAAGATGCCGAACACGCCGAGCACGATGTGGCCCGCGTACATGTTGGCGTAGAGACGGACGCCCAGAGTGAACGGGCGAAGGAAGTGGCTGATGATCTCGAGCGGGTAGATCAGCGGGACCAGCCACCACGGCGTGCCGGACGGTAGGAAGCTCTTGAGATACCCGACGAACCCATGCTTCTTGAAGCCGATCCAGTTGTAGACCACGAAGACCATGATGCCCCACCCGAAGGTGGTCCCGAGCGTGCCGGTGCCGGGCTTGAACCCCGGGATCAGGCCGAGGAAGTTGTTGAACAGTACAGCGAAGAACACGGTCACGATGAACGGCAGGTAGGGGGCGCCCGCCGAACCCATGACGTCGGTCACGATGTTGTTGCGCACGAATTCGACGCCCAGCTCGCCGATGTTGCCGATGCCCTTGGGCACGAGCGACATCTTGCGCGCCGCCAGGAAAAAGAACAGTGCGGTCAGCGCGATCGCGCAGATGAGGAAGAAGCTGTAGTTCGTGAGAACGACGGCGTTCTTCGCGAGCTCTTGGCCGGCAGGGGCGCCCTGGCCGAACACCGCGAACGGGTTCAGCTCCTCGAGCAGCTTCGTGACGGCGGGACCCAGGTTCTCCACGGGGACCGACTACCTCCTGGTGGTCGAGGGCTTGGTGACGACTGACATGCGGAACAGGGCGACCGTCGCCGGGACGACGAACCCGGCGGCAAGGCCCAGGCCGAACGCGACCAGCCCGGGCCGGACGAACAGGTAGTACACGAGCAGGCCCGCGAAAGCGATGAAGAGCCCCAACACGAGCATCGCGACAGCACGCATCGCGCCAACCTCGAGCGTTTCAGGAGTGAACGACCTGACTCCCATCGCGGTCAGCGCGAGGATGCCCGCACCGAGCACGATCCCGAGCACGCCGGCGACGAGGGGGCCGCCGAAGAAGGCGACGATGTCCGACGCGGCAGGCAGGCCCAGTGTCCTCAGGTCCCTTCGATCCATCTACGCTTGCGACACCCTCTTCGCGTGAGCGCCCGGGGTGGAAGCGGACAGACCGGCGGTTGCGCCACAATCAACGATCCCGACCGCATGATCGGGGTCTCACAACGGCGCAGACCGGGAAGTCGCTCGAAGACCGGGGGGTGTCTCCGAAAGCGCGCCCATGTTACAGCATATGCCCGGAGGCGCAAGACGCCACGCAGCGCGAGCGACACCGTAGAGGGGGATGTTGGCGAGACGGGCTCAGTCCCGAGGGTTGACCCCGTCGCCGTGCACGCGCGCCGCGCTGAAAAGACCAAGGCGCCTCGCAAGGAGCACCGAAAGACCGAGGAGGAACGTGAGCACCGCGAGGCGCGCGAGTGGCGACGGGAGGATCTCATCGCGCATGGCGTAGCCGCCGACCGCCAGCGCAGCCGACCAGGCGTAGATGAGCAGCACCGTCTGACGCTGGCTGAACCCACGGTGCAGCAGGCGGTGATGGATGTGGCCGTTGTCAGCCTCGTGTATCGGGCGTCCGTGCATCCGCCGCCGGATGATCGCGCTGGCGGTGTCGAACAGCGGTACCCCGATGATCAGCAACGGTGCGACCAAGGAGATGGCGGCCGCCGACTTCATGACACCGGTGAGCGATACACACCCGAGCGCGAAGCCGATCGACAGCGCCCCCGAGTCGCCCATGTAGATCGACGCGGGGTTGAAGTTGTACCTCAGGAAGCCGATGCAGCCGCCGATGACCCCCACCGCCAGCACGGCTGCGATCGCCTGGTTCATATCCATCGCGAGTGCGAGGAAGCTCGCGGCCGCGATCGCCGCGACGCCGGCGGCGAGCCCGTCGAGCCCGTCGATGAGGTTGAACACGTTCGCGAAGCCGACCAGCCAAAGCGCGGTCAGCGGGTAGCCGAGCCAGTCCAGGGGCAGGCGCCCGCCGCCGAACGGGTTGGCGAAGAAGTCGATCTTGAGCCCGAACGATATCGTCACCACCGCGGCGAGAAGCTGCCCGGCGAACTTCGTGCGGGCCCTCATCCCACGGAGGTCGTCGACAAGGCCGACAAAGAAGACCACAGCGACGCCGAAAGTGGTTCCCAGCACCTGGCCGTCGCCGAGCAGCAGCACCCCCGGCCACCCGAGCCACTGCTCCCCGGCCAGCTCGACGAGCATCGCCGCCGTGAAGCCCGCCATGATCCCGATGCCGCCCAACCGCGGTACCGCGGTCGTGTGCACCTTGCGGGCCCCGGGCTTGTCCATGAGCTTGGCGCGGATACTCAGGTCCCGCACGACCGGTGTGACAGCGAGCGTCGCTGCTATCGCGACCACCATGAGCAGAAGGACGTGGATGACGGTGGGTGCCTGGATCGGGACGGGGATCAACGGCATGTCCGCACGCTCAGCAGCCCGCGGGCACGTACAGGCGCCGCGCGACGCCGGATTCCGCGAGCATCTCCTCGGACAGCTCGTCCGGGTACGCCTCGGCGTAGACGATCTCGGTGATGCCCGCGTTGATCAGGATCTTGGCGCATTGCACGCACGGCTGGGTGGTGGTGTAGATCATCGAGCCGCCGATGGCGACCCCATACAGCGCCGCCTGCACCACCGCGTTCTGCTCGGCGTGGATCCCACGGCACAGCTCATGATGCGAACCGGAGGCGATCCCGCGCTGCTCGCGAAGGCACCCCACCTCTTCGCAGTGGCGAAGCCCCTTGGGCGTCCCGTTGTAGCCCGTTGCGAGCATGCGGCGGTCCTTCACGATCACCGCGCCGCAGCGTCGCCGCAGGCAGGTCGACCGCGTCGAGACCTCGTACGCGATCGTCATGAAGTAGGCGTCCCAGCTGGGTCTGTCGATCACGCTCTCCCCGCCTTCACAGAGTGCCGAAGAGGCGGTCGCCGGCGTCGCCGAGCCCGGGGACGATGTAGCCGTGGTCGTTCAGGTGGCTGTCCACGGCGCAGACGTAGACCTGCGCGTGCGGGTCCGCCTTGACGACCGCAGCGATGCCCTCCGGGGCGGCGATGATCGACAGCAGCCGGATCGACCGGGCGCCGCGGTCACGGAGGAACTGGATCGCCGCGGAGGCGGATCCTCCCGTCGCGAGCATCGGGTCGACGATCATGACGTCACGGTCTCCGATGTCCTCCGGCAGCTTGCAGTAGTACTCGACCGGCTGGAGCGTCTTGGGGTCGCGGTACAGGCCGATGTGCCCGATCTTGGCCGCCGGGATGAGCGACAGGATGCCGTCGACCATGCCGAGACCGGCGCGCAGGATCGGCACGATGGCGACCTTCTTGCCGGCGAGCACCTTGGTGGTGGTCTCGCAGATGGGCGTCGTGACCGTCGATTCCGCGAGCTGGAACTCGCGGGTCGCCTCGTACGCCATCAGCTGCGCCAGCTCGCTGACCAGCTCCCGGAACTCCTTGGGACCGGTGCGGATGTCACGCAGTACGGAGAGCTTGTGCTGGACGAGCGGGTGGTCCACCACCGTCACGTTGTGCGCGTACCGCATCCCACGTCTCCTTTTCAGCGACCCGTCAAAGCGATGGCTGCAGCCTTCGCGCTCCTCGTGAACCTTACATCACAGCTCGGGGTAGAGCGGGTGAGCTTCGACCAGCTCGCGCACGCGGGTGCGCACGCGGCCGAGCTCCGCCTCGTCGTCGCGGCCGAAGATCGCTGCGGCGACGAGCTCCCCCACCTCGCGTGCGTCCTTCTCGTCGAACCCGCGGGTCGTGATCGCGGGCGAACCGACGCGGATGCCGCTCGTGACGAACGGCGACTGGGGGTCGTTCGGGATGGCGTTCTTGTTCACCGTGATACCGCAGTCCTCGAGCAGGTGCTCCGCGTCCTTGCCGGTGATGTCGGCCGCGCGCAGGTCCACGAGCACGAGGTGGTTGTCGGTCCCGCCCGATACGAGGCGCAATCCGCGCCCGACCATCGCCTCGCCCATGACCCGGGCGTTCAGGACGACCTGGTCGATGTAGGTCGTGAAAGACGGCTGCCTCGCCTCGCCGAAGGCGACGGCCTTGGCCGCGATGATGTGCTCGAGCGGGCCGCCCTGCAGGCCCGGGAACACCGCCTTGTCGAGCTTGGCGGCCCACTCCTCCTTGCACAGCACGAACCCGCTGCGCGGTCCGCGCAGTGTCTTGTGCGAAGTGGAGGTCACGAAGTCCGCATAGGGCACCGGTGACGGATGCGCACCGGTGGCCACCAGCCCGGCGATGTGCGCCATGTCGACCATCAGCACGGCGCCGACCTTCTTCGCGACGTCGGCGAAACGGGGGAAGTCGATGATGCGGGGGTAGGCGCTCGCCCCGGCGATGATCATCTTCGGCTTGTGTTCGACGGCCAGGCGTTCCATCTCGTCGTAGTCGATCGTCTCGGTCTCCATGTCGAGGCCGTACGGCACGACGTTGAACCACTTGCCGGAGAAGTTGACGGGAGACCCATGGGTGAGGTGGCCGCCCATGGCCAGGTTCATCCCGAGCACCGTGTCGCCGGGCATCAGCGCCGCGAAGTAGACCGCCATGTTGGCCTGTGCGCCCGCGTGCGGCTGGACGTTGGCGTGGTCGGCGCCGAAGAGCTCCTTCACCCGGTCCCGGGCGATGTTCTCGATCACGTCGACCTTCTCGCAACCGCCGTAGTAGCGCTTGCCGGGCAGGCCCTCGGCGTACTTGTTCGTGAGCACCGTGCCGGCTGCTTCGAGCACCGCGAGCGACGTGAAGTTCTCCGACGCGATGAGCTCGATCGTCGAGCGCTGACGGGCGAGCTCATCGGCGCAGGCGGCGGCGACCTGGGGGTCGGCGGAGTCGAGGAACCGGAAAGCCATGGCGCTCACGTGCCTTTCTTGTTCAGACGGACGGCGGCGTGCACGGGTTGGCGGCCTCGATCGCCGAGATCTGGTCGACCCGGCGCTGATGCCGGTCGCCCTCGAAATCGGTGGCCAAGAACGCGTCGACGATCGGGAACGCCTCGTCGGGGCCGATGGAGCGGCCCGCGAGCGTGACCACGTTCGCATCGTTGTGGCGGCGGGACATCTCGGCGAACGCGGGCGTGTTGATCTGGACCGCGCGCACGCCGTTCACCTTGTTGGCGGCGATCGCCATCCCGAGCCCGGTCCCGCACACCAGGACGCCGCGGTCAGCCTCGCCGTCCGCGACCGCGCGCCCGACCTTCTCGGCGATGACCGGATAGTCGACGGACTCCTCAGAGAAGGCCCCGACGTCCGTGACGTCGTGGCCCGAACACACGAGGTGGTCCTTCACGGACTGTTTCAGCGCGAAGCCCGCATGGTCGGCACCGATGTGGATCCTCACGCCCGTCACCTTTCGTGTGGACGAGCCCGAGCGCTCGAACGGGTGGATTGTACCGCGACGGGGCGCCCCACCAAGGGCGCCCCGTCATCGCTCAAGCCACGCTTGGAGAACGTCTACGCGTCCGGCATCGCGACCGCGGCGATCTCGTCTGCCGGGATCGCCCCGTCGCGCAGGATGACAGGCACCAGTCCGGTGCAGTCCACGACGGTGGATGCGATGCCGTGCTTGGTCTCTCCGCCATCGAGCGTGAGGTCCGCCGCTGCGACGATGCGGCTCTCCAGCTCGTCGAACGACGTCGGTGCGTGCTTGCCCGACGTGTTGGCGGACGTGGTGATGATCGGGCCGCCGCTCGCCTTGATGAGCTCCTGCACGACCTCGTGATCGGGCGCGCGGAGCGCCACGGTGCCGCGGCTGTCCGTGAAGTCCTTGCTGACCCGCGCGCTGGCCTTGACCACGAGAGAAAGGGGACCGGGCCAGAAGTGCGCCGCGAGCCGGTGCGCGTACTCAGGGACCTCCATGCCGTACGTGTCGAGCGCGTCGTCTGTCTCCACGAGCCACGGGAGGGGCTTGGAGGCCGGACGCATCTTGATGTCGATGATCTCCTGCGGGCCGATGCATGACGTCGCAGCGGCTCCGATGCCGTACACGGTTTCGGTCGGGAAAATGACGATCCCGCCGTCCCGGAGCACCGAAGCCGCCAAGTTTATGGCTTCGGCCGAAGGTGCCTCCGGATCGATATGGATGACCTTGCTCATCGCTATCAAGCCTCCCGTCTGATGCCGAACGCGATGCGGTCCCGTCCGGTGAGGTCTTTCCTCACCTCTACCCCTTCATACCACCTGGAAAGGACGCGCGCAGCCTCTTTCGCGCAGGAAGTGTCGGTCTCCACCACAACAACACCGCCCGGCTTCAGCCAGCCCTGCGCGTCCTCCGCTATCCGGCGCACGACGTCCATGCCGTCAGCGCCGCCGTCGAGGGCGACCCGAGGCTCGAAGCCGCCCACTTCCGTCGGCAGCCCCGCCATGTCGGCGGTGGGGATGTAGGGCGGGTTCGAGACGACCACGTCGAACGCGCCGCGCAGTCCCGCGGGAACGGGACCGAACAGGTCGCCGTCAAGGACGGTGACACGGTCCTCGACGCCCGCGCGCCGTGCGTTCTCGCGCGCCACCTCGGCCGTGGCGGGCACGATCTCGGTCGCGTGGACGCGCACGCCCGGGCGCTCGTACGCGATCGAGACCGCGATCGCGCCCGACCCGGTGCACAGGTCGAGCACCGCCGGCTGGTCC
Source organism: Coriobacteriia bacterium (assembly GCA_036508875.1). GTDB lineage: Bacteria > Actinomycetota > Coriobacteriia > Anaerosomatales > PALSA-660 > PALSA-660. The sequence continues at coordinate 1,596 of DATCGP010000045.1, read as the reverse complement.
CCCCCGATGCGGTCGAGGTGCTCGAGCACGGCATCGACGAGCACCTCGGTCTCCGGGCGCGGGATGAAGACACCCGGCTTGACCTGGAGCACGAGGTGCCGGAACGGCATCTCGCCGGTCACGTACTGCAGCGGCTCACCGGTGGCCCGACGCTCGATGGCGCTGCGGAACTCGGCGCGCTCCGCCTCGGTCAGCGGACGGTCGAAGTGCGCGTACAGCTCGATGCGGCTGAGGCCGGTGGCCGCGGACAGCAGCCATTCCGCGCTGCGGCGCGGGTTCTCGACCTCTTTGCGGGTGAAGTAGTCGACGGTCCAGGCGAGCGCGTCCGCGACCGTCCACGCGCGGTCCTCGCGCCGCCCCCCTGTGGACTGCGGGGCGGCCATGCGCTAGACCACCGCCGCCAGGCGCTCCGCGCGGTCGGCCGCCACGAGCCCCTCGACCAGCGGATCCAGGGCGCCGGCCATGACGCCGGGGATGTTGTGCACGGTCAGTCCGATGCGGTGGTCGGTGATGCGGTCCTGCGGGTAGTTGTAGGTGCGGATCTTCTCGGCGCGGTCGCCCGAGCCGATCTGGCTGCGGCGAGCGGCGCCCTGCTCCGCCTGCTGCTTCTCGAGCTGCACCTCGTAGAGACGGGCGCGCAGAACGCGCATGGCCGCCTCCTTGTTCTGCAGCTGGCTCTTCTGGTTCTGGGACTGGACCACCGTGCCGGTGGGCAGATGGGTGATGCGCACGGCAGAGTCGGTGGTGTTGACCGACTGTCCACCCGGGCCGGACGACCGGTACACGTCGACGCGCAGGTCGCTCAAGTTCAGCTCGACCTCGACCTCGTCCACTTCGGGGAGCACCGCGACGGTGGCGGTGGAGGTGTGGATCCGGCCCTGGGCCTCGGTGGCCGGGACACGCTGGACGCGGTGCACGCCTGACTCGAACTTCATCTTCGAGTAGACCTTGTCGCCGCGGATGCGGAACGAGACTTCCTTGTAGCCGCCGCTCTCCGACTCGCTCGCGTCGATCTCCTCGTATTTCCACTTCTGGCTGTCTGCGTAGCGCAGGTACATGCGGCAGAGGTCGCCCGCGAACAGCGCCGCTTCGTCACCGCCCGCGCCACCTCGGATCTCGACGATGATGTCCTTGTCGTCGTTCGGGTCGCCCGGCAGCATCATGACCTTGAGCTCTTCCTCGAGCTCGGGAAGCCTGGCTTCGATCGACTTGATCTCCTCCGATGCCATCTCCTTGAGATCGGGGTCGGCCTCAGCGCGCAGCATCTCCTTCGAGGACTCGAGCTCGTCGACGGCGGTGACGTACTCCCGCGCCTTCTCCGCCAGCGGCTGGCGGGCACGGTGCTCGCGCGCAAGGCGGGCGTACTCCTTCTGGTCCTCCATGACGACAGGGTCGGCCAGACGCGCCGTCAGCTCGTCGTAGGAGGCCAGTATCTGTTCGAGCTTCTCGCGCATGGGGGGTGTTCCTTCGTGTTGTTGCACAGCGACCGAGGAGCGGCGCCGGGGTGTGGTCGCGGCTACTGTAGCACGGCGCCAGAGGCTCCTCGCCTCGGGGGGCGCGCTCGGCCGTCCGGCTCAGTACAGGCCGAGGGACGCC
>DATCGP010000044.1:0-20029 GCA_036508875.1 Coriobacteriia bacterium | reverse complement strand
TCCTGCTGCCGCTCGTGGCGCTGGGACTGCTGTACTTCTACTACAACAACGACCTGCGCACGAAGATCATCGTGGCCACCGCCCACATCGCGATCGGCTCGATCTGGGGCTTCCAGATCCTGCGTATCGTGACCGGGTCCGACTACGTGAAGTACATGCAGTTCGGCTGGTACGCGCACACTCTCGGTCTGCTCGCGATCGCGGTCGGCGGGTTCATGTCGATCATGGATCTCACGAGTCGGCTTCGGGGCGTTCGCTAGCCCGATCGTATTCCGGAACAGGATCCGCCGCGGCTGTGGAGCCGGGGCGGGTCCTTCACTGCGCGGGGCATCGACGCCTCTCGCGAAGGCGCTGGCCGGTCGCAAGCGACGAACGGTGCTGTCGCGGCGGGGCGGAGGTCGACGAGTCACCGCTCTCGGCGGCGGGAACGACCATCTCGAAGAGCGACCGATCCGATGGTGCGCGCGCCGACGCGGGCGTACCATCGTGTGCGAGAGGGCGCGGGGGCGACCCGCGTGCTTCTGCGGGGCGTCAATCGGATCACCGGGCGCTAGCTAGCCGGGTGACGGTCCGCCGGTGGCACGGCGGGAGCGAGGGGGATGACTATGAAGACCTGTCCGGCCTGCGGCCACAGCGAAATGGACGATTCGCACTTCTGCGGCGCCTGCGGCGCCGATCTGACCTCGGTGGCGCCCGACGCGCCAGCCGCCGTGGAGCCCCCGGCATGGGCTGCGCCCGCGCCGCTCGCGCCCCCGGCCTCGCCGGTGGTTGCTCCGCCCGCGGCCCCGGTCGAGGTCGCTGCCCCGCCCGCACCACCGGCATACGCGCCTCCCGCGCCTCCTGCGTACGTCCCGCCGGTCATGGCTCCTCCCACTGCTGCTGCGGTTCCCGGCGCGAACAAGTGGATGATGCCGGCCGTGATCGCCGTCATCGCGGTCCTCGTGATCGTCGGCGGGATCTTCGCCTACACGACGTTCTTCAACGGCCCGATGACCGGTGCGGACTACAAGGCCAAGGCGATCATGTACCTCGGCCAGATGGAGAACGCGGGCTCCGAGACCAGCGCGACGCTCCAACTGATCTCCTCCGAGGACCCGGCCGAGCGCGCCCAGGCCAACGCGGCGTGGGACGCGGCTGCCGCTCAGACGCGCGCCGCCATGGCGGGCATCCGCGGGCTGCGTCCGCCTGCGGAGATGCAGTCGATCCACGACCGCCTGATCAAGGGCATCGACGCGACCGAGAAGGTCATCGTGGTCACGGACACCCTGTACTCGATGCTGGCCTCGGGCGAGATCAACTCGTCCTCGTCGGCGGACACCCCCGCGATCAAGGCGTTCACCGATGTCGCGAGCGACACGACGATCGGCGCTGCGCTGTCGGACCTCACGGCCGCATACAACGAGCTCAAGTCGAAGTAGCACTCGGGCGCTCGACGCAGGGTCAGGCGTTCGGACTCTCGACGCGGGAGGTCAACAGACGTGTTCTGCCGGAGCTGCGGGAACCAGCTCGCTGAAGACGCCGCGTTCTGCGGCGCCTGCGGGACGCCGGTGGTCAGCGCCCTCGCCGCGCCGCCCGCACCGACCGACACCGCGCCGCTTCCGGTCCCGCCGCCTCAGACGGCGCAGCCCGTGGCCTATCCGGCGGCCGCTCCCGTGGCCCCGTACGTCGCGCCGCTACCGGCCCCGGCGGCGGTCCCAGCCGCGCGTTCGTCCATGGTCCCGTTGCTCGTGGCCGGCGGCGTGCTCGTCGCGCTCGCGGTGGCGGGCGCGGCGCTCTGGACGACGGGGGTGTTACCCGGCTGGCTGAACATCGGGTCCACGACGACGACCTCGACCGTCCAGCCGAGCACCACGACCTCGGCGACGGTCGAGAACCCGCCGACCGACATCACGAGCGGCACGCCTCCTCCCGGCGGAGCCGTGGTCACGGCGCTGTCCGACACAGACAGCCTCGACGCGATCGACCAGGGGTACACGACGGTCACGCGGTTCGAGGACCAGTTCGCGGCGAAGCCCACGGGCTGGATCTGGTCGGTCTGGTCGAAGAAGATCGACACGAGGAACGATCCCGCCGCCCTGAGTTCCCTGGCGGACGAGGCGAAGTCGTGGGTGGACGACATGTCGGCGAAGCGCGAGGAGTTCGCCGCGCTCGCCGTCTCCTCTGCCTACCAGACGTACCAGCAGGAGCTGCTCGGCATCTTCGACCTGATGGTCGAGCGGGCGAACATCTACTACAAGACCACCGCATATGCGGTCGACCATCCGACGAAGGCGAACGGCACGCAGCCGTGGCGCGCGATGCAGAACGGGCAGGTAGACGGCGCCAAGTCCTCCGCCCAGGCCGCGGCCGACGTGAAGGCCGCGCTCGCGGCGTTCGTGCTGCCGTAGGACCCGCCTGGACCGCCGCCCTCGCGGGCGTCGGCCGGTGCGGGTACCCTGTGACCCATGAGCAGACTTCCAGAAGCCGCCTCGGCGACCGCCCGGGCGCACTCGATGTTCGAGCCGGATTCGACCGTCGTCGCGATGGTGTCGGGCGGCGCGGACTCGGTCTCCCTGCTGCGCGCGCTTGTCGGTGGTGCCTTCGGACCGGTCGCGTTCTCGGTGCTGCACGTCGACCACCGGCTGCGGGGCGGCGAGTCCGACAAGGATGCTGAGTTCGTGCGCGAGATCTGCGGCGCTTTCGGCGTCCGGTGCACCGTCGCCCCAGTGGACGTGGCGGCCTTCGCGACGGAGCACGGCCTCAATCTCGAGGACGCCGGCAGGCAGGTCCGCTACGCCGAGGCGGCGCGTGAGCTGGAAGCGCGGTGTGCGGAGAGTGGCGCGGGCCTCGCTTCCGGCCGGATCGCCACCGCGCATACCTTCGACGATCGCGTGGAGACCGCGCTGATGCGACTCGCGCAGGGCACGGGAGCGGGAGGCCTGACGTCGCTCGCATACCGCCGCGGCGCCGTCGTGCGCCCGCTGCTCGACTGCGCGCGCGCGGACGTCCTCGCGTACCTCGGTGAGCTTGGCCAGGCGTGGCGCGAGGATGCGAGCAACGCCGACACCTCCCGCCTGCGCGCCCGCGTGCGTGCGGAACTCATGCCGGTCCTGCGCGACATCAACCCGCGGTTCGACGAGTCGATGGCGAGGACCCTGACGGTCATCGGGGACGAGGACGCGTTCCTCGACGAGCTTGCGCGCGAAGCCGCGGCCGGCGTTTCGAAAGGCGCTTCAGGCGAAGTGCGCGTCGATCGTTCCGCCGCCGCCGCTCTCCCGCGCGTCCTGCAGCGGCGCGTGCTGCGCCTGCTCATCCGCGAGACGTTCGAGGGCGCGTCGCGCCTGGAGTTCGACCACATCGAGGCGGTATGCGACGGCTTGGGCGATCCGGCGTTCGCGCACGACCTGCCGGACGGGCTGCGAGCGTTCGCTGAGTACGGTAGACTCATCATCTCCCGGAGCGACGAACGCACCTCCCCGTTCGTTGGTGGTGTCCTCGCCGTTCCCGGAAGGATCGACCTCGGCGAAGCGGGCACGTTGACCGCCAGTACGAGCGGGCCCGCGGAGCCGGACGCAGACCCCCGGGTCGCCGTCCTGGACGCCGGGGCGCTCGGAGGCCCGCTGACCGTGGGCCCGGTCTCACCCGGAGACCGGATGCGGCCGTTCGGGATGGATGGGAGCCGCAAGCTCTCCGACATCCTGGTGGACGCGAAGGTGCCGGCGCGCCAGCGCCCGCTCGTCCCGGTCGTGAGGGACGGGGAGCGTATCGTGTGGGTGGCTGGTGTGAAGTCGAGCGAGGACTACCGTGTCGGTCCGGACACACAGCGGACCGTGCGGCTGGCATGGGAACCGTGTCGAACCGAAGGGACGTCATAGGTGATCCACCCCGACATCGAATCGATCATCGTCGACGAGGACCGGTTGCGCGAGCGGGTCGTCGAACTCGGCGCCGAGATCAGCCGCGACTACGAGGGCAAGACGGTGTTGCTGGTGGCCGTTCTGCGCGGTGCCGCGCTGTTCCTGGCCGACCTCGCCCGTGAGATCACGGTCCCGGTCGAGATCGACTTCATGGCCGTCTCGAGTTACGGCTCGAGCACGAAGTCATCGGGCGTCGTCCGCATCCTGAAGGACCTCGACGAACAGATCGAGGGGCGCCACGTGCTGGTGGTCGAGGACATCCTCGACACGGGGCTGACGCTCAAGTACCTCCTGAAGAACCTCGCTTCCCGCAAGCCCGCCAGTCTCGAAGTGGCCACGCTGTTGAGCAAAGAGGGCAAGCAGCGGGTACCCATCTCATGCAAGTATATCGGGTTCAGCGTGCCCGACGAATTCGTCGTCGGTTTCGGCCTGGATTTCGCAGAACGCTACCGCAACCTGCCCTACATCGGTGTGCTGCGCCCGTCGGCCTACCAGGACTGACGTTCGCCCGCAAGGAATGCACACCGCAAGGAGGTCTTGAAGTTTGAGCCGCAACATCCGCACGATCGCGCTGTACCTCGTGGTACTGGCCGGGATCGCATACGTCATCTCACAGTTCACCGCCACCGGGACCCCGCCTGACCAGCTGACCAGCGGCCAGTTCTATCAGGCCGTCACGTCCGGGCGCGTCCAGAGCGCGACCGTGCTCGCAGGCGACCAGGTCATCAACGGTACCTACAACCCGCTGACCGCTTCGGGACAGGTGTCGAGCCAGACCGCCGACTTCACCGCCACATACATCGGTGACAACGCGATCTCCGACCTGGCCATGAAGTACCCGGTCATCAAGGTCGACGCGCAGAAACCCAACGAGTGGGTCTCGATCGGGATCCAGCTCCTGCCGATCCTGCTGATCGTCGGTGTGATGTTCTTCTTCATGCAGTCGATGCAGGGCGGCAACAGCCGCGTGATGTCGTTCGGCAAGGCAAAGGCCAAGCGGGTGACCCGCGACCAGCCGCGTATCACGTTCAAGGACGTCGCGGGCGTGGACGAGGCGGTGGAGGAGCTCGAGGAGATCAAGGAGTTCCTCGAGAACCCCGGCAAGTTCCAGGCCCTCGGGGCGAAGATCCCGAAGGGCGTGCTACTCGTCGGCCCTCCAGGCACCGGCAAGACGCTGCTGGCGCGCGCCGTCGCAGGCGAAGCGGGAGTGCCGTTCTTCTCCATATCCGGTTCTGACTTCGTCGAGATGTTCGTCGGCGTCGGCGCCAGCCGCGTGCGCGATCTGTTCGAGCAGGCCAAGGCGGCGTCCCCGTGCATCGTGTTCGTGGACGAGATCGACGCGGTCGGGCGCCAGCGCGGCGCCGGCCTCGGCGGCGGTCACGACGAGCGCGAGCAGACACTGAACCAGCTGCTCGTCGAGATGGACGGGTTCGACATCAAGGACAACGTCATCCTCATCGCGGCGACGAACCGCCCCGACATCCTCGATCCGGCGCTCCTGCGTCCGGGCAGGTTCGACCGTCAGGTCGTCGTGGACCGTCCCGACCTCAAGGGCCGCATCGGGATCCTGAAGGTCCACATCAAGGGCAAGCCGATCAACCCGGACATCGACATCGAGGTGCTGGCCCGCCGCACGCCGGGCTTCACCGGCGCCGACCTCGCGAACCTCGTGAACGAAGCGGCGCTGCTGTCCGCCCGCCACGGCCGCAAGCAGGTCGAGATGGTGGAGCTGGAAGAGGCGATCGACCGCGTCGTCGCCGGCCCCGAGAGACGCAGCCGCCTCATCTCGGACGACGAGAAGAAGGTCATCGCGTATCACGAGTCCGGGCACGCGATCGTCGGGCACAAGCTCCCGGCCACAGACCGCATCCACAAGGTGACGATCATCCCGCGCGGACGGTCGCTCGGCAGCACATGGCATCTGCCGGAGGAGGAGAAGTTCCTCGGCAGCAAGAAGGCGATGCTCGACGACCTGGCCTCGATGCTGGGCGGTCGCGTGGCCGAGGAGCTGGCGCTCGGGGACATCACCACCGGAGCCAGCAACGACATCGAGCGCGCGACCAAGCTCGCTCGCGCGATGGTCACGCAGTACGGCATGTCGGACAAGCTCGGACCGATGATGCTCGGCGAGCCGCAGCATGAGGTCTTCCTCGGTCGCGACTTCGGCGCCACCCCCGACTACTCGCAGGAGATCGCGTTCGAGATCGACAAAGAGGTGCGGCGCATGATCGACAGCGCCTTCGACCGTGCCAAGGCGATCATCGAGGAGCACCGCGACAAGCTGGACCTCATGGCCCGGGCGCTCATCGACCGCGAGACGCTGGACAAGGACGAACTCGACGCGATCTTCGGCGGCACGTGGGACGAGTACCTCGCGAAGGAGACCGCAGAGCACGAAGCGGCCGAGGCGGAAGCGGCTGCCGAGAAGCCGAAGCGGGTCCGGCGAAAGAAGTCGGACGACACCGTCGTCGGACCGTCCGAGACGCCGCCGGGCGCCGAACCGATCGCCGACCTCTAGGTCTACCTCCGCCGGCGCGCGCGGGCGCGCTCGGACTGCACGCGAGAGGGCCCGGATACCCGGGGCCCTTCTCGTCGGCCCGTCTGTCCCGTGGCCGGTTGCGGCATACTGACCGTGATGACCCGCGCGCTCACGCGCGCATGCGATACGGGAGCCGCAGCATGGACAAGTCCAAGATCAAGGCGGGCGTTCGGCTCATCCTCGAGGGAGTCGGCGAGGACCTGAACCGCGAGGGGCTGCTCGGTACTCCCGAGCGCGTCGCCTCGATGTACGAGGAGATCTTCGCGGGGCTGACGGCCGATCCGGCCGAGCACTTCTCCGTGACCTTCGACGAGGGCCATCAGGAGATGGTGCTGGTGCGCGACATCCCGCTGTACTCGGTGTGCGAGCACCACCTGCTGCCGTTCGTGGGACGCGCACACGTCGCCTACATCCCCGGCCCCGACGGCCGAGTCTGCGGACTGTCGAAGTTGGCGCGCGTGGTGGACGTGTTCGCCAAGCGCCCGCAGGTGCAGGAGCGGCTGACGTCGCAGGTCGCGGACACGATCGTACGGTACCTCGCGCCTCAGGGCGTCATCGTCGTCATCGAGGCGGAGCACCTGTGCATGTCGATGCGCGGGGTCCAGAAGCCCGGCGCGATCACCACGACCTCGGCCGTGCGTGGCATCTTCCGGACGAAGGCCGCGACGCGGGCCGAGGCGATGTCGCTCATCAAGGGCAGCCGGTGATGGACGGTCCGCAGGTCTGGCGGTGCGGGGGGTTCGCCCTCGACCTCGCCCGGCCGCTCGTGATGGGCATCCTGAACGTCACGCCCGACTCGTTCTCCGATGGCGGTTCGTACATCGATCGCGACGCTGCGGTGACCGCAGCCGTCCGCATGCTTGCCGACGGCGCCGACGTCATCGACGTGGGCGGCGAGTCGACCCGGCCGGGTGCTGAACCGGTGACGGCGGTGCAGGAGGCCGCCAGGGTGGCAGGCGTCATCGCCGCGCTCGCCGAGCAGGGGGCCTGCGTCTCGGTGGACACCCGCCATGCGCTTGTTGCCTCCGAGGCGCTGTCCGCTGGCGCTTCCATCGTCAACGACGTTTCCGGTTTCACCGATCCGGAGATGGTGCGGGTGGCGGCTGACAGCGATGCGGGCCTGGTCGTCATGCACACGCGTGGCGAACCGCGAACGATGCAGGAGGCCCCGGCGTACGCGGATGTTGTCGCGGAGGTCGCCGAGTTCCTTTCGCGTCAGGCGGTCGCGCTCGAGCGCGCGGGCGTCGCGCGCGACCGGATCGCGATCGACCCCGGCATCGGCTTCGGCAAGACCACCGAGCACAACCTCGCGCTGTTGCGGCGGCTGCCCGAGCTCGAGGCTCTCGGCTTCCCGGTACTGGTGGGCGCGTCCCGCAAGCGCTTCATCGGAGAGATCACCGGCGTTGTGGAGCCGCAGGCGCGAGTAGCCGGTTCGGTCGCCGCCGCACTCGAAGCGGTGCGACGGGGCGCAGCGGTCGTGCGCGTGCACGACGTCGCAGCGACGGTGCAGGCGCTCGCGATGGTGCGGGCGGTCGAAGAGGAGGCGCACGCGCGATGAGCGACCAGGACGGACGTCCACTCACACCGCGCGCGGAGTCCGCGCTCGGCGCTTTCCTGACCGGCGGGCTTCCCGGCCTGCTCGGAGCGCTCGACACCGGGGAGTCCTCCGACGACGACATCGAGGACCCGGAGGCGCTGCGGCGCGCGGAGGACGCGGTCGCGCGCGAGTCCCGCGAGACCGCGCCACGGCCCCGACCCGCCTCGCGCCGGATCGACGAGCCGTGGACGGCGGTGGCGATGCAGGTGACGCCCGGCGACAGCGCCGGGCTCGAGGACGTCGTGCGCGCCCTCGGATCCGAAGGAATCGACATCGGTTGGGACCCCTACGATCCGCGTGACACGGTGAGCTTCACCGCCCCGGTCGTGGGCGTCACCGCCCGCAAGCTGTTCTCCATCCAGGTTCCGGTCTCACAGGTGCCCCGCGCGCGCGAGTGCCTGTACGGCGCGCCGCCTCAGGGCGTCACCTACCTCGTCCCCGCAGCGGGAGCCGGCCCCGCGGCACCTACGGGCGCAGCCTCTCTGGATTCGGATGCGGACTACGGCTTCGAGTCGTCGCCACCACCGTCGTGGCAGGTGAGCAAGGACGGGTTCCCGCTGTCGGACAACCGGCGACTCGAGCGCATGGCGGGCGACGGCCCTTCCGTCCTGGTCATGGTCATCGCCGCCGTCACGATGGTGAGCGTCTTGGTCATCATCATCGGCACGCTGATCACTCTGTTCGGCCTGCGGTGACGCGCGCCTTCGTCGGGATGGGCTCGAACCTGGGCGACCGGCTCCGGAACCTCACGGCCGCCCTCGCAGCCCTCGAAGCCGCCCCGGGCATCACCGTCGCCGCCGTCTCGCGCGTCTACGAGTCCGAGCCGTGGGGGGTGGCGGACCAGCCCGCGTTCGCCAACGTCGTCGTCGCACTCGACACGACCGTCGGTGCCCACGACCTCCTGACGGCGTGCAAGCGGATCGAGACGGGTCTGGGGCGGACAAAGGGCGTCCGCTACGGCCCGCGGGCGATCGATCTGGACGTGCTCCTGTACGGCGACGAGGTCCTCGACACCCCCGAGCTCACCGTGCCGCACCCGCGCTTGCTCGAGCGGGACTTCGTTGTGACGCCGCTGCTCGAGGTCGCGCCCGGGGTGAGGCTGCCGGGGGGCGCTCCGGTGACCCGCGACGGCGCGGTCCACGGGCGCGTGACCGGCATCCTCTCGGAGCGGCTCATGCCCGCCACAGGCTCCGGCGCCGGCGGCGACGGCCCGACCAGCTAGCTCCCGACGAACGGGCGTATGGCCCGCCGGGCGCGGTTCGAACGGTTCCGGCCGGTGTATACTTCGCGCGATCCTGAACCCCGGACCACCGAGAGGAATCCGCGCTATGCAGTGCACGAACTGCGGAGCCGAACTGCAGGCTGGAGCGACGGTCTGCCCGTCCTGCGAGGCGCGCGTCGTCCTGAACAAGCAGGCTGTCGCCACCCCCCGCAAGCGCGCCGCATCACCCGTGCCGCGGCCGGCGGCCAAGCCCGCCGCGGGCTCCTCCGTCAAGGCCCCGAAGGAACCGAAGGCTCCCAAGGTGCGCGACGGTTCCGAGCCTCCCGCTTGGGTCAGGCCCGTGGTGTTCGTCGTCGTCGCTCTCGTCATAGCGGGCGGCGCCTGGTTCATCTACTCGGTGCTCAACGCCGGCCCCAACACTCCGGACGGCGCGGCCGTCCGATTCATGCAGGCGTACGCCGCCTATGACGCGCAGGGGATGCTCGACAACAGCACGCACGCGAGCTTCACCGCGACCGATCTCGCGACCTTCCAGCACGACATGGCGAGCGCGCCGGCCGATGCGAAGGCCCACCCGATCTACACCGACATCAAGGTCTCGAGCGTCACGATCGAGCCGGCCGACCCGAACACGGCGGTCGTGAAGATCTCGGCGATGATGCTGGACACCATCGCGGCGCAACCGAGCGCTGCCGCCACGGCCACGGCGACCTACTCGCCTCGTGACGAGACGCTCACAGTCGTGAAGTCCAGCGCGGGCAAGTGGCTCGTGAAGTGGAACTGAGCCGCTCCCATTGGATCGCGCGAACCTCCCGAAGGGCCTCACGAGCGTGAGGCCCTTCGTCTTGCCTGACACGGCCGCAGCGAGGGTCTCGACGCTCCGAGACGGTCGCGCGGGCGCGCTTTCCCTGTAGCGGATGCGCCTTTACGCAGGGATTCGGGTCCCGAACGCGAATCTCAACCGAAAGCGCCGGCCACGCGAGCGAGGACGAGGGGAGTGGTGTCGATGTATCCGGAAAGCGTCCTCATCGCCGCCCTCGCCTGCGGCACCGGCGTCCTGTTCGTCCTCCTGCTCTACGGCGTTGTCGCGCTGCTCTCGCCAAAGCGCCCCAGCGCGCTCAAGGACGCCAGCTACGAGTGCGGGCACGAGCCGGTCGGCACTCCGCGCGCACCGTTCCGCGTGCAGTACTACGCCATCGCGATCGTCTTCCTGATCTTCGACGTGGAGACGGCGTTCCTGTACCCGTGGGGACTCGTCGTCCGTTCGATGGGCTGGGCGGCCTACGGCGAGATGGCCCTCTTCGTGGCGGTTCTCGTGGTCGGGCTCGTCTACGCGTGGCGCAAGGGGGTGCTCAAGTGGGTCTAGTCGACAACGCCGAGCAGCCCGGATTCGTCACCACCACGCTCGACAAGCTCCTCCGCTGGGGCCGCAGCCGTTCGATGTGGCCGGTCAACGCGGGCATCGCGTGCTGTTCGCTCGAGATGATGACCACCGGCGCGGCGCGCTACGACTTCGACCGCTTCGGCATCATGTTCCGGTCTTCGCCTCGCCAGGCCGACGTGATGATCGTCCCGGGCCCGATCACGAAGAAGATGGCCCCCATCGTGCTGCGGGTCTACAACCAGATGGCGGAGCCCCGCTGGGTCATCGCGATGGGCAGCTGCGCGATCTCCGGTGGCACCTTCGTCGACTCGTACAACGTGCTCCCCGGCTGCGACACGATCCTGCCGGTGGACATCTACATCCCCGGATGCCCTCCGCGTCCCGAGGCGCTGCTGTACGGGTGCCTTCAGCTCAAAAAGCAGATCTCCGAGACGAGCGGGATCGGGACCTCGCGCAGGACGCTGTACGTGCCCCCGGTGCTTCCGCCGGAATGGTCGGAGGAGCTGCTTGAGGAGTACGGAGCGGGCGACCAAGCCGGCTACATCGACGTCGAGGGCTCGGCTCCCGCGGTCGTCGAGGCCGCGTTCGAGTCCGGCATGGCGCAGATCGAGCCGGAGACGCCCGACACGCCCGACACGCCCGACGCAGAGTCCCCCGGGGCGCGTGATGATGAGGCCTGAGCTGACCGAGATACTGGCGCGCCACGGGGCCACGTTCCACGGGCTCGGCTTCGACCCGCGGGCGGACGTCGCGCGTGCGGACTGGCGCGCATGCGCCGCGGAGCTTCGTGCCGCAGGTGTGCGCTTCTTCGACATCACGGCTATCGACCGCGGCGAGGCGGTGGAGCTGATCCTCGTGCTCGTCGATCCCCCTGCCATGCAGCTCGAGATCCGCACGTCGTGCCCGAACGAGGACCTGCGCGCCGGCTCGCTCTCAGGCGTCTTCCCGCCGGCGGAGTGGGGCGAGCGCGAGGTGTTCGACCTGTTCGGCGTCGTCTTCGACGGCAACCCGGACATGACCCGGATCCTGCAGCCCGAGAGCTCGACGATCTTCCCGCTGCGCCGTTCCTTCATCCTGGAGGAGCGGCCATGGTGAACTTCGCCCGCGACGGGGTCCAGGGCGCGACCGAGACGATGCTGCTCAACATCGGGCCGCAGCACCCGTCCACGCACGGGGTCCTCCACATCATGACGGAGGTCGCCGGTGAGACGATCGTCAACGCCAAGCCGGTCATCGGCTACCTGCATCGCGGCATCGAGAAGCTTGCCGAACACCGCACTTGGCAGCAGGACATCGTGCTCACCGACCGGCTCGACTACGTCGCGCAGTTCAGCAACGAGTGGGCGTACTGCCGCGCGGTGGAGAAGCTGGCCGGTGTCATCGTCCCGGAGCGCGCGGAGTACCTCCGCACGCTGATGGCCGAGCTCAACCGCATCACGAGCCACCTCATCTGGTATGCGGGCGTCACGATGGACATCGGAACGCTGGGCACCCCGTTCATCTACGCGTGGGTGGCTCGCGAGAAGATCTTCGACTTCTTCGAGAACGTGACCGGCGCGCGCATGATGCCCAACTGGATGCGCATCGGAGGAGTGCGGACCGACATCGACGCGGCGCTCCTGTCGGATATGCGCGCGTTCCTCGAGACGGACTTCCCCAAGGAGTGCGATGTCTACGAGGCGCTGCTCACCGGAAACGAGATCGTCGTCTCCCGTATGAAGGGCGTCGGCGTGTTCTCGGTCGAGCAGCTCGTCGAGTGGGGGGTCACCGGGCCGGCGCTGCGGGCCTCCGGCTCCACGATCGACCTGCGCCGCGATGCCCCGTACGGTGCCTACGCCAAGCTCGATTTCGAGGTCTGCACCGATGAGGTCGGCGACTCGCTCGCACGCGCCCGTGTGCGGCTTCGCGAGATCCGCGAGTCGGCGAAGATGTGCATACAGATCATCGACTTGCTGCCCGAGGGCGATATCCAGACCAAGACCCCGCGAGCGCTCAAGCCGCCCGAGGGCGACGTGTGCGTCCGCACCGAATCGCCCCGCGGCGAGCTGGGGATCCTGGTCGCGTCCGACGGCACCACCAAGCCGCTGCGATTCCGCGTGCGCTCGCCGATCTTCTACAACCTCTCCGCCATGCCGCACATGCTCCCCGGTCACCTGCTCGCCGACATGCTCGTCATCTTCGGCGGCATCGACACGTCCATGGGGGAGATCGACCGATGAGCGGCGACATGTGGCTGCGGACGATCCTGTGGCTGGTGGGACTGCTGCTGCTCATCGCGGTGGTCACGGTCATGGGCGTGTGGTGGGAGCGCAAGTTCATCGGGCATCTGCAGCGTCGCCGCGGCCCGCTCCACAACGGCTTCCACGGGCTGCTCCAGCTGCCGGCCGACATGGTGAAGATGATCTCGAAGGAGGACATCGTCCCGTCGGGCGCCGACCCGTGGCTGTTCCAACTCGGGCCGATACTGGCGGTCATGCCGGCCATCGCTGCGATGTCCGCGCTCGTCTTCTGGCCGGGGTTCGGGCTGCTCGACATCAACCACGGGCTCTTCTACATCTTCGCGTTCCAGACGCTCATCCCGCTCGCGTTCGCGGTCATCGGCTGGAGCTGCGCGAGCAAGTTCACGCTGATGGGGGGCTTGCGCGCCGCAGCCCAGCTCATCAGCTACGAGATCCCGATGCTGCTCGCGGCGCTCGGCGTGGTGATGGCCGCCGGTTCGATGAGGTTCTCGACGATCATCGCCGCGCAGTCGGATGTCTGGTACATCGTCAAGCAGCCGGTGGGCTTCGTGGTCTTCCTCATCGCGATACTCGCCGAGATGAACCGCACCCCGTTCGACCTGCCGGACGCCGAGTCGGAGCTCGTCGCCGGATTCCAGACCGAGCTGTCGGGCATGAAGTTCGGTTTCGTGCAGCTTGCCGAGTACGCGGCGCTGTTCGTCGGCTCGTACCTCGTCGCGGCGCTGTTCCTCGGAGGCTGGACGATGGGGTTCTTGGGGGCTTCGCCGGTCTGGCTGCTGCTCAAGATGGTGCTCGTGATGAGCCTCACGATGTGGTTCCGCGGCACGTTCCCCCGTCTGCGGATCGATTCGATGATGGCCATGTCGTGGAAGTGGCTCATCCCCATCGCGCTCGTGAACATCATGGCGGTCACCGCGCTCGCGCTGTGGCTGCCCGGCATCTACTAGGAAGAGGGGAGGCGACGTGTTCGGACAGGGACTGATGAAGGGCCTCGCGATCACGATGCGCCACGCCCTCGGCCGCCCGGTCACCGAGCTGTATCCGTACGAGCACAAGAACCCGCCCGCGAACTCGCGGACGTTCCTCGCCATGCACGTCCTGGAAACCGGCGAGTCCGCGTGCCGGGCGTGCAACACGTGCGTGGTGGGCTGTCCGGACCACGTGCTCAAGCTCGTGAGGAACCCCGATGACAACCGCCACGCGCTCGAGTTCGTCGTGAACTCCGGCCGGTGCTGCTTCTGCGGGCTGTGCGTCGAGAACTGCCCGTACGAGTCCCTGTACTTCACGCAGGAGTACGAGCGAGCGACCGACGACAAGGATGCGCTCATCTACCACCTCGTGCACGAAGGTCACCCCACGCACGCGGGCGAGGTGACGAAGCCATGACCGGCACCGTGTTGTTCTTCCTGATCGCGGGCGTGATCGTCGCCAGCTCGGTGGCGATGCTCGTCAGCCGCGACTTCGTGCGCAGCGTGCTGTTCCTGCTGCTCGCGCTGTGCTCGTTCGCCGGGCTCTACGCGCTGCTGGATGCCACGTTCCTGGCGCTACTGCAGCTGTTCCTGTTCGCGGGCGCAGTGACCGTGGTGCTCGTGTTCGTCGTGATGCTCACACGCCCGCAGATCGCGGACTTCCGGACGCTGCTCCAGCGGCAGACCGCGTTCGCGGCTGTCGCCGTGGTCGCCATCTCGGTCCCGATGCTCGACGCGCTGGTCCGTCTCGCCTCCAGCCTCCCCGCGGCCGGAACGTCTGCCGCTTCCACCAGCGATCTCGCCCGCGCGCTCATGGGCGACTACGGAGCGCCGTTCGAGCTTGCGTCGGTCGTGCTGCTCGCGGCGCTCGTCGGCGCGATCTACCTGGCAAGGGAGGCGGAGTAGATGGTGCCGCCGCTCTACTTCATCGTGCTGGGCGCGATCGTCTTCCTGATCGCGATGCTCGGCTTCCTCACGCGGCGAAGCCTCATACAGGCGCTCATGTGCCTGGAGCTGATGGCGTCCGCGGTGACGCTCACGTTCCTCGCTGTGGGGCGGACGATGCCCGACGGCGGACTCGAGGGCATGGTCCTCGCGACGTTCCTGATCGTGATCGGCGCCGCCGAGGTCGGCATGGGGCTCGCGATCGTGATGCTGTACTTCCGCCGCCACGGCGACGCCACGACCGACGACATAGACCTGTTGGGGGGCTAGGAGATGTCGCTGGTGCTCATAGCGGCGCTCGTCCCCGGCCTGCCAGCGGCAGCCGCGGTCCTACTCGCCCTGTTCGGGCGGCGGATCGGCGAGAAGTGCGCGTGGATCTCGGTCGGCGCGCTCGCCGGCTCGCTCGTGGCCGCCATCTACCTGCTGGTGATGGCGTTCCAGGGCGGTGGCGAAGGCCCGCTCGTGCACGCGACGTTCGAGTGGATGCGGATCGGCGGCGTCAACGTCGACTTCGGCCTGTACGTGGACGGCCTGTCCGCGGCGGTGCTGGTGATGGTCGCCGCTGTCGCGTGCATGGTCTTCGTCTATGCGATCGGATATATGCACGGTGACGAGCGGTTCCCTGTCTTCTTCTCGATCTTCTCGCTGTTCACTGCGAGCATGTTCGGCGTCGGGACGTCGTCGAGCCTGCTCCAGCTGATGGTCTTCTGGGAGATCATGGGCGTGTGCTCGTTCCTGCTCATCGGCTACTACTACGAGCGCGAAGAGGCACGCAGGGCCGCGTTCAAGGCGTTCATCACCACCCGCATCGGTGATATGGGCTTCCTCCTGGCGGTCGCGGTGCTGCTTGGGAAGTTCGGCACCGTCGACATCCCCACGCTGATGGCGCGCGTCGAAGAGGTGGCGCCGGGGATGCAGGGATTCCTGTGGCTGATGTGCGCGCTGCTGTTCATCGGCGCGGTGGCCAAGAGCGCTCAGTTCCCGATGTACATATGGCTGCCTGACGCGATGGCCGGCCCGACGCCGGTCTCCGGCCTGCTCCACTCCGCCACGATGGTCGCCGCGGGCGTCTTCCTCATCCTGCGGACGTTCCCCATGTTCGAGGCGGCGCACTTCCTGCCGATGATCGCGGGCGCGGGCATCTTCACCGCGGTCTACGGTGCCGCGCTCGCGCTCACCGAGACCGACATCAAGCGGATGCTGGCATACTCCACCATGAGCCAGCTCGGCTACATGATGGCCGCGCTCGGGTGCGGCGGGTACGTCGCGGCCATCTTCCACCTGATCGCCCACGGCTTCTTCAAGAGCCTTCTGTTCCTGAGCGCGGGTTCCGTGATCCATGGGGCGCACACCCAGGACATCCGCGAGATGCGCGGGGTCGGCAAGACGATGCCGATCACGGCGGCCTGCTTCCTGGTGGGCTCGCTGGCGATCGCGGGCATCCCGCCGCTTTCCGGCTTCTTCTCCAAGGACGCGATCCTCGCCTCGATGCTCGGCTACGCGGGGACGGCGCCGGTCGAGGGCGGCATCATCCTGCTCGTCGGACTCATGACCGCGGTGCTCACCGCGTTCTACATGTTCCGCGTGTACTTCGGCGTGTTCACCGGACCCGGCAAGAAGTACCACGAGTCGTCGAAGTTGATGCTGGTCCCGATGATCGTGCTGGCCTCGATCGCCGCCGTCGCGGGCGTCATCAACCTCCCGGGAATGGGCCTGTCGCTCGCAGGGTTGCTGGAGCCGGGCAAGCTCGAGAGTGCGGTGCCGTGGCTGATGGCGCTTTCCGCCGGGGCGGCCGGCGCGGGCCTCTACATCGCCTGGGAATCGACACGCCTGCGCGCGGCGCTGCACGGGACCGGTCCGCTCCCGCGCCACCTGCAGGTCCTGTATGGCGGCATCTTCCTGCGGCCGGTGTTCGGGGTGTCGCGCTTCCTGCGTGAGCTGAAGATGGACCAGATCATCATGGGCATCGTGGTGAAACCCGTGCTCTGGTTCTGCGAGCTCGCGGCGAAGCTGAACCCCGACGTGCTGTACATGTCGGTCTTCGTGGGCGGCGTCGGGCGGGTGGCCGAGGGCCTCGCGGTGATCGACACGCGGGTGGTCGATGGGTTCGTCAACGGCGTCGGCCGCTACGGCCTCGGGATCGCACGCGCGGTCGGGCTCGTGGACGTGCGCGGGGTTGATGGCGCCGTCAACGGGGTCGCCGACGGCACGATCGCGATCGGCCGCGTCTTCAAGCGCCTGCAGACCGGTGTCACCGCGAACTACGCGCTGTTCATGATCGTGCTGGGCGTCGCCATCTTCTACGTGGCGTGGTGGTTGGTCCGATGAAAGGAACACCCGTGCTCTCGATCCTGCTGCTCGTCCCGCTCGCGGCCTCCGTGGTGGTGCTGCTGTTGCCTGCGTCCCAGGCGAAGCTCATCAAGTGGTTCACAGTAGTCGCCACCGGGATCGCGCTCGCGGTCTCGCTCGCGGTCCTCGGCGCCTTCAGCGTCGGGTCCTCCGGCATGCAGATGCTCGAGACGGTGCCGTGGGTGCCGTCGGTCGGCATGGCGTACAAGCTCGGCATCGACGGACTGTCGCTGCCGCTCGTGCTGCTGACCACGCTGCTGTGCTTCCTCTCGGCCCTCTACACGCTGCGGCTCGAGAAGCAGGTCAAGGCGTTCTGCTTCCTGCTCCTGCTGCTGCAGATCGGGATGATCGGCGTGTTCCTGGCGCTCGACGCGGTGCTGTTCTACGTGTTCTGGGAGCTCGTGCTCGTCCCGATGTTCTTCATGATCGGGATCTGGGGCGGGGACAACCGCCGCTACGCCAGCGTCAAGTTCTTCATCTACACGCTGGTCGGCTCGGTCATCATGCTGCTCGGCCTGCTGCTCCTGTACTTCTGGGGTCCGCGGACGTTCGACCTCCAGGCGATCGTCGCGTGGGGGCAGGCCGGCAAGTTCACGCTGGAACAGCAGTACTGGATCTTCGGCGCGTTGTTCCTCGGGTTCGCCGTCAAGGTGCCGATCTTCCCGTTCCACACCTGGCTGCCGGACGCGCACGTCGAGGCGCCGACCGTGGGTTCGGTGCTGCTGGCCGGCGTGCTGCTGAAGATGGGCGGCTACGGGCTGCTGCGCGTATCGCTCGGGGCGCTCCCGCAGGCGTTCGTCGACTTCTCGCCGTACCTCGCGGCGCTCGGGGTGATCGGCATCGTGTACGGGTCGGCAGTGGCGCTGACGCAGAAGGACCTCAAGAAGATGGTCGCGTACTCGTCGGTGAGCCACATGGGATTCGTCGTGCTCGGCATCGCGGCGGCAACTTCAGCCGGCGTTGATGGCGCGGCTATGCAGATGTTCAGCCACGGCATCATCACCGGCATGCTCTTCTTCCTGGTCGGGATGATCTACGAGCGCTATCACACGAAGGAGATCGCGCGTCTTCGCGGCATCATCACCTCGGTGCCCGCGCTCGGGATCATCTTCACGTTCGCGTGCTTCGCGTCGCTCGGCCTTCCCGGCCTGGCAGGTTTCGTGGGCGAGTTCACCTCGCTCATGGGCGGCCTGCAGGTGTTCCCGCTGATCACCGCGTTCGCGGTCATCGGCATCGTGCTGACGGCCGCGTACTTCCTGCGCACGATGCAGGCGATCATCTTCGCGCCGGCCGACGACAATTCGGCGCTCTACGACGGTCCGAAGAAGATGGCGTGGACAGAGCTGGTGGCCGTCCTTCCGCTGGCGACGGTCGCCCTCGCACTCGGACTGTTCCCGGCGCCGTACTTCAACATCGTCGACCCGGTCGCCCGGACGCTCGCCGCGATGGTCGGGCGGTGACGGTTTGAGAGAGTTGCTCGCCTTCTCCCCGGAGATCGTGATCACGCTCGCAGGCGTGGGCGTGATCCTGTTCGACGCGCTGTGGCCCGGACAGGGCCGCGTCGAACGCTGGATCACGCTTGGGGCGATGGCGTTGGCGGCAGCGTGCGCGGTCTACGTCGCGATGAACCCGGGCCTGTACGACGTGTACTTCTCCGGCTCGCTCCGCGTGGATGCCACAACGACCTTCGCGCGGCTCGTGTTCATGGCGGCGGGCATGCTCATCGTGCTGTCGTCTTGGGCGACGCAGGGCGAGGGCGACACCGCCGAGTACTACGGGTTGCTGCTCCTCTCGCTGCTGGGCGAATCGGTCATCGTTACCGCGCAATCGCTGCTGCTGCTGTTCATCGGGATCGAGCTGCTGGCGCTGCCGTGCTACGCGCTGATGGCGATCCGGAAGCATCTGCCCGGCGCCGTGCGCGCGGCGCTCAAGTACTTCCTGCTCGGGATGTTCGCCTCGATCGTGATGCTGTACGGCGTTGCGATCCTGTTCGGCTCGCTGCGGACGATCGGCTACGCGAACGGGTTGTTCCCGGCAGCCGGCGTGCTCGACGCGACGCGGAACTCGGTCGCGATGCTCGGGTTCCTGTTCCTGTTCGTCGGCATCGGCTTCAAGGTGACCGCCTTCCCGTTCCACTTCTGGAGCCCGGACGTATACGCCACCGGCTCGACGCCGATCGTGGCATACGTTGCCACCGTGCCGAAGGTCGCCGTCATGCTGGCGCTGTGGCGGATCCTCGGGCCCGGCTTCGGCGCGGCGTATCCCGTTGGCGGGATGTTCATCGCGATCATCGCGGTGGCGTCGATGATCTACGGCAACATCGTCGCCTTGCTGCAGGACGACGTGCGCCGGATGCTCGCGTACTCGGGCGTGGCGAACACCGGCTACATGCTCATCGCCTTCGTGGCGGGCGGCGCAGCGTCCGGCACTGCGCTGGCGTTCTTCCTGGTCGTGTACGTGTTCGGCAACCTGGGAGCGTTCCTCGTGGTCATGGCCCTCGGGGTCGACCGCAAGGTGTCGATGCGTGACTTCTCGGGCTTGGGCGCGCGCAACGGGCTCGTGGCCGCGGCGATGGCTCTGTGCCTGTTCTCGCTGGCGGGCACGCCGCCGCTGGCCGGCTTCTTCGGCAAGTTCGCGCTGTTCAAGTCCGCCGTGGCGCACGGGCTGCCGGCCCTCGCGCTGGTCGGGCTGGTGATGACGGTGGTCTCGGTGGGCTACTACCTCAAGATCGCCTCCAACATGTACGGCGACCTCGTGGTCAACGACCTGCCCGAGGGGCGTCCCATCGAGCGCATCCCGGTCGCGCTGCGGATAGCGATCGCGCTCGCGGTCGCCGCGACGCTCGTCGTCGGGATCTTCGGCATCCCGCTGTTCCTCGGCTCGTTGTAG
>DATCGP010000043.1:0-16743 GCA_036508875.1 Coriobacteriia bacterium | reverse complement strand
CCGTACCCGCGCCGAAAGTGTCTGTCGGCGCACTCGGAAGGACGGTCAGAAGTAATGCGGACCATCGGCGTCGGCCTCATCGGCCTCGGTACCGTCGGATCCGGTGTGGTCGAGATCCTGCGCCGTCACCGGGCCGACTTCGCACGCCGCGCTGGCGTGGAGATAGAGATAGTCAGGTTCGCCGACCGCAACGCGGATCGGGCGACGGAACTGGGCATAGACCCCGGCGCCTTCACCACCGACGCCGCGGAGCTCATCGCGGACCCGCGCGTGGAGATTGTGATCGAGCTCATCGGCGGGACCGGGGTCGCCAAGCAAGTCGTTCTCGACGCACTTCGGGCTGGCAAGTCGGTCGTGACCGCCAACAAGGCGCTCATGGCGAGCAGCGGCCAAGAGGTCATGGACGCGGCCGCCAGTTCCGGTGTCGACATCATGTTCGAGGCGTCGGTCGGCGGCGGCATCCCGATCATCGGGCCCCTGAAGCACTCGCTCGTGAGCAACGAGGTCGTCTCGGTCGTCGGCATCGTGAACGGCACCACGAACTACATGCTGACGCGCATGGCGAACGACGGTCTCGACTACGCGACCGCGCTTAAGGAAGCGCAGGCCAAGGGATTTGCCGAGGCGGACCCGACTGCGGACGTCGACGGTCACGACGCCGCGGCCAAGATCGCGATCCTCGCTTCGATCGCCTTCAACTCCCGTGTGACAGTGGACAAGGTCCCTGTCGAGGGCATCCGCAACATCACCCCGGTCGATATCGCATACGCCCGCGAGATGGGCTACGCGATCAAGCTGATGGCGATCGCGCGGCGCACAGGGGGCGGCATCGATGTCCGTGTCCATCCGACGATGATCCCCGTGGCGCATCCGCTCGCGGGCGTCAGCGGCGTCTACAACGCGATCTACGTCACCGGTGACGCGGTGGGCGAGACGATGTTCTTCGGCGAGGGCGCAGGTTCGCTGCCCGCGGCGTCCGCTGTGGTCGGCGACGTGATCGAGGTCGCGCGCCACATCCGCTCGGGATGCCTCAACCTCGTGGGCTGCACCTGCAACGAGCAGCTCGGCGTTCGCGACATCGTCGCGCTCGAGACCGGCTACTTCATCAGGTTCGCCGTCGCCGACAGGCCCGGCGTGCTCGCCGCGGTCGCGTCGAAGTTCGGCGACCACGGCGTGTCGATCGCCTCCGTCATCCAGAAGCGTGTCTGTGAATCCGGTGACGCCGAGATCGTCTACGTCACGCACCTCGCTGCAGAAGGGGCTGTTCGCGCTGCACTTGCCGAGATCGCGGCCCTCGACGTCGTGACCGAGGTAGCCTCGGTCATCCGGGTCGAGAACCTCTAGGGAGGCGAGAGTGGCGCCCGTCATCGTCAGGGTCCCCGCGACGACCGCCAACCTGGGGTCCGGCTACGATTCGTTCGGGCTGGCACTCGGTCTGCACAACACGGTCCATGCCGACCTCGCGCCCGCAGGCGAATGGAGTGTGTCTGTCTCCGGTGAAGGCGCCGGCAGGGCGCGCACAGACGCGGGGAACCTGGTCGCCGTCGCCATGGCGCGTCTGTTCGCAGAGACCGGATCCGCGAGCGGAGCCACGATCTCGTGCGTCAACGGTATCCCGTTCGGCCGCGGACTCGGGTCGAGTTCGGCGGCGATAGTGGGAGGGCTCGTTGCCGGCAACGAGCTGCTCGGACGCCCGCTGACCCAAGACGCGCTGTTCCGCCTCGCCGCGGAGGTCGAGGGACATCGGGACAACGTGGCGGCCGCCCTGTTCGGCGGCTTCACCATCTGCTGGTGGGACGGCGCATCCCGGGTCGCGCACGTGGACCCTCCGGGCGGCCTCGCCGCCGTCATCGTGGTCAGTGAGGATGGGCTCTCGACCAAGAAGGCGCGCGCGATGCTGCCGCACGACGTCCCGCACGTGGATGCGGCGTTCGACGCGGGCCGCGCGGGGCTGCTGGCGACCGGCATCGCGCTCGGCCGTCGGGACCTCATCGGACCGGGGATGAACGACCGCCTCCACGAGCCGTACAGGGCGGTCGCCGTGACCGATCTGGTCGCTGTCCGCGAAGTGCTGCTCGCGGCCGGGGCGGACGGCGCGGCGTTGTCGGGCGCCGGCCCGAGCGTGATCGGACTCGTCGTCGGCGACGACGATGCGGAGGCGCAGGAGCGCGCCGCGCTCGTCGCCGCGAGTGCCGGGGCCCTGCTCGCAGGGCAGCCGGGCCGCCGCGCACCGGAAGTGGTCTCCCTCGACCGCGCCGGAGCGGTCGTCTTGCAGGCCTGAACCGTGGCCGTTCGCCCGCGTCGGTCTGGATGCCGGCGGGCAAGGAGGTGCGTGGTCACATGACCGGATCCAACCCCGTCGTCGTCGCGCAGATCTCGGACCTGCACTGCGGGTCGATCTACTATCGCGCGGAGCTCGCCACGCAGGTCGTGGCGGAGATCAACGAACTTCGCCCGGATGCGGTCGTCGTCACAGGCGACCTGACCGACATGGGCTTCCATGACGAGTACGTCACGGCCAGGCACCTCCTCGACGGCATCGACTGCTCGCGCACGCTCGTCATCCCGGGCAACCACGACGCGCGCAACGTCGGCGAGGTCCACTTCGAGTCGCTGTTCGGCGCGCGCGATGACGAACTCTCGCTTCCGGGCGTGCACATCCTCGGCATCGACTCTTCGGAGCCGGACCTGGACAGCGGGCGCGTCGGGCGCGACGGCTACCACCGCATCGAGGAGCGCCTCGACGATCCCGCTGAGTTCAAGATCGTGGCGATCCACCACCACTTGGTGCCGGTCCCCGGCACCGGCCGCGAGCGCAACATCGTGTCCGACTCGGGTGACCTTCTGCGCGTGCTGACGAGCAACGGAGTCGACCTCGTGTTGTGCGGACACAAACACGTCCCGAACGTCTGGCGCATCGAGGACATGTTCGTCGTCAACGCGGGGACCGCCTGCTCGGTCAGGCTCCGTGGCCGGGAGCGGCCCTGCTACAACGTGCTCGAAGTGTTCCCCGACCGCGTACGGGTGATCCGGTGCTACACCGGCGCCGAGCGGGAGGTCGTGGCCGACTTCCGCAAGGCCCACGAGCACAGCTGCCGGTGGCGCCCGTCGGATGAGCACCCGGAGGGCGAGGACGCGTGAGCCGTGTCCTCGCCCTCATAGACGGCGAGCACCACCCCCCGGTGGTCCGCGCGGCGCTGGACGAGCTCGCGAGCATCCACGAGGTCGTGGCCGCGGTGTTCCTGGGCGGCAGCGAGAAGGTCGTGACGTCGGACGACGGCTACGGAGTCCCGGTGGTCAGGGGCGCGAGCGCGATCGATGCGCTGCGTGCCGCGATCATGCGGTACGGCCCCGACGTGGTCGTCGACCTCTCCGACGAACCGGTCGTCACGAGCGATGACCGATTCCGCCTCGCCGGCGTGGCGCTCGAGCACGGCGTCAGCTACCTGGGGGCGGACTTCCAGTTCGACCCGGCGCTGATCGAATGCGAGACGAGGACCCCCACGCTCGCGGTGGTCGGGACCGGCAAGCGCGTCGGCAAGACCGCCGTCTCCGCGCATGTGGCGCGGACGCTGGCCGCCCGTGGGCTGAGGCCGCTCGTGCTCGCGATGGGGCGCGGAGGCCCGAGCGAGCCCGAGCTGCTACGCGGCGACGAGGTCGCGCTCACCACCGCCGACCTTCTGGCGTTCGCGCGCCGCGGCGTCCACGCGGCCTCGGACTGCTACGAGGACGCGATCATGGCGCGGGTCCCGACGGTCGGCTGCCGCAGATGCGGCGGCGGCATGGCGGGATCCGTGTTCTCGAGCAACGTCGCCGAGGGCGCGCGGCTGGCCGACTCGCTGGAGGCGGGACTCATCATCCTCGAAGGCTCGGGTGCGGCCGTCCCGCCCGTCCTGGCGGACGCCACGATGCTCGTGGTCGGAGCGTCCCAGGGCCTCCGCGCGCTGACCGCCTACTTCGGGCCGCTTCGGCTCGCGAGCGCGGACGCGGTCGTGATCGCGGGCGCCGAGCCGGCGCTGGTGACGTCCGCGGACATCGAAGCGCTCCTCGCGCACGTGCGTGTCGCGCGCCCCGACGCGCGCGCGAGTGCGGTCACGTTTCGCCCGCGCCCGCTGGAGCCGGTCGCAGGGCGGCGCGCGTTCCTGGCGACGACCGCGCCGGAGGCACTCCTTCCGGTGCTTCGCGAGCACCTCGAGCGGGAATACGGGTGCGAGGTCGTGGCGGCGAGTGCCTGCCTGTCCGACCGTTCCCGTCTGCGGGCGGATCTGGCCGCGGCTGCGGGCTCGTTCGACGTCCTGCTCACGGAGTTGAAGGCGGCGGCCATCGACGTCGTCGCCGAGGCCGGCGAGTTCGCCGGCGTTCCGACCGTGCTTCTGGACAACGTCCCGCGCGTCGTCGCGGGTGATGACCTGGACGAGACCGCCGCGATCCTGGGCGACCTCGCCATCATAAGAGGGGAGGAGCGCGACGATGCCCGCTGACGAAGTGGTACGCCGCCCGATCCTGATCTCCGAGGCCCGGCACGGGCTGCCCTTCAGCAAGGGGCTGATGGCGCAGTCCTTCATGGCCACCGGCATGGTACCGAGTCGCGCCTACGCCGTCGCCGCGGAGCTCGAGAAGGAGATACGCGCCACGGGCAAGGAGCGGATCTCCACCGAGCTGCTCCACGAGATGGCGGTCGCCACGCTGCGCAAGACCGTCGGTGACTCCTATGCGGAACGCTACGAGCGCATCGGGGAGGTCGCGCGCAGCGACCGGCCGCTGGTCGTGCTCATCGGCGGCACCACCGGGGTGGGCAAGTCCACCATCGCCACCGAGGTCGCGCACAGGCTCGGGTTGACGCGCATCGTGTCCACGGATTCCATCCGAGAGGTGATGCGTGGTATCTTCTCCAAGGACCTCATGCCGGCGATATACGAATCGTCGTTCAACGCTTGGCGAAGTCTGAGGATCCCGGTCCCAGCAGGGGCCGACCCGGTCATCGTGGGATTCCGCGAACAGACCGCCGTCGTCACGACGGGGATCAAGTCCCTCATCGAACGTGCCGTGCTCGAGGGCGTGAGCATGATCATCGAGGGCATCCACCTGGTTCCCGGCTACATCGACGCGGCCGAGTTCACGGGGGCGACCGTCGTACAGCTGGTCGTGGCGGTCGACGACGAAGACGCGCACCGAAGCCATTTTTACATCCGCGAGGTGCAGACGGACGGGAACCGCCCTCTGGAGAAGTACCGGGCGAACTTCGACAACATCCGTCTGCTCGGGCTCTACATAGAGGACCTGGCTCGCGAGAACGGCACGCCGATCGTTCACAGCCACCAGCTCGACGTGACCGTCGCGGAGACGCTCGAGCTCATCGTCTCGAAGGCGACGCAGGAAGCGGCAACACACAAGTAAGCAAGCGCCCGGGTGCGGGGCGTGTGCGACCAAAGCGTCCAACGGGCGCGCGGACTGATGAGAAAGGAACCGAAGCGATATGAAGTTCTTCCTGGACACGGCGAACCTCGCCGAGATCGAGGAGGCCGCATCGTGGGGAGTGCTGGCCGGAGTCACGACCAACCCCACGCTGTACGCGCGTGAGGGCGGCAAGCTTGCCGACTTCCACTCGCACCTGCAGCGCATCTGCGCGCTGACGGACGGCCCGGTCAGTGGTGAGACGGTCGGTCTGGACCGCGACGAGATCGTGCGCGAGGGCATCGAGCTCGCCGCGCTCGCTCCGAACATCATCGTGAAGATCCCGGTCATGCCCGAGGGGCTGGCCGCCACCAAAGTGCTGTTCGAAAAGGGCATCAAGGTGAACATGACGCTGTGCTTCACCGTGCCGCAGGCGCTGCTCGCCGCGCGCGCCGGCGCCGCGTATGTGAGCCCGTTCGTGGGCAGGTTCGATGACATCTCCGAAGACGGCATCGAGCACCTGGGCAACACGGTCGCCGCTCTGGCGAACTACGAGTTCGGGCACAAGATCGAGGTCATCGCGGCCTCGGTCCGTTCCGCCAACCACGTGACACAGGCGGCCCTGATGGGCTGCGACATCGCCACCGTACCGTTCAACGTGCTGAAGAACCTCGTGAAGCACCCGCTGACCGACCGCGGGCTCGAGTCGTTCCTCGCCGATTGGGAGAAGGTCAAGAACTCATGAGTGCACGCCCCCGCAAGAGAGGCCGCAGAGGCGGCGGCGGTCCCGGCCAGGGAGAGTCCGCCCCGCAGCCGTCGATCACCCGCGCCGATCTCGAGCCGAAGACCGTGGTGGACCTCCGCGCCATGGGCGCCGAGCTCGGGCTCGACACCAAGCCGCTGAAGAAGAAGGACGAGATCATCGACGCCGTCCTCGAGGCTCGCATCAAGGCCGAGGGATTCGTCGACGTCATGGGTATCCTCGACATCCTTCCGGAGGGCTACGGCTTCCTCCGCACGAGCGGCTACCTGCCCGGCGACAACGACGTGTACGTTTCGATGTCGACGGTCCGCAAGCACGAGCTGCGCAAGGGCGACATGGTCCGCGGCCAGGTGCGTCCTCCGAAGGAGACCGAGAAGTACGCGGCGCTCCAGAAGG
The DNA here is from genome assembly GCA_036508875.1 of Coriobacteriia bacterium. GTDB lineage: Bacteria > Actinomycetota > Coriobacteriia > Anaerosomatales > PALSA-660 > PALSA-660. Next base: position 10,190 of record DATCGP010000043.1, on the reverse strand, counting down.
TCACGGGCATCAACGGGAAGGACCCGGAGGAGAACCGCGGCCGCAAGGAGTTCAAGGACCTCACGCCGATCTACCCGGACGAGAAGTTCAAGATGGAGTGGAGGCCGGATGCGATCACGACGCGCATCATCGACCTGGTCGCCCCGATCGGCAAGGGTCAGCGCGGGCTGATCGTCTCGCCACCGAAGGCCGGCAAGACGACCATCCTGAAGGACATCGCGGCAGCGATCCATGCGAACAACCCCGAGGTCTACCTCATGTGCCTGCTTGTGGACGAGCGGCCTGAGGAAGTCACCGACATGGAGCGGTCGATCCATGGCGAGGTGCTCTCCTCCACCTTCGACATGCCGTCCGACAACCACATCCTGGTCGCGGAGCTGTGCATCGAGCGCGCGAAGCGCCTCGTGGAGAGCGGCTACGACGTCGTGATCCTGCTCGACTCCATCACCCGGCTCGGCCGCGCGTACAACCTGGCGAGCCCCGCGTCCGGACGCATCCTGTCCGGCGGCGTGGACTCGACCGCGCTCTACCCGCCCAAGCGGTTCTTCGGCGCGGCGCGCAACATCGAGTTCGGCGGCTCGCTCACGATCATGGCGACCGCGCTGGTGGACACCGGCTCCAAGATGGATGAGGTCATCTTCGAGGAGTTCAAGGGCACCGGCAACATGGAGCTGCGTCTGGACCGCCGTCTGGCCGACAAGCGCATCTTCCCGGCGATCGACGTGGTCGCGTCCGGCACCCGCAAGGAGGAGCTGCTGCTCGACCCGGTGGAGGCCCCGTACATCTGGAAGCTGCGCCGCGTCCTGCACTCGCTGGACTCCGGTCCCGCTATCGAGCTTCTGATCGACCGCCTCAAGAAGACGAAGAGCAACCGCGAGTTCCTGGCCGCGATCTCGAAGTCCGGCGCCACGGCGGCCAAGAAGGACGCCGACTACTAAGCGAACCGCTCGACCCCGTGCGACAAGGAAGGGCCCCGGAGATTGCCGGGGCCCTTCTCCGTTGACGGACCGCCGAGAGGAGTTCATACTGCCGTTATGAACGGCAGTATGAATGGAGGGATCTCAATGGTAGCCAGGGTCACGATCTCACTTCCGGAGGAGCTGCTCGCCAAGCTCGACGCCGAGGCGGCTTCTGCCGGGAGTTCGCGCAGCTGGGTAGCCCAGGAGGCGATGGCGAACTACCTGGGCAAGTCGCTTGAGCAGCGGCTGGAGGACGAGCGGCGCGCCTCGATCGCGGAGGCCATCGAAGGCATGCTGCACTTCGAAGACGGTCGCGTGATCCGCGATGATCGACCGAGCCTGGAGATCCTCCGGGAGATCCGCGAGACCAACGACTCAGCGCCGATGCGGGACATTCGGAAGAAGGTGGCGGAGTGACCGTGAGAGGCGTCGTCGTCCTGGACGCTTCTGTTGGCGTGAAGTGGTTCCGCCACGAGGCCGGTGAGCGGCGAGCGATGGCGGTCTTGGAGTCCGCGCTCCGCGGCGAGACTCAGGTGGTCGTGCCCACTCACTTCGCCCATGAAGTCCTGTCGGTCATAGAGCGCCGAAACGATACCGGAAGCATCGTCGATGCATGGCAGCTGATGCTGAAGGCGCGGGTGGAGATCGTGCCGCTCACGGACGCAGTCGTGCGCGAGGCAGCGAAACAGTGCGACCGGTTGGATTGCTCGTTCTACGACGCGCTTGCGCCAGCCGTGGCGTCGCTCCTTGAGGCAACGCTCATCAGCGCCGACTTCAAGGCTCATGCCCTCTATCCCGGTGTTGAGCTGATCGGGTAGAGCCGCGCCGCTTCGGCACACAGAGAAGGGCCCCGGAGGCGACTCCGGGGCCCTTCTCTGTGTGCGTTCGGGGGGGCGAGCGCCTACCGCTGGCCGCGGTAGCCGCCGGAACCGCTCGCGCGGCCCTTGCCACCGCTGCGGCCGACCCTGCGCTGACCGGAGGGTGCGGACGCGCGCTTGGGCGCTCCCGGGATGCGCAGCGGGTCCGGGAGGACGCGGCTGGTGTCGTACCTGAAGCCGGTCGTCTCCTCGGCAGCCGTGATGATGGCACCGATGGTGCGCTCGATGTCGCGCAGGTTGTCGTGCTCCTCCGGAGAGGCCAGTGTGAACGCGGCGCCCGACTTGCCGGCACGGGCGGTCCGTCCGATGCGGTGCACGTAGTCCTCGGGGACGTTGGGGAGGTCGTAGTTGATGACGTGGCTGATGCCCTCGACGTCGATCCCGCGCGCGACGATGTCGGTGGCGACGAGCACCTTGCAGGTGCCGCGCTTGAACTCGTTCAGGGCGCGGACGCGCTGCGCCTGGGTGCGGTTGCCGTGGATCGCCGCGCTGCGGACGCCGGCGCGCTCTAGCGTGTGCGCGACACGGTCCGCGCGGTGCTTGGTGCGGGTGAACACCAGCACCCGCTCGAGATCGTGGTGATCGATGAGGTGGAGCAACAGGTCGCTCTTCTGCGTGCCCGCGACGGAATAGAGGGTCTGCTCGATCGCCTCGATCGGTGTGGAGGGCGGGGAGACGTCGACGTGCGCCGGGTTGTCCAGCGTGTCTCCGACGACCCGCAGCACGTCCGGCGTCATGGTGGCCGAAAACAGCAGCGTCTGGCGCTTGGTCGGCAGAAGCGCGAGGATGCGCTTCACGTCGGGCCAGAAGCCCTGGTCGAGCATCCGGTCCGCCTCGTCGAGCACGAGCACCTCGACGTGGCTCAGGTCCACGTCGCGCTGGCCCGCCAGGTCGAGCAGGCGGCCGGGGGTGGCGACGAGCAGGTCGATGCCGCGCTTGATCGAGTTGCGCTGCGGCTCGTAGCCGACGCCTCCGTAGACCACGCCGACGCGGTGGCGCGTCTGGCGAGAGGCCGCCCTCGCGACCTCCTCGATCTGCAGCGCGAGCTCGCGGGTGGGGGTGACGACGAGCGCAGAGATGTAGTTGCCGCGGGGCTGGATGCGCTGCAAGATCGGCAGCACGAACGCGGCGGTCTTGCCGGTGCCGGTCTGCGCGCAGCCGATGACGTCACGACCTGCAATGACGAGCGGGATGCAGCCGGACTGGATGGGGGTGGGTTCGGCGTAGCCGAGCGACGCGACGGCCTGCATGAGGCGTGCGTCGAGACCCAGGTTGTCGAAACTCAAATGAAGTTCTCCTTCGCGGCGCGGCCTATCGGCGGCGCCCTGTGGCAGACGCGATACGATCCGTCAGCCACATACACGTGAGCGAAGGACGACCGGGTCTTGGGTGTAATGCGTCGGCGCGTGTGGTGCTTCGCCTCGCATCGAGTGTCGTCAGTATAGCGGGTGGGCGCGATTCTGGCGAATCGCGCCTCCGCGGACCGCTCTGCATGCGCCAAGGCGGATTCCGTCACCAGATTCTTACAAGGAACTCATTGATGGCGGCGCCAGGTGCGCAGAGATTGAGAGCTGCGGGCATTCATGCCCGCTTCGCTCAGGGGATTCATCGAGGCGCGCGCCTCAGTTCGAGTCCAAGTACGCAATGGCAGCCCGACTCACAACGAACCAAACTGCCACGTTTGGCTCGATTGGCCAGGGAGTGTATCCGACGGCATTTGGCGGTAGAGCCGCTCTAGCCGGGATCGCAGGCGACCCGATCACGTCGTACGTGATCATGCATGCGCGATGAGGGGGGCAGCGTGAACGCCGCCGAGTTGAAGAAGACAGTGGCCGTCGAGTTGGCTGACGCTTTCTCGCAGAGAGGGTTTCGGAAGAGGTCCGGAATCGTATTCACCGTGGAGATAGCCCCGATATCATCGGCCGCTTTGCGGCAACGCAAGGGAGCTCGCCCACGCACGACGCAGTCGAACTGATGCCGCTGGTTGGGGTACGCCACGAACCCAGCGCGCGACTAGTTGACCAAGCGCGGCAGCGCAAGTCGGCCCTCTGTTCACCGACGATCCAGACTGCCTTGTATCGTCTCGTCCCCTGGATGGGCCCGGGCCAAGGGGTCTGGGTCTTTGGTGGCGACTCGCGGTCGCGCATGGCAGCCGAGGAGGACTTGATGCGCTGCATGGATGAAGTGGGGATTCCGTTCATGCAGTCCCTCTCGACCCCGGAGGCCATTCTTGGTGCCCTCGAGCACAAGCGCTTCCCTTCGTCAGAGGGTGAGTTCGAAGCCGCTGTCCTTCGGTGGTCTACAGGCGACCGGTCGACCGGAATCGCGCTCTTGGAAGAGTTGGCCACACGGGGAGCGCGGGCGCAGCCAGCCAGTCAACCGAGCCAATACGGTATGGCCGCTGCCAAGACACTTCAACTCATCGGCAAGTCGCCGTAGCCGGCGTTGAGCCCGAAGGAGTGTTGAGGTCGCTGATGGGTGGGCACGCTCGTCCTCTCGCGCGATGAGCACACGGGCGCTCAAGCGCGCCGTGCGTACGATGGTGCACCAGGCGAGCGAGTTCGTGCACGTCCGCCGCCACCAACACCATCACCGCCCCCCATTCTGGGTGCGGGCCGCGGCTGGGTGGAGGCAGGACAGCCTGCTGCGGGACTGGCCGAGAAACGAGTCCGGCTGCCGTGGCCCCGGCCTGTCCGGGCGTCACGCGACACTCGAGTCTTCGCCGCCGGACTTCCGGAGCCACGACCACGCGGGTTCTATCCGCACGACGCCGGAGTCGACAGCCACGGTGTCCTGCTCGTTCATCGACACGATCACCGACTCGGCCGCGCCCAGCTCGGCCATGGCCGAGCGAAGAGCCCGTATCTCGCGCTCACGCGTCGCGGGATCGCCCAGATCCGCGCACACCTGCACGAGCTGGCTGACGCGTCGTTCGAACGGGTCGCCGACGACGAAGTCGACCTCGTGCCCCTGCTCGGTGACGTAGTACGAGATACGGCCGGCCATCAGACGGCCCATCCGCCGGCGCAGCTCGACGAACACAGCTGTCTCGAGGCGGGCTCCCAGGTTCGTCGCGAGAGCGTGCGAGACGGCTGCGGCCAGTCCCGGATCCGCCGCATACACCTTCCGGGGGTTGGTGGCGGCGACCCTCTCCGAGGTGCTGAAGATCGGAACTGTCTGAACAAGGTAGGCGTCCTCGAAGTGAGCGAGCAGCCCGTGCAGCGTGTCCTTGGAGACGCTTAGCCCCCGGGAGCGAAGGTCCTGGTGGACCTTGTTGACCGAGAACCGGTGCCCCGAAGATTGGAGGAGCATCCGGGAGAATGCGCGCGCCGCCACGGCGTTCTCGACACCGTGGCGCTCGATCACGTCGCGCAGCAGCACGAGTTCGACGTAGTCTTGCAGGGTCTGCATGCGCTGCCGCGGCTCCATGTCCAGCACCTCGGGGAATCCGCCGACCTCCAGGTAGCGGTCGAGGTGCGCTCGCAAGCGGGATCGCAGACGGGGGCCGATCGGCGCGTCCTCTCTTCCCGAGATCCCTTCGGCCCGGGCGGTCTCGGCGAAGCTCATCGGAAAGACCTCGACGGCGAACCCGCGCCCCCGGAACTCGGTGGCCACGTCGGTGTGCAGCAGCTTGGCGGACGACCCGGTCAGGTAGATCCGCGCGGGGAGGGTGTCGACCACCCGTCGCACGAAGCGGGCGAATCCCGGGACCATCTGGATCTCGTCGAGGAACAGATGGAAGCCCCGCTCCCGCGCGGAGGGGTTGACTCTGAAGAACGATTCCAGGACGTCGTCGAGGACCGTCTCCGGCAATGGGTAGAGCCGGTCGTCCTCGAAGTTCACGTAGAGAAGGTCGCGCTTCTCGACACCGCTCTCTAGAAGGCGATGCATCTCTTGGTAGAGCAGGTACGTCTTGCCGGTGCGTCGCATTCCGATCAGCACCGTCGGTTTCCCGTGCACGTCGGGCAGCGGGACGTCGCGCTGGGTGACGTGAGGCAATTCGGATTCCTGGAACTCCGCAACAAGGAACGTCAGGTCCATCACAGCTCCGAACCTCCTGTCTGTCCTTCCGATACGGACAGATGGTAACACAATCTGTCCGTCCTGCGCGGACAGATATGGCACCAACTGTCCGCACTGCACGGACAGATGGCGCTTCACGTTGGGTGCGTCTACGCCGACGACATGGCCCTCCAGTACGCCGGCGGGCACCTGGCGACCTCCACCGTCGGCTCGGCCGTCACCACCTACACCTTCGACCCCCCGCGGCCGCCGCACCGCCCAGATGTCGTCTGACGCGTCCGCCACCTACAGCTGGTCCGCGGCCGACCGCCTGACCGGATACGCGCTCGATCTGGGCCGCGACGGCACCGACATCACCGCGGCGTATTCGCGTGTACGCGATGGCGCCGGCCGGGATCGACTGGATCGTCTTGCGCCCGTACCGGGGATCGTAGGTGTAGGAGCCGGACCCCATCGCCATTGCCCCAAGCACGCTCGAGTCGTCGGGATGGTCAGCACATGGGCCGCCCCGCGGACCGTTGCCGCCCGCCCGCCTCGCGTGCTACTATCCATCGGCTGTCCCAGCGCCCGGTCGGAAACCGTGCGCAACCATGGATCCGGAGGTACCACATCATGCGAGAAGGAATCCACCCGGGCTACACCGAGGCGAAGGTGCACTGCTCCTGCGGGAACACGTTCACCACGCGCTCGACGAAGTCCGAGCTCCACATCGAACTGTGCGACCTGTGCCACCCGTTCTACACCGGTCAGCAGAAGTTCGTCGACACCGGTGGTCGCGTCCAGCGCTTCTCCGACAAGTTCGGTGGGGCCGCGGACATCGTCGCCGCCAAGGAAGCCGCCGCGAAGGCCGCCCGCCAGAAGGCGCACGAGGACTCCGTCATCGCCTCCCGCAAGGCGCGCGAGCTCAAGGAGCGCGAGGAGGCCGAGGCCGCACGCAAGGCCGCTGCCCGTGCCCCCAAGGCCGAGGTCGTGGCTGAGGTCGTCGAAGAGCCGGCCGTCGAGGCCGTTGTCGAAGCGGCAGTCGAGGAAGTCGCCGCCGAGCCGGCCGAGAGCAGCTTGAGCGAGACGATCGTCGAGCCGACCGAGTAGCCGCGTCACACCGCAACGCTATGATGGAAGGCGGGACTGCGGATGCGGGACCGCCTCCTTCGTTTGACCGGAGAGGGACGAGAACGCATGGATGTCCGGCTTCTCTACCACACGCCTGAACCCGAGCGCGCCATCGCGGCCGCTGCGCGGCTGTGCTACGCGCCAGTGGGCGCTGCGGAGCTGCTCGAGCACATGACCGATGACGCCGTGAAGCGCGTGCTGAAGACGGTCATCACCTCGGGTCATACCTCGACCCTCGAGCACGCGAGCTACACGTTCGCGATCGACGGGGTCTCCCGCGCGCTCACGCACCAGCTCGTGCGCCACCGCCTCGCCAGTTACAGCCAGCAGTCGCAGCGCTACGTCAGCTATGCGAACGAGCCCACCTTCGTGGTGCCGCCGTCGGTCGCTGCCGACCCTGCGATACGCGAGGTGTTCGATGCGGCATGTGCCTCGGCGTTCGAGTCCTACCGCGCGTTGCTCGACGCCGGCCTGCCGCCGGAGGACGCGCGCTACCTGCTGCCCAACGCCATGGAGACGAAGATCGTCGTCACCATGAACGTTCGCGAGCTGTTGCACTTCTTCGAGCTGCGGTGCTGCAAGCGCGCCCAGTGGGAGATCCGCGAGCTCGCGCTCGAGATGCTCCGGCTCGCCGAGGAGACAGCGCCCTACCTGTTCATGGACGCCGGCGCCGCGTGTCGCAGAGGGCCATGTCCCGAGGGCAAGATGGCGTGTGGCGATCCATATCCGAAGGCGAAACGTGACTGACGAGACCCCCATCGCCCCGACCGGGACTACCGGACCGGAGAGCGAGGACATCACCGCCGCGCCGGCTGCGCCCCAGATCTCCGACGAGGAGATCGAGCGCCGGTTCGCCGCGCCCGTCACCCACACCCACATCGGCGGCCAAGCGCTGCTCGAGGGCGTGATGATGCGCGGCCGCAAGAACTGGGCGGTCGCCGTCCGCACCGCCGACGGGGAGATCCACGTCGAGGAACACGACCTCCCGGCCAAGGCGGCGACCGGCTGGCGCACCAAGCCCATCCTGCGCGGTGTCTATGCGATGTACGAGACGCTCGCGCTGTCACTCAAGGCGTTCGGCATCGCGGCGTCGCTAGCGGGAGACTCCGAGGAGGAGCAGCTCACGTCGACCGAGATCGCCTGGACGATGGTTCTGGGCGTCGCGCTTGCCGTCGGTGTGTTCATCATCGCGCCGGCGCTGCTCACGAACGTGGTCGCGGGCTCTTCCGCCACCGCCAACCCGCTCGCGTGGAACGGCGTGGACGGCCTGCTTCGCCTGGCGCTGTTCCTCCTCTACATCTGGGGGATCGGGCTCATGCCCGACATCCGGCGCGTCTTCGCCTACCACGGCGCCGAGCACAAGTCGATCCACGCGTTCGAGCACGGGATCCCGCTCGAACCGAAGTACATCCAGCGCTACGACACCCTTCACATCCGCTGCGGGACCGCGTTCCTGCTCATGGTGATGGTGATCTCGATACTGGTGTTCTCGCTGGTGCCGGGCAAGGTGATCCTCGGGTGGTGGGGCATCACCGACGGGCTTGCGATCATCACCTTCAACATCGTCTCGCGCATCATCCTGTTGCCGGTCGTGGCCGGCCTCGCCTACGAGGTCACCGTGAAGTGGGCCGGCAACCACTCCGAGAACCCGTTCGTGAAGGTCCTGCTGTGGCCGGGCATGCAGCTGCAGCGTCTGACGACGCGCGAGCCCGACGACGGCATGGTCGAGGTGGCGGTCGCGGCGCTGAACGCGGTCGCCGACCGCGAGGCCCGGGACGCGCTGATGACTGCCGAGCCAGCGGTGCCGATCAGCTAGCCGACCCTCGCTGCCCGGTCGCTACTTGTACGTCCCCAGCACCGTGGCGAAGCCCAGGCCCTCGGCCTGGTCGTTCGTTGACCACGTGCTCGGATCGCTGTCCATCACGGTGTAGGTGCCTGCCGGTACTTCCACATTCGGTTTCGCGTCCCAGTAGGCGTTCTTGACCGCGCCCTGGCCGTCGAGGCCGGTGGTGCTCCACGGGCCGTACACCGTTCCGTCAGCCGCCTTGAGCCCGATCGTGCCGGGGGTCGGGCCGCCACCGACGATGTAGTGGTAGGTCACCATCTCGGTGACGACCGCGGCCTTCTCCAGCGTGAAGGTCGGCGCCTTCGCGCCCTTCCTGACCCCGTAAACGTTGCCGAGGTCGAAGAGTTTGACGGGAGTGGCGGCCGCAGGGGGTGTGGCCGTGGCGGGCGCGGCGGCGGTCGTCTCGCCAGGCACCCATGTGGGCCTGACCGAGTACTCCTCCTTCGGCCCGCACGCGGCCAGAAGCAGGGCTGCGGCGATCAGCGCCGCGGAAGTGACGATGATGGACCGGCGGATGCGCATGGTTCCTCCCTCGTGAGGTTCGATGGCGGCATGAGCGTAACACCGGGGCTCGCGGGATTCGAGCCGCGCACGGTATTGTGCGTGTCAGTGGACACGTGTATTGTGCATGTGTACATACACTACGTCATGCGGCGGTGATGATCGTGAAGGAGTACTCGACCAAGCCGGCCCAGTTCCGCTTTCCGCGGTGGGCGCACGAGTTCCTCGCGCAGGAATCGGCAGCGACGGGGGTTTCGAAGACCGAGATCATCACCGAGGCGCTCGCGGCCTATCGGACGAAGCGCTTCGAGGAGTCGATGATCGAGGGCTACATCGCGATGGCCGATGAGCACCGGGCCGACGCCAAGCTGTGGGAGGGCGCTCTCATGGATGGTCTGGAGCCCGAGGAATGGTGAGCATTCGTCGTGGCGACGTCTTCTGGGTGCGATTCGATCCGGCAGAGGGCAGCGAGCAGCGTGGCACGCGTCCCGCGGTCGTGATCCAGAACGACCCCGGGAACCGTTACAGCCCGAATACGATCGTCGGGTCGGTCACCACCAAGTTCGCATCGAAGCCCTATCCGTTCATCGTCGAACTGCCCGAAGGGGTGCTTCCCCGGCACTCCGCGCTGGATTGCGCCCAGATCCGCACCATCGACAAGGCGCGACTCCAAGGCGGGCCCGTCGCGCACCTCGACCCTGCCACAATGCTGGCGGTCGACGACGCCATTCGGGCGTCCCTCGGCCTGTACTGAGCCGGACGGCCGAGCGCGCCCCCCGAGGCGAGGAGCCTCTGGCGCCGTGCTACAGTAGCCGCGACCACACCCCGGCGCCGCTCCTCGGTCGCTGTGCAACAACACGAAGGAACACCCCC
>DATCGP010000042.1:0-15200 GCA_036508875.1 Coriobacteriia bacterium | reverse complement strand
GGACGGCTCCACGAAGTTCGACCGGGTCGACGAGTGGGCCGGCCAGGGCAACTACGAGGTCGCCGACGCGATCAAGGCCCTGCGCCCCGCCGAGGACAAGTACGCCACCATCACCAACGGCCCCGCCGGTGAGATGGGCCTCAAGGCCTCCGGCATCGCCGTCTCCGACATGAAGGGCTACCCGAACCGGTTCGCCGGCCGCGGCGGCCTCGGCGCGGTGATGGGCTCCAAGGGCCTCAAGGCGATCGTCGTGTCGGACAAGGGGCTGAAGTACCTCGAGCACGCCGACAAGGAGGCCTTCAGCGCGGCCGTGAAGAAGTTTTCCGCGGCACTGCTGGAACACCCCGTCTCGGGGCAGGGCCTGCCCACCTACGGCACGAACGTCCTGACGAACATCCTGAACGAGGCCGGCGGCTTCCCGACCCGCAACTTCACGTCGGGCTTCTTCGAGGGCGCGGAGGGCATCTCGGGTGAGAAGCAGCGCGAGGTCACGCTGGAGCGTGGCGGCAACGTCAAGCACGGCTGCCACACCGGCTGCGTCATCCAGTGCTCCCGCTACTGGGTCGACAAGGACGGCGCCTACGTCACGAAGGGTCCGGAGTACGAGACCGCCTGGGCTTTCGGGACCGACTGCGGCATCTCGGACATGGACACGGTGGCCGCTCTCGACCGGCTCTGCGGCGACTACGGCCTCGACACGATCGAGATGGGCGGCACGATGGCCGTCTACATGGACTCCGGCGCCATCGCCTTCGGTGACGGGCCGGCAGCCATTAAGGCACTCCGGTCCATCTTCAACGGCGGCCAGCCGGGCATGATCCTCGGCCACGGCGCCGAGGCGACCGGCCTCGCGTTCGGGGTGGAGCACATCCCGATCGTGAAGCACCAGTCGATGCCGGCCTACGATCCGCGCGCCGTCCAGGGTATCGGCGTCACCTACGCCACCACTCCGATGGGCGCCGACCACACCGCCGGATACACGATCACGGCCAACATCCTGGGCGTCGGCGGCACCGTCGACCCGCTCAAGACCACCGGCCAGGCCGAGCTGTCGAAGAACCTCCAGATAGCGACCGCGATGCTCGATGCGATGGGCCTGTGCATCTTCGTAGCGTTCCCGGTTCTCGACATCCCGGACGCGTTCATGGCGATCTTCGACATGGCCACCGCGCACACCGGGCAGAAGTGGGACACCGACGAGCTCATGAAGCTCGGCCGCGAGACGCTCACATTCGAGCGGCTCTTCAACGAGGGCGCCGGCTTCACCGCGGCCGACGACCGGCTGCCGGTCTGGATGAAGACGGTACCGCTGCCTCCGCACAACACCGTGTTCGAGGTCTCCGACGCGGATCTCGATTCCGTCTTCGACTTCGTCGACGACACCGCCAAGGAGATGGGCCTGAGGTAGGGGCCCTGTTCTACGTTCGTCGCGGAAGGGGCGTCGCCGGGACCGGCGGCGCCCCTTCCGCATCCGCGCTGAAGCGGCACGCTTCTCGCATCACGCGGGTAGAATCGATGGCGGCACTCCCGTGATCGGAGAAGGCCCATGGACGTCGACGTGGCGCTGTTCGCATACCTGTCCGACTACCAGCCCGATGGGCTCGGCGGCCGGAGCGCGCGCGCCTTCCACCTGTCGCAGGGCACCACGGTCGCCGGCGTGATCGCGGACCTGAAGCTGCCGGACCAGCCGCGCATCGTCTTCGTGAACAACCGCCACGCCGATGAGGACGCCATGCTGCACGAGGGCGACCGCCTCGCGATCTTCCCGCCCGTGGCCGGCGGCTGAGACATGGCCGGCCCGGTGCAGACGGACGCCGAGATGCGGGCCACGCTCGCTGCTTCGTCGGTCGCGGTCATCGGATGCGGAGGGCTGGGCAGCAACGTCGCCGCGATGCTGCTCCGCAGCGGCGTACGCACGCTGACCCTCATCGACTTCGACCACGTCGAGGAGTCCAACCTCAACCGCCAGCTGTACTTCCGCGACCAGCTCGACCGGCCGAAGGTCGAGGCGCTTGCGGAGACCCTTCTCCGGATCGACCCGGAAGCGCGCCTGACACTGGTGCGGGAACGCGTGACCGAAGCGAACCTGGTCGACCTCGTATGCGAGGTCGACCTCATCGTTGAGGCGGTGGACGGCGCCGACACGAAGGCGATGGTCGTCAACGCGTGCATGCGCGAGTTGCCGACGACGCCGCTGGTGACCGCGTCGGGACTGGCGGGCCTGGAGTCCGCGAACTCGATCGTGACCGAGCGCCCGTGCGAGGACCTCTACCTCGTCGGAGATCTCACCAGCGACGTGCGCGCGGGTCTGCCGCTCTTCGCGTCGCGCGTCATGGTCGCCGCGGCGCACCAGGCTCACGCCGCTATCCGTCGACTCCTGGGGTACGTGGAGCCGTAGGGACGCGGCCGCCGCGCCGGCGGCGCTGGCAGGCACGCGCGAGATCCCCCCGGGATCTTCCCCTTGACCCTGACGTTACGTTAGGGTTTACGCTGCATGCCGGAGGTGATCGGACATGGGTCTCACGGTCGGTGAAGTCGCACAGCTCGCGTCGATCAGCGTCCGGACGCTGCACCACTACGACGAGCTCGGACTGCTCACGCCTTCGGTGCGCACCGAGGCGGGCTACAGGCTGTACAGCGACGCCGACCTCGCGTGTCTCCAGCAGGTCCTGTTCTTCAAGGAGCTGGGGTTCGGTCTGGGTGACATCGCACGGATCATGCACGACCCGCAGTTCGACCGTCTCGAAGCGCTGCGTATGCAGCGAAGGATGCTCATGGACAAGTCGTCGCAACTGGCGCTGATGGCGGAAGCCGTCGATGCCGCGATCGACGCCGAGGAAGGAGGTGTCCGCATGGACGCAAAGGACATGTTCGACGCTTTCGGGGACTTCGACCCGAAGGAGTACGAGAAGGAAGCCGAAGAGCGCTGGGGCAACACCGCCGCCTACAAGGAGTCCGCACGGCGCACGAAGCGCTACACCAAGGAAGACTGGATAGAGGTCCGCAAGGAGACCGAGGCGGTCAACGCCGGCCTCGCGAAGCTCATGGACGAGGGCGTCCCTGCGGACGACCCGCGCGCGATGGACCAGGCCGAGCAGCACCGGCTCAACATCGACAGGCGGTTCTATCCCGTGTCCTACGAGATGCACGTTGGCCTGGCCGAGATGTACATCGCCGACCCGCGGTTCGCCGCGAACTACGAGAAGGTACACGCCGGGCTCGCGCACTACATGCACGACGCGATCCTCGCGAACGCGGCGAGGATGAAGTAGGGCCTCAGCGGCGCCGAACGAACACCCGGTGGGCGGGAGGACTCGCTCACCGGGTGTTCGTCGTTCAGCGGGTCGAGATCTCCGCTCTAGTACTCGCCCTTGATCACGAAGAACGAGCCCCGGATCGTTCCGGCGAGCTTGGACTTCTGTCTGGCGAACTTGAACTTGCTTTCGAGCTCCTTGGGCACTTCCATCCCTTCCGAGAGCTTGAAGCCGACAGCTCGCTTCTTGGGATCATCGATCGAGTACATGACGTTGATCCCAAGGCCGTCCTCGTAGAACACGTAGGCGAAACGGATGCCTTCCACTTGGAAGCGTGATGTCTCCACAGGCTTGGCGGCGAACTCGATGCCGCGCTCCTCTTTGAGGATCCGGCTCACGTAGCCCAGCGTGTCCCGGCTGTCGCTGGCGGGCACGACCGTGAACGCATAGCCGTACTTGTTCATGAAGTACCGAGCCTCGTTGGCGCGCAAACCGGCAAGCGCATGCGCCACGGGCGAAGACTCCAGGCCTTCTGTGGACACGTTCTCGAAATCGACCACCTTGGACAACCTTGTCCCTCCTTCGGTCTCAGGAGTTGATGCGTCTTCAGGGTCCACTTGCCCATTCGGGGATGTCGGGCCATGGGCGCGGCACGCGCCCGACGTTCGATCCGGGTGGCTCGCACTCACCGCGTTTCCACACCTATCCCCATCATGGGCGCCACCTGTCATGCCGATGAAGTTGATGTGATCGACGCGCACCCCGAGCCACCGACCCGGCACGACGCGCAAGGCAACGAGGAGGGCCAAATGGGCCTCCAGCAGAGAAGTGCAGACTTCGTACTGACCGTTCTCGACAACTCACTCGACGGCGTGTTCGCGCACACCCTCGAAGGTCACCTGGTCTACTTCAACGAGCCCGCCGCCGCTCAACTCGGATACACGCACGACGAGTTCTCCCACCTCGGGCCATACGGCTGGATCGATCACGACGACGTCGGCCTCGTCGCGTCCCGGCTCGACCTCCTCGCCGAGCGCGGCTCCCTGCTGTTCAACTCCCGGGGAGCGCCGAAGGACGGCTCGGTCATGTACACCGAGGTCCACGCACGCATGGTGCACACCGGCGACGAGGACCTGATCATCTCGGTCGTCCGCGACGTCACCGAGCGGGTGCACGCCCAGGAACGCATCCGGCACCTCGCGTTCCACGACCGCCTGACCGGGCTGGCCAACCGCATGAAGCTCGAGGACGAGCTCAGAGCCGCCCTGGCCGCGGCGGACAGGCACGACGACCTGGTCGGCGTCATCTTCCTCGATCTGGACGACTTCAAGCCGATCAACGATGAGCTGGGGCACGCGGTGGGAGACTTCGTGCTCAAAGAGGTCGCCGACCGGATGCGCTGTTGCGTGCGCGAGATCGACACCGTCGCGCGCCTCGGAGGCGACGAGTTCCTGGCGCTGGTGACCCGCGTGGCCGCCCGCGAGGACCTGGCGGTCGTAGCGCGCAAGCTGGAGGAAGCGATCGAGCAGCCGATAGCCCTCGAGGGGCATCCGCCGGTGCGCGTGACCGCGAGCGCCGGCCTTGCCATCTACGACCACGGTGAGGCCGCGGAAGACCTCATGAACCGCGCCGACCACGCCATGTACCGCGCGAAGCAGGCGGGCGTATCCGGCTGGGAAGCGTTCCTCGAGGGATCCTAGCGGCTAGCCGAGCGCGGCCATCAGCACGGCGGCGAGAGCCAGCACGACCCCTGCGCGCTGCGTCCAATGCAGCCGCTCCTTCAGCACGTACCGCGCGAGAAGGATCGTCGCCACCGGGTACAGCGAACTCAGCACCGCGGCCACCGCCAGCGGCCCGACCCTGATCGCGGCGAGCATGGTGACGTTCGCGGCCGCGTCGAGCAGGCCGGCTCCGAGAGCGGGGACCAGCGCCGGGCGGGCGAGCCTGAACCGGCCCCGCCCCTTCACGAGGACGATCGCGCCGAGCACCACTGCCGATACCGCTCGCGCGGACACGAGGGGCACGAGTCCGCTCCCCTTGCCCGTCAGCGAGAACAGGATGAACGAGAAGCTGAACGCCACGCCGGACAGTAGCGAGAGTCCGATAGCGATCGGCGGCATCCCGGCGCGGTCCTCCGGATGGCCGGCCGAGCTCACGATCACGATCGAGACGAGCGCCAGTCCCAACCCCGCGAGCGCGAGCGGGCGAAGGGCGGTGCCGGACGCGAGGTCGTAGAACGCCGGCAGCGAGCCGGACAGGGCAGCGGTGATCGGGGCCACGACACTCATCCTGCCCCGTGCCAGGGCTCCGTACAGCGCCGTGATGCCGATGCCGCTCGTGATGCCCACGGCCCCTCCGAGCAGGACGTCACGCAGGCTCACCACCGTGGCCGGGAACGCGATCGCCGCCAGACCGAGCGCGGCCAGACCGAGGATGTGCGCGGTGGCGGTCACCGCGACCTCCGAGTCACGGCGCGCGGCCACCCCTCCGAAGAAGTCGGAGAAGCCGAAGAACAGCGCCGTGCATGCGGAGAACACGATCGTCATCGTCATGGCCGCGATGGTACATGGTACGGCGCGCGGACGGCCGGGGCCCGCTTCGGGTAGCATCGAGACGAAGTCGAGCCGACGATACGGACCGCCGGATGCCGGAAGCACGCTGCATAGTCACATTCGAGCCCTCGGGCGACCGCATGGAGGTCGCTGCGGGGGTCACGGTGCGCGCGGCTGCGGCGCTCGCAGGGGTCTCGCTTCCGGCACCCTGCGGCGGGATAGGGGCCTGCGGCGGCTGCGCCGTGCAGGCGGCCGGCGGCCTGGAGCCGCCCGGCGCCGACGAGCGCGTCCTTCTCTCGTCCGAAGCGCTGACCCGCGGGGTGCGCATCGCGTGCCGCGCCCGCGTCAGCGGCGATGTCACCATCCACCCGCTGCGGGCGGTGCCGCCGGCCGAGTTGCGCATCGTCGAGACCGGCGATCTCGGAGAGGTCTCGGTGGAACCGCCGGAGCGGCGCGCGCTGTTCGGTCCCGAACCCCTCGTGGGCGCCGTCGTGGACCTGGGGACGACGACCATCGTGGTCGCGCTGGTGGACCTGCGCACCGGCGAGACGCTCGCGTCCGCGTCCGCGCTCAACCCGCAGCACCCGTTCGGGCACGATGTCCTCTCGCGGATATCCCACGTGGCGACGAGCGGGGTCGATGCCCTTCGAGCGCCGGTCGTCGGCACGATCGAGGACCTGACTCTCGGGCTGCTGCAGGATGCGGGCCATGGCGTCGACCACCTGCGAGAGATCGCGATCGCGGGCAACACGACGATGCTGCACATCCTGCTCGGCTTCGACCCGGCGCCGCTCGGGACCGCGCCGTATGCCCCGGTCCTGATCGATGCCGTGGACCGGCCGGCCGCCGAGATCGGCTTCTCCAGGCTCAACGGCGCCGGCGCCTACGTGCTGCCCGGCATCTCCGCGTTCCTCGGGGCCGACATCACGGCGGGACTGCTCACCACGCGGCTGGCCGAGCGCGAATCGCCCACACTGTTCATCGACCTCGGCACCAACGGCGAGATCGTCCTGCGCGCCCATGGTCGGCTCGTCGGCGCATCCACGGCTGCGGGCCCCGCGCTCGAAGGCGCGAACATCGAATACGGGATGCTCGCCGAGAGCGGCGCGATCGAGAGGGTGACGCTCGTCGACTCATCCCTCGTGCTCGGGACGATCGGTGACTGGGAGCCCGTCGGCTTGTGCGGAAGCGGGCTCATCGACCTGATCGGCATCCTGCTGAAGACCGGAGTCGTGGACCGCACCGGACTCATGCATGCGGACGTCCCCCACCCGCTCGCTGCGCGCGTATCCACCCGTGACGGTGTGCGCGTGTTCGAACTCGCACCCGGCGTGTACCTCACGCAGCGGGACATCAGGCAGGTCCAACTGGCCTCGGCCGCCGTCGCCACGGGGATCGGGCTGCTGCTCGAATCCGCGGGGATCGAGTCCGACGACGTCGCCGAGGTGATCGTCGCTGGCGGGTTCGGCTTCCACGTGCGCGCGGACGCGCTGGCGCGCATGGGGATGGTGCCGCGGACATGGCACGACCGCGTGACCTACGCCGGCAACTCGTCGATCGCCGGAGCCACGCGGGCGCTGCTCGACCGCGGCCAGCGCCGGCTCGCGGACGCCATCGCCCGTCACGTCGAGACGATCGACCTCGCGGCGCACCCGGAGTTCCAGGAGCGGTTCATCCGCGCGCTCGAGTTCCCGGCGTCCTAGCGCGGCCAGCGAGGGTGCCTGCCTCGCGGCGCCCTCTCACGCTCCCCGAAAATGCCGCTCCGGGCCTAGCCGGCCCCGCCCCCGCCGCCGCCTCCGCCACCGCCTCCGCCACCGGAGAATCCGCCTCCGCCACCGGAGCTCGACATCTGGCTCGTCGCCACCTGCGACGCGGATGCGAAACCGGATTGAACGGCGTTGATCGGAGAGCCAGTCCCGCTGGAGTAGGCCCACCAGTAGGTCGTCTGGAAGGCGGGGTCGGTGACGACCTGCGGCGCCACCATCTGGAGCTGCTTGATCACCTCATCGGCGATCCCGAAGACGACGGCGAGGACCAGGAAGCGGTTCCACAACACGACGCTGAGCGGCGGCGCCTCGTTCAGGCGCGAGAAGTCCTTGAGGTAGTCACGGACGCCGCGGTAGCGGACGTAGAGGTCGTTGCCCTTCTGAGAACGGCGGCGCATGAACACCGCGAACCCGGCTGTCACGATGGCGATCGGGACCGTGTACAGCAGAGGCCATCCGCTCTCGATGAACGCGGATCCCATGATGCCGGCGAGCGCCACCGACCCGGCGATGAGCCCGGCGACGATCTGGAACGTCTTCGAATCGGACTCGATGAGGTTCAGGCGCGTCACCTCGAAGCCGGCCGCCTTCTTCCAGTCCGCGATGGCGGAGGTGTACGACTTCGGGTTGGACTTCGCGTACTCGTGCAGCGCCACGAGGTCGACGCTCGAGCCGCCCCCGGCCTGGTTGAAGATGATGTCCATGAGCTGCGCATCGAGCGGGTGCGGCGGCTGCGCCCCCGGCACGCGCGCAAGCACGTAGCTGCCCTTCTCAGCGCCGAAGAACCCGGTGAGGCCCGGCGACTTCACGCTGACCGGGCTCATCGTGACGACCTTCTTGTCGGCCAGCTGCATGAGCGTGGCTGCGATGTCGCCGTCCTGGGCATCGCCCATGTGCCACAGCGCGCCGACGACCGCCGGGTGGAGCTCCGGCATCGGGTCCTCGCGCAGGTAGCCGCCCGGGAAGTCCGAGCGGTACTCGCGCCCGTGGCGCACGAAGGCCCACCAGACGAACGCGAGCCCGGCGAAGGAGAACACGGCGAGCGCGATGATGACCGACCAGTAGGTCAGCTGGGCGCTGCGGCGTTCCGCGTTCGCCTGGTCGACCCAGACCTGCTCCTCCGCGATGACCGCGTCCTTGCGCACCTGTGTGCTCATGGGGAGCGCGCTCAGCACGGACGCCGGGCACAGCACCCGCGCCTCGACGAACGTCTCCGACGGTAGGTCGGACACGGTCAGCGTCACGGTGCCACCGCCACCGATCGCGACGTTTCCCGTCAGCGGGCCGTGGGCCCACGCGAGGACGTCCGAACTGCTCAGGGCCACCGGCGGCACGATGTCGACCCGGACCTGGCGCGTCGGCACGCCCCACCCGTCACCGACGAACTGCCAGTAGAGCTCGCCGCAGTCCGCCCAACGCTTGACCACCCCGGCCGCCGTGTAGGTGAGGTGGGCTTGATACAGGGTGTCCGCCGCCGAGATGGACGCGTGGACGGTCACCGAGTCCCCGCCGTCGGTGACCGAGTAGGTGCCGGGCGAATCCGCATAGCCGTCGACCAAGGTCAGAGGCGTCTCGCGGGTCGGGTCGGTGGGGTCCACGACGGCCAGAGCTGTGACGTCGATCCCCTCTGAGCCCTTCTTCTCGAGGACCCACTCCACCCAGGAGTACGACCCGGAGAAGTCGAAGGTGCGGTATTCCTCCACGTGGAGGTCGCCTGCCGGGTTGAAGGACGCGGTGATGCGCAGGTCCGCGATCTCGTAGCTCTTCGCGAGCGCCGCGGAAGGCGCCAGCAACATCGCCGCGACCAGCGCACAAGCGACCAGTGCCGCGAGTCCGAGCCGATGCGACCGAGCTCCTCGTTCCATGTGGCGCCCCTCGTGCAGTCCCCTCCGAGACGACACGAGGTTAGCACCGCAGCGCCCCCGCGCGCGCGGGTGGGCGCGGGGGCGGGGGCGTGCGGACGGGCTGCGTGCTTAGTTGCGGCCGGCCTTCTTGCGCTCGTTGGCCGTCAGGAGGCGCTTGCGCAGCCGGATCGACTTCGGCGTGATCTCCACGAGCTCGTCGTCCTCGATATACTCGAGCGCCTCTTCCAGCGTGAAGGTGATCGGCGGTGCGAGCTGTACCTGCTTGTCGGCCGAGGCGGCGCGCATATTCGTGAGCTGCTTCGCCTTCGCGACGTTGACCACCAGGTCGCTGTCCTTGGCGTGCTCTCCGACGATCATGCCCTCGTAGCACATGACGCCGGGACCGACGAACAGCTTGCCGCGCGTCTGGAGCGCGTCGAGGCCGTAGGCCACCGACTTCTCGGTCGCCATGGCGATCATCGAGCCGTTGATACGGCCACCAACCTCGCCCTGGTACGGGCCGTAGGCGTTGAAGTGGTGGAACAGCGTGGCCTCGCCGCGGGTGGCGTTCAGGACGCGCGTGCGCAGGCCCATGACGCCTCGAGACGCGATGTTGAACTCGAGGTGGACGCGCTCGTCGCGCTGGACCATGTCGAGCATGATGCCGCCGCGCGACCCGAAGATCTCGATGACCTTGCCGGCGTACTCGCTCGGCACGTCCACGACGGCGAGCTCGATCGGCTCGAGCGTCTTGCCGCCTTCCTTCTTCAGGATGACCTTCGGGCGGCCGACCTGGAACTCGTAGCCCTCGCGGCGCATCGTCTCCATGAGAACGGAGAGGTGCAGGACGCCGCGGCCGGCGACCTCCATGCCGGACTTGTCCTCGGTCTCTGAGATGTTCATCGAGATATTGGACTCGGCCTCGCGCAGCAGCCGCTCCTTGATCTGGCGGCCGCCGACGATCGTGCCCTCCTTGCCCACGAGCGGGCTGGTGGACGGCTCGAAGACGACCGACATCGTCGGTTCCTCGACATGTATCGGCGCGAGCCGGACCGGGTCGATGCGGCAGGTGAACATGTCCCCGATGTCGCAGTCGTCCACGCCCACGACCGCGCAGATGTCGCCCGCGTGAGCGGATTCGGCCGCCTGGCGCCCCATGCCCTCGAACGTGAAGAGCTGCTTGACCTGCGCCTGGTAGCGGGAGCCGTCGTTCTTCACGACAAGGATCTTCTCGCCGTCATGGATCGTGCCGGAGAACACGCGGCCGATGCCGATACGGCCGACGAAGCTCGAGTAGTCGATCGTGCAGACCTGCATCGCGACAGGACCCTCGGCGTCGACGTCCGGCGCCGGGACCTTGTTCACGATCGTGTCGAGCAGCGGGACCATGTCCATGTTGCCGTCGTCGAACTCGTAGCGGGCGTAGCCGTCCACGGCGCTCGTGTAGACGATCGGGAAGTCGAGCTGATCGTCGTCGGCCCCGAGCTCGACCATGAGGTCGAAGACCTGGTCGATGACCTCGTGGGGGCGCGAGCCGTCACGGTCGATCTTGTTGACGATCAGCACCGGCTTCAGCCCGTGCTCGAGCGCCTTCTTGAGCACGAAACGGGTCTGAGGCATCGGGCCTTCGAACGCGTCGACGATGAGCAGCGCGCCGTCGGCCATCTTGAGGACGCGCTCGACCTCGCCACCGAAGTCGGCGTGGCCTGGGGTGTCGATGACGTTGATCTTCGTGTCGCGATAGCGGATCGAGATGTTCTTGGCGAGGATCGTGATCCCGCGCTCGCGCTCCTGATCGTTGGAGTCGAGGATGCGCTCGCCCATGTTCTGGTTCTCGCGGAACACGTGGGTCGTCTGGAGCAGCCGGTCCACGAGCGTGGTCTTCCCGTGGTCGACGTGGGCGATGATCGCGATGTTGCGGATGTCGTTGGCGCGCATGGGGTGGCATCTCCGGGAGTCATGGTGTGTGAAGTCGAGCGCGGCGCTCGGGCCGCATATGCCCTTCGGGCACGGCCGCATACCTTATCACGATTCGTGCATCGACGCCGGGCGCGCGGCTGGAAGGCGGCCCTTAGACGCGCGAGGTGCGCCCCCTTGCGGGAGCGCACCTCGCTTCGCTTCGAACCGGTCCGGGCGGTCAGTCCCGCTCGATCTGCCGGTTCATGCTGGTGGGAGTTCCGGCCAGACGGACCTGGAAATGGTACGTCCCGCGGACGTTCATCGTATGGGTGTAGGACCAGGTGGCCCCGCCGTTGCCGTTGAGCGCCTTGGCGGTGACCATCGCGACCGGATCCAGCGGTGTGAGCCCGGCTTCTGCACGTACAGGTAGGCGTGCTCACCGACCTGACTGGGCGTGATCGTGCCTGTCAAGCGCATGACGCGGTGACCGTGGCTCCTAGCCGACTTCATCGAGTCGATGGTGCAGGTCCGGCTCGTGGGGACGGGGGCGGCGGTCACGTCGAACGAGGCGGCGTTCGCGGCTTCGGCGTTGCCGGCCACGTCGACGGACCAGAACGACAGGGTGTGGCTGCCCATGAGGGATGTGCTGACCGTGAGGCCCTCGGCCTGAGCCGCACCATCGAGGATGTAGTACGTGTGTGCGACCCCCGAGCCACCCGCGTTGTCTACCGCGGTCAGCGTGATCGCGGCCGAGCTCACGTATGTCGTCATCGCGTTCGACGTGGTCGTCGGCGCGGTGGTGTCCGTGACCACAGGGGCGACGGGGCTGACGGTGGTCGATCCGATGCCGTCACTGTTGGTCGGGCCCTGTATCGCGTAGATCGTGTACGTCTTGCCGAACGGGACGGTGACCTGTCCGCTCGTTCCGATGATGCTCGAGCCGACCTTCGTCGTACCGTCGAAGACCGCGATCGCGGTGGCTGATGGACCGCTGAGATTGTAGGTCGCCGCCGTTCCCGAGGTCGACGCCAGCGTGGCGGTGACCGCGACGTTCGGGCTGCTATGGCAGCTGGTGCAGCGGGTCGTCTTCGTCGGGGTGGCCGAAGCCGTCGACGCGGTGGCCGCGATCAGGCCAGCGGTCGCCAGCACGAGCACGGCAGCAAGCAGTCTCTTCTTCAAGTGCGACACCTCCAGCGATCTCGTGCGCCCGACCGGTCCTTGGTGCCGGCCTGTGCGCGCGGATGTTCCCTGGAGGAGAGCAGCGAACATGCCACGCATGCCAACGTGAGAGGACCCTCACTCCCGCCTCATGGGCGAGCGCCAGGGCGGCTGCTGGCGTGCAGGAGAAGGGCGACTGGACGCGCGACGAGCGGACTAGCGCCTGTTCGAGCGCCCCGAGAGCGCCAACTGTCGCTCGGGTCGGATCGCCCGGGCGGTGCGCCCGCGGTCCGCTTCGGCGCGGGCGAGCACGCCCTCGTAGACCTCGAGCAGCAGCTGGCCGTGACGGATCGTGTCGAAGTCCGCCGACATCGTGAGTGCCCGGCCCGCGTACTCGCCACGAAGGTCGGCGTCGTCGCGCATGCGGCGCACGAGCTCCCCGAACGTCGCATCGTTGCCGGCCAGATACGCCTCGCCGAACAGCGCGCGGTAGTTCGGGAGGTCCCTCAACACGAGGGGAAGGCCGGCGGCGGCGGCTTCGATGATCGCGAGACCGAACGTCTCCTGCAGCGACGGGAAGAACAGGCAGTCGGCCGCGGCGTAGTACCGGGGCATCTCCTCGTATGGGAGGTCTCCCACGAACAGGCAGTTGGAGGGCGCGCGGGCGACGATGCGCCGCATCTCCCTGTAGTGCGCGGTCAGCCGCTTGAACGGCATCCCGCCCGCCCACACGAAGGTGACGTCGGGCATCGCCTTGGCGGCCTCGACGAACTGCCGGACGCCCTTGCGGGGCTGCACCTGACCGGCGCAGATCACCACGAACGCATCGGCGGCGATGCCGAGCTTCGCGCGGACGGACTCGCGCCATCCCTCTTCAGGACGGAAACGGTCCGTGTCGATCGCGTTGGGGACCAGGCGTATCGGGGCGAGCAGGCCGATGCGCGTCAGTCCGGTCACGACCTCCGGAGAGACAGCGAGCACTTCGTCTGCGAACGAGTAGACGACGTGCATGTACAGCTCGGCGAAATACTTCCACAGCGGCGCCCACATGAAGCTGCCGACCATCGACTCCGGTACGACGTGCGCGGTTATGACGGCGCGCTCGCGGGTCCGCATGAACATCCAGAGCGACTTGAGGCCCATCGTCTCGATGTGGACGATGTCACAGCCCGCGCCACAGTTGACGCGTACCTCCACGCCGGCCTGCTGAAGGGCGCGCTGCGTCTGGAGGAATGCGGTGTGGACGCCGTGGCCCTGGGAGCCACCGACCGTTTCAGATATCAGATTGACGACCAAAGGTCGAATCTCGCCAGTCTTTGCGGTGTGCATCGGTCTCCGAAACAGCTTTCGGGCGCCACGCGGCGCGAGCCCCCGTCGAACATCGGCGAATATCATACCCCGCGATAACGGTCTGCGCTTCCGGGCCCCGGCGACGAACGTCCGAACGGCTCGCGCGTCCGATGCTCACGCGGCAGCGGCGCGACGAGCGGTCGCCCGTCTACGCAGGCACCCCGGCCCTCCACACCTGATGCACGAGCGAGGAGCCCGGCCGATACGCCAGATGGACGTAGGTCGGCGCATCCAAGGCGACGAGGTCCGCGCGAGCGCCGGTGCTCAGGCGACCGATGTCGCCGCGGCGGAGCGCCTGGGCGCCGGCCGCCGTCGCTGCGTGCAGCGCCTCGGCCGGCGTCATGCCGGTCTCTCGCACCGCGAGCGCGATGACGAACGGCATCGAAGTCACGTAGGACGTCCCGGGGTTGCAGTCGGTCGCGAGCGCCACGGCCACGCCCGCGTCGATGAGCCGTCTGGCGTCCGGATAGGGCGAGCGGGTGCCGAAGTCCGCGGTCGGCAACAGGGTGGCCACGGTGGTTGACCCGGCGAGCGCCGCGACGTCGGCGTCGGTCAGGTAGGTGCAGTGGTCGACGCTCGCCGCGCCGAGTTCCACCGCGAGCCGTGCGCCCGGTCCGAAGCCGAGCTGGTTGCCGTGCAGCCGGGGCATGAGCCCGGCGGCGATCCCGGCGGTCAGCACCGCGCGCGCCTCGTCCTCGTCGAACGCGTCTTCGTCGCAGAAGACGTCGATCCAGCGGGCCAGCGGTGCGCAGGCCGCGAGCATCCCACCCGTGACGAGGTCGAGGTAGCCCGAGCGGTCGTCCGCGAACTCGGCAGGGACGGCGTGCGCACCGAGGAACGTCGTCTCGTCCGTGAACTCGCGCGAGATCCTCAGGATCCGGGCCTCATCCACCGTCGTCAGCCCATAGCCGCTCTTCGCCTCGAACGTGGTGGTGCCGGACGCCGTCATCGCATCCGCACGCGCGCGGGCGAGCGCGCGGAGCTCCTCGTCGCTCGCGGCCCGGGTCGCGGCCACGGTGGTGGCGATGCCGCCGCCGGTGTAGCGCTCCCCCGCCATCCGCGCGGCGAACTCCGCCGAGCGCTCCCCGGCGAACACCAGGTGGGTGTGGCTGTCGACAAAGCCGGGCACGACCGCACGACCGCCGAGGTCGACGCGCTCGTCCGCCGCCGGGGCGCCTGCGGCCGGTCCGACCCACGCGACGCCGCCGTCTTCTATCACCAGAGCGGCGTCGCGCAGGGTGCCGAGCGGAGACCCGTCGCCAAGGGCGGCGTCGTTCGTCACGAGCTCGCAGATATTGGTCAGCAGGGTCGTCACGGGCGCGGCGCCCCCGCGGCTCCGGACGCGCCTTCGCGCATCGGCACCCGCACGCCCTTCTC
>DATCGP010000041.1:0-14333 GCA_036508875.1 Coriobacteriia bacterium | reverse complement strand
GATCGACAGGGCCTTCGCCGCCTTGCGCACCAGGTCGCGCGGGTCGTGGGGGGACGCCTGAGCCACGTACGGGATGCCGTGCGCGATCATGAGTTCGGTGAGGTTCTTGCGCTGCTGCAGCTTGCCGGGCGATTCCGCTCCCACGGGACTCGTGGTGGTCCACGCGCCGGTCGGCGTGGCGCCCGAACGTTGGAAGCCGGTGTTCATGTAGGCGCCGTTGTCGTAGCAGACGTAGAGCATCTTGTGGCCGCGCTCCATGGCGCCCGACAGGGACTGAAGCCCGATGTCGTAGGTGCCGCCGTCGCCGCCGAACGCGACGAACTTCACCTTCTTGTCCGCCGGGATCTTGCCCGCGCGCTGCATGCCCTTGAAGGCCGCCTCCACGCCGGAGATCGTCGCGGCAGCGTTCTCGAACGCGTTGTGGATGAACGGGACCTTCCACGACGAGTACGGATAGATCGTCGTCGACACCTCGAGGCACCCGGTCGCGCAGCCGGCCACGATCGGCGTCTCGCCGGCGCCGAGCAGCACCTGGCGCACCGCGATCGAGGCGCCGCAACCGCCACAGAGCCGATGCCCACCCTCGAGCCTGTCCTCGCGGCGGGAGAGTTCTTTGATGGTCGCCATTGTCCGCTCCCCTCTACCGGGCGCCCAGGTACGTGAGGCCCGCGGGGGCCTTCGCACCGGACGCGATGTCGGACAGGTCAGAGAACACACGGTCCATCAGCTCGGTCTTCACGTCCGAGCCACCGAGCCCGTAGATGTAGTCCACGATCGGCACGTGCGTCGCAAGGTCGTACAGCGCGCTCCGCACCTCGAGGAAAAGCGGACCGCCCTCAGCGCCGAAGCTCTCGCTGCGGTCCATCACTGCGACCGCCTTGACGCCCGAAAGCGCCTCCGCGAGCTCCTCGGCCGGGAACGGACGGAAGCAGCGCACCTTGACGACGCCGGCCTTCACACCGTTGGCGCGCAGTTCGCGCGCCACGTGGCGGGCGTTGCCCGCGGTCGAGCCGATGACCACGATCGCGAACTCCGCGTCGTCCATCCCGAACGTTTCGATCATGCCGAAGAGACGGCCGGTGATCGCGGACCACTCGGCGCCGACCGCCTTGACGACACCGTGGGCGCGGTCCATCGCGAGCCGCTGCGACTTCTTGAACTCGAAGTACGGTCCGCCGAGCCCTGCGAAGTTGCCGTGGCTCACGGGGTGCTCGATGTCCAGCAGCGCGTTACGCGGCACGTAGGTGCCGACGAACTCCGTGACCGTCGCGTCGTCCATGACTTCGGCGCGGTCGATCGAGTGCGTGGTGATGAAGCCGTCGAGCGCGCTCATGACCGGCAACAGCACGTCCGGATGCTCGGCGATCCGCACCGCCATGATCGTGTTGTCGTAGGCCTCCTGCGCTGTCTCCGCGAACAGGATCAGCCAGCCGGTGTCGCGAGCGCCCATGATGTCGCTGTGGTCGCAGTGGATGTTGATCGGTGCTGAAAGCGCGCGGTTCGCGTTGGCCATGACGATCGGCAGCCGCATGCCGGAGGCGACGTGCAACTCCTCCCACATGAGCGCGAGCCCCTGCGACGACGTGGCGGTCATGACGCGGGCGCCGGCGGCGGACGCGCCCACGCAGGCGCTCATCGCCGAGTGCTCGGACTCCACCGTCACGTACTCGGTATGGACGCGGCCGTTCGCGACGAACTTCGCGAACTCTTCGACGATCGTCGTCTGCGGGGTGATCGGGTACGCGGCCATCATGTCCGGCGCGCACTGGCGCATCGCATCGGCGACGAGCACGTTCCCGGTCTGGGCTACGGTCTTCTGAGTCGGCATCGTCAGCCCACCTCCGGCAGTTCGCAGCCTTCGGGCACCATCGTGATCGCGTCCGAGGGGCACGCCTTCGCGCACACACCGCAACCCTTGCAGTGGTCGAGGTTGAAGTCGGTGACCTTCTCGCCTTCGACCTTCACCGCGGTGTCAGGACAGTAGATCCAGCAGAAGAGGCACTGCGTGCACTTGGCGTCGTCGCGCACCGGGCGCTGGCTGCGCCAGCCGCCGGTCACGTAGTCGCGCGAGTTCCCGGAGTCCGGGATGACGGCGCCTATGGGGAAGTCGTCGGCCTTCCAGTCGGCCATACCCGAGATGTCCCAGCTCACGAGGCCTGCACCTCCTCGTACGCGCGGGTCACGGCCGCGACGTTCTGGTCGATGACCTCCTGGCTGAACTTCTTGCCGAACGTCTTGATCAGGTGCGCCGTGATCTGGTCGAGCGTGAACAGCCCGGTCAGCTTCGCGAGCGCGCCGATCATCGGGGTGTTCGGCATGTCGCGCTTCAGCGTGTCCTGGGAGATGCCGGACGCGTCGACGCACGCCACTCTCGCGTGCTGGATGTGCAGCGCCGCGCGGACCGCGTCGGGAGGGGTGCACGTGTTGATGATCAGCACTCCGTCGTCGGCCAGGCCGTTCGCCACGTCCACGATCGGCAGCAGGGTCTCATCGAGCACCACGACGACATCCGGGAACTCGATGTTGTTGTGGATCTCGATCGGGCTCTCACTGATGCGGGTGAACGCCTGTATCGGCGCGCCCATGCGCTCGGGACCGTATTCCGGCATCGCCTGGATGTACCGGTCGAGCTCGAGCGCGGTCTCGGCGACGAGCTTCGCCGCGGTGACAGCTCCCTGGCCCGCCCGGGCATGCCAACGGATCTCCGTCAGCTGCTGGTGCATACCAGCCCCCTTCGTACGTTGAGAACGACATGCCCGTCCGGTGGTTCGGACCCACGTCCGCGCGCCTCGCTTGCGCGTGCGCGGGCGTATCCGTGAGTGTCCGCCCAAGATACGCGCGCGCGCACGGCATGCGGGGTCAACGGCTCCGCCAATGAGCACGAATCGTCGGTGAACGGTAGACAAATGCTGGAAGATGGGCGCGTTTGAAACCGCGAATGAAACACGGGGCGTAGCGGAAGCGCGGCCGGACGGCCGCGCCGCCTACATCTCCCGGCGCGCCTCCAGGGCACGGCCGAGTGTGACCTCGTCGGCGAACTCCAGATCGCCGCCTACGGGCAGCCCGGACGCGATGCGCGTGACCTTGATACCCAGCGGCTTGATGAGCCGGGAGAGATAGAGCGCGGTGGTCTCACCCTCGACGTTCGGGTTCGTGGCCATGACGACCTCGGTCACCGTCCCGTCGGCGAGCCGGGCGATCAGCTCGTGGACCTTGAGCTGCTCGGGCCCGATGCCGTCGATCGGCGAGATAGCCCCCTGGAGCACGTGGTAGACGCCCCGGAACTCACCGGTGCGCTCGACCGCGACGACGTCGCGCGGCTCCTCGACCACGCAGACGATCGAGACATCGCGCCCGCCATCGGCGCAGTACTCGCACAGGTCCTCTGACGCGAAGTTGAAGCACCTCGAGCAGAAGTGGATCTGGCGTTTGACCTCCACGAGCGCGTCCGCCAGCCTCTGCGCCGAGGCGTCGTCGCCTTTGAGTATGTGGAACGCGAGCCTCTGCGCGGACTTCGGGCCGATGCCCGGGAGGCGCTCGAGTTCCTCGAGAAGGTGGGCGATCGGTTCGGCGTAGTAGGACATGGGCCTAGAAGCCGAGTCCGCCGGGAAGGCCCATGCCGCCCATGACACGCTGCATCTTCGCGTTGGAGAGCTCCTGCGCCTGGCGCATCGCCTCGTTGACCGCCGCGACGACCAGGTCCTGGAGCATGGCGACGTCCTCAGGGTCCACGGCGCGGGGATCGATCACGACATCGGTCACGGTCAGGTCGCCGGTGACGGAGACTTTGACGGCGCCGCCGCCGGCCGAAGCGGTCACCAGATCGGACTTCAACTCCTCCTGGACGCGCGCCATCTCGGCCTGTGCGCGCTGGAGCTGCTTCATCGCCTGCGCCTGATTCATGTTCGGCTTCACTTGGATCCCTTTCCCGGGGTCTTGTCTGTCTCGCTCACGACCTGCGCGCCGAGCCCTTCGCTCAGCATGCGGTCGATCGAATCCTGATCGCCGGAGACCGCTGGGGACACGCCGCCGCTGGCCGGCACGCCCGGCTCGCCGTCATCGATGTCCTCGGCGCGGACGCCGCCCCTGCCGAGCTGGTATCGGACCGCGACGTGCCACCCGAGGACCGCCTGGACCGAGTTGCGCAGCAGCGCGGTCACGTCCGCGTCCTCCGCCATGCTCTTGAAGACGCGGGCCTCGGGCTGGAACTCCACGACGATGGTGTCGCCGTCGAGGTCGGCCTCGGTGTTCATGAACATCTTGCTCGCGGCGGGCCGCACCGTCTTGACCTCGCGCAGCACGTCCTTCCAGCGACGGCGCAGCTCGGCGACGTCGAACGCGGGAGGCGCGGGGCGGCGCGCGGGGGCCGCAGCAGGCTTGGCCGCCGCAGCAGGTGTGGGCGCAGGTGCGCGCGCGGGCACGACCGGAGCGGTCTCCCGCGCGGGCGCGGGTACGGGCGCGGGTGTGGGATAGGCGGCGGGTGCGACAGGCTTCTCGGACTTCGGGATCGATGCGGGCTTCTCGACTGGAGCCGCCGGCTTCGGCGCGGCGGCGCGGACCGGCGCTCCCGCCTCGAGGGCGGCCACGCGCTCCGCGAGTGACTCGAGCGTCAGGTCGGACTCCGGGCGAGCGATCCGCGCGAGCGCGACCTCGAGTGCGAGCCGGTTGTCGGGCGCCCAGCGCAGCTCGCCCGCGACGCGCCCGAGTTCATCGAGCACGCGGGCGAGCCGGTCGATGTCGAACTGCGCCGCCTGGGTGCGCAGGCGCGCCGCGTCGGACTCGGTGACGTCGACGATGCCGGCGGTCTCCGTTGTGGCGGCCAGCACGAACAGGTCGCGGACATGCCCGATGAGCGCGCGGACGAACTCCGCCACGTCATGGCCGGACTCGACGAGATCGGCGACGAAGGCGAACAGGCCCGCGACATCGCGGTCCGCGATCAGTTCGGTGACCTCGAAGAGCCGTGCGGTGTCGACCTCACCGAGCAGCCCTTCGACATCGGCCACCGTGATGGAGCCGCCGGTGAACGACGCGAGCTGGTCCAGCGTGCCGATCGCGTCGCGCATCCCGCCGGCGGCGTGCCGCGCGATGAGGGGAAGCGTCCCCTCCTCCACCGAGATCTTCTCGGAAGCGGCGATCGCGGCCAGGCGTCCGACGATGTCGTCGGTGCCGATGCGACGGAAGTCGAACCGCTGGCAGCGGGAAAGGATCGTCTCCGGCACCTTGTGCGGATGCGTGGTGCACAGCACGAAGACCGTCTTGGGCGGCGGCTCCTCAAGCGTCTTGAGCAACGCGTTGAACGCGGAGGTCGAGAGCATGTGGACCTCGTCGATGATGTAGACCTTGTAGCCGCCGTGCGTGGCCGCGTAGTTGACCTTGCTGATGACCTCTTCGCGCAGGGCGTCGACGCCGGTGCGCGACGCCGCGTCGAGCTCGTAGACGTCCGCGTAGCGGCCATCGGTGATCTCGCGACACGCATCGCAGGTGTTGTCCGGGTCCGGGGTGGGGCCTTTCTCGCAGTCGAGCGCCTTCGCGAGGATGCGCGCGGTGGTCGTCTTGCCGGTGCCGCGCGGGCCGGAGAACAGGTAGGCATGCGCTACGGAGTTCTCAGCGACCGCATTGCGCAGGGTGCGCGTGACGTGCGCCTGACCGACGACGTCGCCGAAGGTCTGTGGCCGGTACACGCGATAGAGGGACTGGTGCGCCATGGGCGGTGGAAACGGCCTTTCCGGAGTGGCACGAGCACGAGCGGATGTCCGCGGATGAAGTATACAAGTGCGCACCGACACCGTGGCGGGGCGGATGGCCGCAACTGCGCAGCACCTCGCGGGATGGTGAGGAAGATGCGAGGCGCCCCGTGCCGGACCCCGGACACCCGTCAGTGACCGCTTATGGCTGCTGCCTTCCGGCCCTGACCAGGTTCACGGTGTGACGCCATCCGAGGCCCGGCGCGAGGCGCCGGACGAGTGCGTAGTCTAGCACGGGTGGGTCGCGACTCGCCGCGCCGGGAGGCGACGAAAGGTGCGCATCGGGGTATGCACATGGGTAGTAGTGACGCCCAGGAGGGACTGTCCGATGAAGCTCACGAGCCCGGCCTACAGCGATGGCGAGACGATGCCCGCGCGCTTCGCCACCATGAGCGTGATGGGAGGCACAGGCGTGTCGGTGCCGCTGGCGTGGGACGACCCGCCTCCGGCGACCCGCTCCTTCGTGCTCGCGATCATCGACACGCATCCCGTCGCGCACGGATGGGTGCACTGGCTCGTGGCCGACATCCCGCCGGAGACTCGCCACCTGCCTGAGGGCGCATCACGCCCGTTCGGAATCCCGTTCCCTGCCCTCGAACTCCAGAACACGAGCGGCCACCGCGGATACGGCGGACCGCAACCGCCGGTCGGCAGCGGCGTCCACGACTACGTCGCGAACCTTTACGCGCTGGACGTCGCGAACCTGGACGTCGGGACCGACACGTCGTGGGAGGACGTGCGGGCCGCGATGTCGGGGCATGTGCTCGAGAACGTCGCTCTGGTGGGGCGGTTCGGCCGCTAGCGGGAGCGCTGCGCGGACACGCAGCGCAACAGATCTCACCCGATCCGCACACCCCTCATCGACATGCTGCCCATCTCGATGCCCTCGTGGAAGAACGACAGCGGCTCGCCTTCGCGCCGCGGCGCAGCCGCGTACAGCAGCGGGAGGTAGTGCTCGTTCGTGGGGTGAGCGTGTCGCGCCACGTCGCCGAGCGACAGGTAGTCGATCAGAGCGGCGTCATCGGCGGCAAGCAAGCGGTCACGCACCCATCCGTCGAACTCGACGGCCCACGGGTACGGAGGAGCGCCGTCCTCCCATCGGATCGCCATGAGGTTGTGGACGATGTTGCCACTGCCGACTATCAGGACACCGTCGTCGCGCAGCGGACCGAGAAGCCGTCCAATCTCGAAGTGCTCGGCCGTGGACGCTCCCGCGTCCAATGAGAGCTCGATCATCGGGATGTCCGCGTCCGGGTAGATGCGACGGATGACCGCCCATGAGCCGCGGTCGAACCCCTAGGAACCGTCGACCGCACCGCCCACGAGGTCCGCGACCTGTCCGGCGAGCACCGGATCGCCCGGCGCGGGGTAGCGGACGTCGTAGAGTTCCTGCGGGAACCCGCCGAAGTCGTGGATCGTCCGCGGGCGCACCTCGCCGGTCACGTGCGTGCCCCGCGTCTGCCAGTGCGCCGACACGCACAGGATCGCCCGCGGTCTCGGAAGATCCTGCGCCAGCCGCTCGAGCGAGCGACTGAACGGGTTGTTCTCGATGGCGTTCATGGGCGAGCCGTGCCCGATGAACAGGGCTGGCATCGTCCGGGGTATGTCGCGCGTCGTGTCCATGTCCGCCCTCCAAGCGACTGGCGTGCCGAGGGCACTCACCTGCCGACCCTCCGCTTCGTTCCCCAGTATGCCCGGTCCGCGTGCGCGCGCGGCGCTCTCGCGCTACGCTGACGATCATGAACGCACACGCCACTCCCCTGCTTCAGCTGCTCGACTGCATCGTGGTCCGCGACGGGCGCGCGATCCTGTCGGTCGACTCGCTGACGCTCAACGCCGGTGAGCACGTCGCCATCCTCGGGCCGAACGGCGCGGGCAAGTCGACGCTCATCCGGCTGCTGACCCGCGACGTCCGCCCCCTCGCACACGAGGACGGCTCCGCCGCGGTGCTCCTGCTCGGACAGGAGCGCTGGGCGATCGCGGACGCGCGCCGGGTGATGGGCGTCGTCTCGGACTCGCTGCAGGAGGACTACGACGTCGCTGTGACAGTGCGCGACACCGTGACCAGCGGCTTCTTCGGCTCGATCGGTCTGTACCGGCACCAGACGGTGACCCCGGCGATGCTGGAGAAGACCGAACGCCTCCTCGACCTGCTCGGCATCGAGCGCCTCGCGGACCGCACGATGGACACGCTCTCCACCGGCGAAGCACGCCGTGCGCTCATCGCCCGCGCGCTCGTGCACGATCCCGCCGTTCTCGTCCTCGACGAGCCCACCGACGGCCTCGATCCCGCCGCCCAGTACCACGTCCTTCGCGCGATCAGCGACGTCGCCCGCGCGGGACACGCCATCGTGCTGGTGACCCACCACGTCTCGGACATCGTCCCGGAGGTCTCGCGCATCGTGACGCTGAAGGACGGCCGGATACTGCACGACGGGCCGAAGAGGGAGATGCTCGCCGACGAGCCGATCGCCGAGCTGTTCGGCTTCCCCGCGCACCTCGAGGAGCGCGAGGGCTGGTACCGCTTGTGGTGAGCGGGTCGGGTATGAACCGCACGTGGGCCGTCGAGGGTTCTTCGAGCCGATAGGAGCCGGGACATGGCGCGTGCGATCTGGCGAGGGACCATCTCGTTCGGGCTCGTGACGATCCCTGTGTCGCTGCTCCCCGCGGAAGAGCCGCGGGAGCTGACCTTCCACATGCTCGACGACCGCGACCTCGCGCCGATCCACAACCGCCGGATCAACGAGACCTCCGGCGCGGAGGTGCCCTGGGAGCACGTCGCGAAGGGGTTCGAGGTCAGTCCCGGCAGCTACGTGCTGGTGAGCGACGACGATCTCCGGCAAGCCAATGTCGAGGCCACGCAGACGATCGACGTGATCGCAGCGGTGTGCGCCGACGAGATCCATCCCCAATTGTTCGCGACGCCGTACTACCTCCAGCCGGACAAGGCAGGCCGCAAGCCGTACGCGCTGCTGCGTGAGGCGCTCAAGGCCGCGAAGCGCGTGGCGCTCGCCAAGATCGTCATCCGCACGCGCCAGCACCTGGCAGCGCTCGTCCCCGAAGGTGACCAGCTCGTGTTGGAACTGCTGCGATACCCGTACGAGCTGCGCGAGGCCCCGGAGCTCGACCTGCCCGCAGCCGATGCGACGGACACGAAGACGGCCGGGATCACGGCAGCGGAGCTGGACCTCGCAAGGCAGCTGGTCCTGACGATCTCGAAGCCCTTCGACCCCGCCGCTCCCGAGTACCGCGACACCTACCGCGACGACCTGACAGCGCTGATCGAGCGCAAGGCGGCTGGCGCTGTGACGTCTGCTGCGCCCGCTCCCGCCGAGGAGCCCGGCGCGGGCGAGGTCGTCGACATCGTAGAACTGCTCAAGCGCTCGCTCGACCGAGCGAAGCGCGCGAAGGCATGACTCCCATGACGCCCGAGCCACTGGATGAGTACCACGACAAGCGCGACTTCGCGGCCACGCCGGAACCAGCCGGCGCACCCGAGCCAGCCGCGCAGGTCGGCTCCCCCCTCACCTTCGTGGTCCACAAGCACGCCGCACGGGCGCTGCACTACGACCTGCGACTCGAGGTCGGCGGCGTGTACGCGTCGTGGGCGGTGCCGAAGGGCCCGTCGCTCGACCCCGCGGACAAGCGCTTGGCGGTCCATGTCGAGGACCATCCGCTCGAGTACGGATCGTTCGAAGGGAGCATCCCTGCGGGCGAGTACGGCGGCGGAACGGTGATGATCTGGGACAGGGGCACGTTCACGCCCGCCGGCGACCCCGCCGCCGGCATCGCGAAGGGCGACTTGAAGTTCGTGCTCTCCGGCACGAAGCTGCACGGCCGGTGGGTGCTCGTGCGGATGAAGCCCCGCCCCGGGGAGAAGCGCGAGAACTGGCTGCTCATCAAGGAGCGCGACGAGTTCGCGCGGGGCCAGGCGGAGTACGACGTCCTCGCGGAGCAACCGGATTCTGCGGCGACCGGACGCACGATGGAGCAGATCGCCGCGGAAGGCGGAACGGCGCAGCCGGCCGTGTCAGGCGCTTCACCCCTGGCCGCGCCGCCCGCATCGGACTCTCCGGCGGCCGAGGCCCCCTTTCCGGCCGACCTCCCCTTCCAGCTAGCGACGCTCGTCGAAGAGCCGCCCGCGGGCGACGAGTGGATCCACGAGGTCAAGTACGACGGCTACCGGCTGCATCTCGCCCTCCAGGATGGTGTCGCCCGAGCGTTCACGCGCAACGGCGCGGACTGGTCGGAGCGGTTCCCCGGACTCATGCGGGCGGTCGAAGCGCTACCCGCCACCTCCGCGCTGCTGGACGGCGAGGCGGTCGCGATCGACGCCGAGGGCCGCTCGGACTTCGGTCTGCTCCAGGAGGCGCTTGCCGCCAAGGACAGCCAAGCGATCGGGTTCGAAGCGTTCGACCTGCTGTACCTGAACGGCCATGACCTCCGCGCCGAGACGCTGACCCGACGGAAGGATCTGCTCGACGCACTGCTGGCGGGCGCGCTCGAACGCGGCCCGCTGCACGCTGTCGAGCACTTCGTCGGCCACGGACCCGAGTACCACACCGCATCGTGCGCACTGCTGCTCGAGGGTTCCGTCTCCAAGCGAGCCGACCGCCCGTTCGTGCCGGGCCGCACGCGCGACTGGCTGAAGGTCAAGTGCCTTGCTCGCCAGGAGTTCGTGATCGGCGGCTGGACCGACCCGGCGGGTTCGCGCGAGGGCCTCGGCGCGTTGCTGCTGGGCGTCCACAGCGACAGCGGCATGCTCCGCTACGCGGGCCGCGCCGGGACCGGGTTCACAGAGCGCGCTCTCGCGGACCTGCGCGCGCGTCTCGACAGGCTCGTCGCGGACGCACCGCCCTTCGCCGACCCGCCTCGGCTCGCGCACGCGCACTGGGTGCACCCGGAACTGGTGGCCGAGGTCGCCTTCCGGGAATGGACGCGCGACGGCCTGCTGCGCCAAGCGTCCTTCAAGGGGCTGCGCGAGGACAAGACGCCCGGCGACGTCGCGCGCGATCAGGTAGACAGCCCGACAGACCCGCCACCCGCCGGCGGTCCCGTGACCGTCCGCGGCATCCCGATCACCCACCCCGGCCGCGTCCTCGAGCCGGCCGGGATCACCAAGCTCGAGCTGGCCCGCTACTACGAGACTGTGGCGTACGCGATGCTGCCGCACGTCGCGGACCGGCCGCTCACCATCGTCCGGTGCCCGCACGGCGACGCCGGCTGCTTCTACGAGAAGCACCCCGAGGCCCGCGGCTGGCCGGACGTGTTCGGAACGGTCGAGATCCAGGACAGCGGCGGGCCGGCGACCTACTTCTTTGTCAAGGACGCCGCGGGCCTGATCGCGCTCGCGCAGCTGGGGACGCTCGAGGTCCACACCTGGGGATCCCTCGCCTCCGATCCCGAGCGCCCCGACCGTGTCATCTTCGATCTCGATCCGGGTCCGGGCGTCGAGTTCGCGCAGGTAGCCGCGGCCGCGCGCACGGTGCGCGACGCGCTCGGCGCGCTGGGCCTGACCGCCTTTGTGAAGACCACCGGCGGGCGCGGGCTCCACGTCGTCACACCGATCGTGCCTCAGCGCGTCCACGACGAGGTCCGCGCGTTCGCGCATGGCCTGGTGAGCGCGTTGGCCGCCAGCGACCCGGACCGGTTCACGTCGCTCATGGCGAAGGACCGGCGCCCGGGACTCGTGTTCGTCGACTACCTGCGCAACTCCCACGGAGCCACGGCTGTGGCCGCCTACTCCACACGTGCGCGCCCGGGCGCGCACGTGAGCGTGCCCGTGACCTGGCACGAACTTGCCGCCGGCGTCGACCCGGCGGCCTTCGACGTCCGCTCCGTGCCGGAGCGCCTGGCAACGCGCACTGCGGACCCGTGGTCGGGCTACGACGCAGCGCGGCAGCCGCTCAGCGACGCGATGCTGACCGCGGTCGAAACGTACCCGCATCTCCCCTAAGCGCCGCGACACCCCCTGCCGATAACTGACTCGGGCGACCGTACGCGGCCGTCCGTGCGTGCATGCGCACCTCGACCGGAAGCGTGCGGGAATGATGGAGGAGCACCACCACAAAGTGTTCTGCGAGCGGTGCGGAGTAGAACTGCTCCCCGCCGACCCGGAGCCGCTGTGCGCGATGTGCTACGTCAGCGACACGAGCGTCTACGCTCCGTCGCTGCTCCTCGTCACCGACGCCAGTTGGAGCGGCGGCACCCCGTCGCGGCCCGCGGTGCCGCACCGCAAGCCCGGTTCTTTCGTGCCGTGGCGCCCGGATCCAGACGGCAAGATGGCCGCGCGGCGCCGCAGGATCTCGCGTCGCGTGACGCTGGTGATGGCAGCCGTTCTGCTGGGTGCCTTGATGTTCGCTGTGGTGCCGGCGGCGATCTCCAGCACGAAGCCGGGGCCGGTGCACATCGGTGTCCAGCAGGTCGACGCGGGCACGAACGCCTGCCTTGCCAACCTCTACATCCTGGTCGCGGACAAGCAGGCGGGCCGGGCCTCACCGGCCGACATCGTGTGCCCGGTTTGCGGGAAGCCCTACATCTACACGCAGTACCAGGGCGTGACGACGATCGAGTGCCCGGACGCCGCCGCACACCAGCAGACGCGTATCTACGTGAAGACCGATACGGGCGTGCCGGTGGTCAACTAGGGAGGCGCCCTACCGCGCCCCCAACCATTCCGCGAGCGACTCGAGGTACTTGTCGAGCGACTCGACGTACCTCTTCTCGATGAGCGTCCCGTTCTCGTCGAACGCCTTGGCGGCGAACGCCAGCGTGAGTTCGCTGTCCGAGAACACCGGGCACTTGAAGAAGTACCACATCTGCCGCCAGGCGAGCTGGGCGCGGATCGTGCCGTAGTAGCCGGTGGACGCGCCCATCAGCGCCATCGGGCGCCCGATGAGCGGACTGTCGCCGAAGGGACGCGATAGCCAGTCCACCGCGTTCTTGAGCACACCGGGAACACCGTGGTTGTACTCCGGGGTCACGAGCAGCACGCATGCGGATGACCTCAGGATCTCCTTCGCGACGGGGACCGCGGCGGGAACGCCCGCCGCTTCCACGTCCTGCGAGAACACCGGGAACGCCGAAATGTCGGCCTGCACGATCTCGAGGCCGTGCACAGGGGCCTTCTCGATGGCAGCGTTCAGCAGCATCTGGTTGAACGAGCCGGTGCGGAACGAGCCGCAGAGCGCGGATACGATCACGGGACTTCCCTTCGACGGGGTCGTTGGTGTTTGTACCACTCCGTCGCGCCGAGTCGCTCGCGCTACCATGACAGCGCCGCGTCACCGAGACCTGGTAGGAGACCCATGCCGCTGGTACGCATCGACGTCATCGGAACCAAGAGCGACGAGTACAAACGGGCGCTGATGGCAGCCGCGCGCCGGTCGATCGTCGAGGGGCTCGCGGCTGAGGACCGTCGCGTGACCGTGCGTGTGGTGGAAGCCCCGCCCGGCAACGTGGACCTTCCCTCCTGCCGTACCGAGCGCATGACCGTCGTCGACATCCTCCTGTACGAAGGCCGCACGCCCGAGATGAAGGCCGCGACGACTGCATCCCTGCGCGCAGCGCTCGCTATCGACCCCGGGATCGAGCCCTCGGAGGTGGCGCTGTTCTTCCACGATGCCGCCGCCTGCGATCTCGACGTCCTGCCCGGTCAGGCCGGCCTCTAGCCGCAGGTTCCGCCGTCGGGCGCGCTTCTTCGACCGTTCGGCGGACGCGTCACCCTATGCCGCGATTTAGGGTGCCGCCGCGGGACATGCGCTCCACCGCTGGGGAACCCTTCTGACAAGGGCCGACGAGACGGCACTCGCTGTTTCTCGGGCCCCCTGACTCAAACGCAGGCACGTGTGCCAGAGGCATATCCCCGGAAGAAGGCTGGAGGGATTCGATGAGAGACATCCTGTACGTCGACATGTCGACCCTGTCGATGGAGCGCAAGCCGCTCCCCGAGAAGTGGTCGCGCTACGGCGGTCGCGCGCTGACCGACGCGATCGTGTACGACGTGGTCCCGCCGATGGCGGACGCACTCGGCCAGGAGAACGTGCTGGTCTTCTCGCCGGGCCTGCTCGGCGGCACGACCGCCCCGAACGGCGGCCGCCTTTCCGTGGGCGCCAAGAGCCCGCTCACAGGCGGCATCAAGGAGTCGAACTCCGGCGGCCAGGCCGCTCACGCCCTCGCCAAGATCGGCCTGTCGGCCGTCGTCATCACCGGCAAGCCAGCTGATCCTCTCGCCCGCTTCATGCTCACGATCGAGGCCGACGGCAGCACCAAGCTGTCCCGGGTCGACGAGTGGACCGGCCTGGGCAACTACCAGGTCGCCGATGCCATCAAGGCGATGCGGCCGGCGGACGACCACTACGCGACGATCACGAACGGCCCGGCCGGCGAGGCGGGGCTCAAGGCTGCCGGCATCGCCGTCTCCGACATGAAGGGCCTCCCCAACCGGTTCGCGGGGCGCGGCGGCCTCGGCGCCGTCATGGGCTCCAAGGGCCTGAAGGCGATCGTCGTCTCCGACAAGGGGCTCAAGGGTGTAGAGCACGCCGACAAGGAAGCGTTCAACTCCGCGATGAAGCGGTTCTCGACCGC
>DATCGP010000040.1:0-12991 GCA_036508875.1 Coriobacteriia bacterium | reverse complement strand
GACAGGCACCGCGACCTGCTCGATGCCCTTCGAGACCCAGATGTCGACCTGGGACCCCTTCGCCGCCTTCGTCTTGCCGGCCGGGCTCGTCTTGAAAACGATCCCGTTCGCGTACTTCGTGTTGAAGTCGCGGTTGATCATCGGGTTCACGTTGAAGCCGGCCGCCTGGAGTGCGAGCACCGCTGATGACTCGGCCGATCCCACGGTCGCCGGTACGGTGATGAGC
Source organism: Coriobacteriia bacterium (assembly GCA_036508875.1). Lineage (GTDB taxonomy): Bacteria > Actinomycetota > Coriobacteriia > Anaerosomatales > PALSA-660 > PALSA-660. The sequence continues at coordinate 12,765 of DATCGP010000040.1, read as the reverse complement.
TCGGGGCCCGAGCTGATGAGCAGGGCGATGGTTTGCCCGGCGCCCACCGACGTGCCGGCGGTGGGCTGTGTGCCGATGACCTGTCCCTTGGGGACGGTCGGACTCGAGGTGGTGATCTCCGAACCGACCTGCAGCCCGAGACCGGTGAGCGCGGTCTTCGCCTCATCCGGCGTCATGCCGACTGTTCCCGGTACCACCACCACCGGTGGACCGGAGCTGACGATGATGTCGATGCGCTGGCCCTTGGCCGCCGCCGTTCCCGCGGGCGGATCGGTCCCGATGACCTTGTCCTTCGGGACGCTCGCGCTCGCGCTCGCTATCTCCGAGCCGACGGTGAGGCCGGCCCCCGTGATGAGCTGCTTGGCCGCGGTCACGGTCAGTCCCGAGGCGTTCGGTACTGGGATGCCGCCCGAGAACGCTCCGAGCGCCCACGCGACTCCCAGGCCGAACAGGATCGCAGCGCCGACCACGGCGACCCACACCCATGGACTCACGCCTGACCGCCCTGTGTCGACGCGCGAGATCTCGGCCGGTCCACCGCTCCACCTGACCGGTTCCATCACCGTCGTGTCGCCCACCCCGGGGGTGGCTGCGACTCCACGGCCGCTGGCGACCCGCAGCAGGTCCTGCCGCATCTCCTCCGCGCTGCGGTAGCGGCGGGTCGGATCCTTCTGCATCGCCTTGAGGATGACCGCCTCGAGCGCGGGCGGGATGTGCGGGTTGACCGAGCGCGGGGTAGGGGCGATGTCGTTCACGTGCCGCAGCGCGACCGACACCGGGGTCTCGCCTTCGAAGGGCAAGCGCCCGGTCGAGAGCTCGTAGAGGACGACGCCCAGCGAGTACAGGTCGCTCTCGGGGCCGAGCTTCTGGCCCTGCGCCTGCTCCGGCGACACGTACTGAGCCGTCCCGAGCACAGAGCCGGTCTGCGTCGAGTCGGAGTCCACCGCGCGCGCGATGCCGAAGTCCATGACCTTGATGCCGCCGTCAGGCATCAGCACGATGTTCTGCGGCTTGACGTCACGGTGGATGATCCCGTACCCGTGCGCGACGGAGAGCGCGGCGCAGACCTGTGCCCCGTATTCCGCCACTTTGACCGGGTCGAGCGGACCTTGCTGCTTCACGATCTGCTTCAGGTCGGTGCCCCGGACCAGCTCCATGACGATGTAGTAGGTGCCGGCCTCGACGCCGTAGTCGTAGATGTTGACGATGGCGGGGTGCGAGAGGTTGGCCGCGGCGGACGCCTCGTGACGGAAGCGCTGCACGAAGTCGGGGTCGTCGGCGTAGCGCTGGTGGAGCACCTTGACCGCGACGGTGCGGCCCAGCGTCTCGTCGACCGCCTTGTAGACGTCGGCCATCCCGCCCGAGCCGATCCGCTCGGTGATCCGGTACCTGCGTCCGAAGACCATGTCTTCCACTGTGCTCTCCCACTCCCTCGGCCGGCCGTACGACGCACGGTCCCGCCGCTCCAACGATTCTACCGCAGCGGCGAGATGACGCCGCGCTGTCTCGTCTACCGCCTCAGCGCCTCCAGAAACACCGTCCGCGCGGCCGGGGCGGCAACGCGCCCGCCCAGGCCGGCGTTCTCGAACACCACCGCGATCGCGATCCGGGGCGTCTGGCCCGGCGCCGCCGGGCCGAAGCAGATGAACCACGCATCGGTGTCGACGTTCTTCCCGACCTCGGCAGTCCCGGTCTTTCCGGCGATCTTGACGCCGCTGATCTTTGCCCGCGTGCCGGAACCGCTGTCGACCACACCCACCATCAGCTTGCGGACCATGGCGGCGGTGGCGGGGTCGGTCGCGGTCGTCAGCGCCAGCGGGGACGATGTGAGCGTGGGGGCGCCGCCAGGGTCGGAGACGTGGTCGACGACGTAGGGGCGCATGACCACTCCGTTGTTCGCCACGCCCCCCGCGACGAGCGCCATCTGCAGCGCCGTGGTCACCGGGCCCTTCACGACGTTCGCGCCCACCGGCTGTCCGTCCGCCGCCCACGCGGTCTCCCACGTGGTCATGTTCTCGGGCGCGGGCATCAGCGATGCGGTCACCGGCAGCTCGAAGGGGATCGGGGAGTCGAACCCGAAGGCGCGCGCCTGATCCACCAGCCGCTGCGGGCCGAGCTTGACGCCGAGACCCGCGAACACCGTGTTGATGGACGACCTGAGCGCCTGCGTCAGCGTGGCCGTGCCGTAGCCCGCGCCTTCGAAGTTGGTGATCTTGCCGCCGCCGACCGTCAGCACGCTCGGGGCGGGCAGCACCGTGTCCGGGCCCGCGACGCCCTCCGAGAGCACCTTCGTCAGCGTCACGATCTTGAAGGTCGAGCCGGGGGGATACAGGCTCGAGGTCGCGCGGTCCATCAGGGCCGCCGCGCCATCGGTCGACAGCGTCGCCCAGTCCTCGTCGACCTTGGCGGGCGAGTACGTGGGCGAGGAGGCGAGTGCCAGGACCGCTCCAGTGCTGGGATCGATCGCCACGATCGCGCCGCGATGCCCCGCGAGAGCCTTCTCCGCCGCCTTCTGGATTCGGCTGTCGATCGTGAGCACGACGTCGTTGCCGGGAACCGGCCGCCCGAGCATGTCATCCACGACATCGGACCAGGTTGAGTATCCGCGATGACCCGCCAGCACGTCGTTGAACGAAGCCTCGATGCCCGCCCGCCCGTACCGTGACGAGTAGTATCCGGTGACGTGCGCGGCCAGGGTTCCCGCAGGGTAGGAGCGCGCGAACGATCCGTCCGGTTGCGGAACCGACCGCGCCAGCACGACGCCGTCCTTGGTGAGGATCGCCCCTCGCTCGGCCCGCAGCTCCTTGTCGAGGTTGCGGCTGTTCGCGACGTTGTTGTTCAGGGCGTTCGCATCGATGACCTGGAGCCAGGTGAGGTTGGCGATCAGCACGAAGGCGAGCGCGGCCGCCAGCCAGGATACGCCGACGAGCCTGCGGGAGAGGCTCCTCCGGCCGAGGCCACCGGAGCCCTCGCTCTCGACGAGGTCGCTCCCGTCCGCGGGCGTCGCGTCGCCCGCGCGCATCAGCAGCGCGATGAGCAGGAAGTTCGAGAGTATCGACGAGCCGCCATAGCTCACGAAGGGAAGCGTGATGCCGGTGAGCGGGATGAGCCGCGTGACGCCTCCGATGATGACGAACGTCTGAAGCGCGAGCGTGGCGACGAGTCCCGTGGCGGTCAGCGAGGCCATGTCGCTGCGCCCCCTGACCGCGGTCGCGAGGCCGCGGAGGCACAGGACGAGGAACGCGATGACCATCGCCGCGGCGCCCAGCAGTCCGAGCTCCTCGCCGATCGCCGAGAAGATGAAGTCGGTGGCCACGGAGGGTATGCGCGTGGGCAGGCCGCGGCCCGGCCCCACTCCCGCGATCCCGCCGGCTGCGAACGCGAACAGCGATTGCACGAGCTGGTAGCCCTTGTCCGCCGCGTCGGCGAAGGGGCTGAGCCAGATGTCCACGCGCACGCGCACGTGGGCGAACATGAAGAACGCCGCCGTCGCGCCGATCGCGAACAGCACCGTCCCCACGACCGCGTAGGACCAGCGACCTGTCGCCACCGTGATCATGATCAGGAACACGCCGAAGAACAGCATCGAGCTGCCGAGGTCCTTCTCAGCGACGAGCACGATCAGCGACACGAGCCACATCAGCACGAGAGGTCCGAGGTGGCGCGCCGCCGGCAGGTGCAGCCCGAACACCTTCCGCGTGGAGACGGAGAGCACCTCGCGGAACTCCGAGAGGTACGCCGCGAGGAACAGCACGAGGCAGATCTTCGCGATCTCGGCCGGCTGGAAGCTCATTCCGGCGAAGCGCAGCCACAGCTGGGCCCCGTTGACCTCTGTACCGATCACCGCCGGCAGCAGGAGCAGGACGAGGCCGGCGAGCATGATCGTGTACTTGTAGCGCGCGACGCGCTCGAGGTTCGGCACCAGCGCGATGGCCAGCGCGAGGACTCCGACGCCGCCGAGCACCCAGGTGGTCTGCGGGATCGCCAGCGACGCGTCCAGCCGGCCGACCATCGCGACCCCGATGCCGCACAGGACCAGCGTCACAGGGAGCAGGACCGGGTCGGCGCCGGGAGCGAAGCGGCGCACCGCGAAATGGGCGCCGATGAACGCCGCGACGATCGCGGCCGGAGTTGCGAGGTCGCCCAACACGAGCGTGCCGTGCTGCGCGCCGGCGGTGAGCGCGAATATCAGGAAGACCACTGGTGCGGCGGCGGCCAGAAGGAGAAGCTCGATGTCCCGACGGGAGCTCATGATCGCCCTCGCTTCACACTAGGGAGCCGGCGGGGGCGTCGACGTCGCGCTCGGCGACACCGTCGGGGAGGTGGCGAGCGATTCTGCGCGCAGCGCGTCCGCGCGGACCGTTGCGTCGTACAGGTCCGCGAAGGGGATGCCGGCGCGGAGCCGTTCCTGCTGGGGGAGGGCGAGCCGGGAGACAGGGATGTCGGTCCTGTTCACGAGCCAGTTCAGCCCGATCCCCGCGAACGAGCCAGGGACGCCGCGGTAAACGGCCACGACGCCACCCTCGTCGATGAGGAACGCCCGCGAGTACGCATACGAGTAGGTCCCCCACGCTGTGAGCACCACGAGAGCGAGTGCGGCGAAGGCCCACAGCAGGCGCGCGGCCTTGGCGCGCCCCGCGGCGGTGGTCCCGCGCTTCGGTGGTACCGTCGAAGCCGGTGCGTCGTCGATCTCGACGATCACGACCGTGATGTTGTCGTATCCCCCGGCCCGGTTCGCCGCTTCGACGAGCTTCGCGGCCGTGGCCTCGGGGTCGCTCGCCTGCGCAAGTATCTCGGCGATGTAGTCGTCCTGCAGCATGCCGGTCAGGCCGTCCGTCGCCAACAGTAAGCGGTCCCCGACCGAAGCGGTGACGTCGAACACGTCGACCGCCATCTCGGGGTCGGACCCCAGCGCCCGCGTGATGACGCTGCGCTGCGGGTGGAAACGCGCGTCCTCTTCGGTGATGGTGCCGCGTCGCACGAGGTCCGCGACCATCGAATGGTCCTCGGTGACGCGGGTCAGGGATCCCTCGTGTAGGAGATACGCGCGGGAGTCGCCCACATGGGCGACGAGCACGCGGGTGCCGTCGACCATCGCCGCTGTGAGCGTCGTCCCCATCCCGGTGCGGGTACGGCTCTTGGCGGCCGACGCGATGACCGCGCGGTTCGAGGCCCGTACCGCGCGCGCGAGCGCGTTCGCATCCGCCTGACGGGGTGCGTTCTCGAGCAGGGCCGCGAGCGCGTCGCGGCTGGCGACTTCGCCCGCCCGATGGCCCCCCATACCGTCGGCGACGGCATACAGCGGCGGCTCGATGAGCATGGCGTCTTCGTTCTGCGTCCTCGTGAGCCCGGGATCCGACAGGCCTGCGGAGGTTGGATGGCTGGGAGTCACGAGCGCGCCACCCTGAGCTTGACCGTTCCGACCTCGATCTCGTCGCCGGCCGCCAAGGTCGACAGGCCTTTGACCCGCCGCCCGTTGAGCAGTGTGCCGTTGGTGGACTCCAGGTCCTCGAGGACCGGACCGCCCGGGGCCGGGATGATGCGGGCGTGCGCGGTGGAGACGAAGTCGTCGGCGATGACGAGCTCGAGCTCGGGGGATCGGCCGATCCGCACGGTGTGGTCGAGTGCCACGCGCACCCCGGACAGCTCGGCCGGACCGGTCACGACCACGAGCGAGAGCGGGACCTCGGGCGCTCCAGGCGCGCCGCGACGAACGATGCCCAGTCCCGAGCGTACTGCGGCGAACAGGAACAGGTACAGCAGCGCGAGCAGCAGGACGCGTCCTGCGAGGAGCGCGACGTCGATCACGCGCTCACCTCCCCGGCTCGTGATACGTCAGCCGGGTCACACCGATCTCGATGAGGTCCCCATCGGCGAGCACGGCGCGCGTCACCGGCGATCCGTTGAGCAGCGTGCCGTTGGTGGAATCGAGGTCCTCGATCGCCCAGCCGTCGCCCTGACGCACGAACGCGGCGTGCTCGCGGGATGCGTTCGAATCGGTGAGCTGGATGCCCGAGGTCGCCAGGCGGCCCACGGTGACGCGGTCCCCTGTGAGCACGACGTCCAGGTCGAGGTCGCCCACGGTGACGGTGGCCAGCCCGCTGCCGGGCCCGCTCGCCCGAAGGTCCGGGAACTGCTCGTCCGGCGCCTGGGCGAACTCAGGCTCCGGTGCGTATGTCGGCACGGGATCCGGCGCGGCCAGTTCGGCGCTCACCCGGAAACGGCCCAATCGAAGGTCATCGTGGACGACGAACGAGACGTGCGGGGTCGAGACGAGGCGGTAGTGGTGTTCGCGGGCGTGGTCCACAAGGAAGGTCGAGAGCTCGCCCGAGAGCGTGTCGAGGAACGCGCCGAACTTGTCGGCGTCCTCTGGCGACAGCGCGACCGTGTAGCCGAGCGGCGCGTAGACCTTGCTGACGCCGACCGATCGGCCGTCGTCCATCGCTTTGCCGAGCGCACGGGCGATCTCGACCGGCTGCACCGGGGAGCGGAACACGCCGGCAAAGACGGCTTCGAGAGCGCCGCCGATGCGGTCTTCGAAATCGGAGAGGATGCTCACTGGTTCTGGACCCGCGCTTCCCGGTCGCCGGCGTCGCCCGATGAGACGGGCGGGCCGAGCGCAACGACCACGACCACGAGTATAGAGGCGAGCAGGAGTTGCAGCACCGTCGCCGGGTCCATCCGTGAACCGCCCGTCACCCACGGCCCGAGCGAGCCCGCCATGATCAGGAGGCCCGCCGCCATCCCTGCCGCCGCACCGAGCCGAGTCCCGCGGCGCGCTCCCACCGAGGAGAGGGCGGCGGCCGCGGCCCACGACAGCACGACGGCTGCCGCGCGTATCAGGAGTCCGGCGGAGAGCGGGCCGGCGGAGCCGGGCGCCCCCAGCGGCGCCACGAGGGCCGGCCATTGGACCTCGGGGAGCACGGTGGCCCGGCCTGCTATCGAGCTCGCGACCAGCACGACGCCGGACATCGCTCCAGCCGTCGTCGTCGCCCACACGCCTTCGATGAAGAACCCGGACAGCAGGGGGAGCGCCGGCGACATGCGCAGCACACCCGCGAGCGGCGCGAACACGGGTATGGCTCCCGCGGCAGGCCGGATACGCCCGACGGTGATCCACCACGCACCGGCGACGACGCCCACCGCAAGGCCCAGCGGCACGCTCGTCGCGAACGCGCCCGCTGACAGCAGGACGCAGCCCACCCCGAGTCCGAGCGAGGGTGCGACCGCACCCGCGACCGCCACCATCGCACAAGCGACCGCTGCTATCGGCCACGCGAAGCCGAAGGCCGCCATGCCCGACCAGCCGAGCCAACCGGCGGCGACGGCACAGGCTGCTCGCTCGCCGGTCGCGGCGCCGGAGGCGAGGCGGTCCCACAGCCCGAGGCGTGCGAACGCCTCCTCCTCGATCTCCTCGTCTTCAGCGGACAGCTCGCTCGCGATCGCCGCCAGCGACTCCCTGCCCGTGACCGGATCGCCGAGGCAGGCGAGCAGGTCACGGGCGACCGCGCGGACGGTGTCGGGACGATCGTCGGGTTCGGCAGCGAGCGCTTCCGCGAGGACGTCGTCGACCTCGGCGGAGAGGTTGCGCACGTACGTGCTCGCCTCGGGCGCCGCGAATCTCTCTATCTTGAAGAGCGCGCCGTCGGCCGTGTCCGCGGCGAATGGAACGGCACCGGTCAGCGTCTGCATCGCGAGGGCCGCGAACGCCCAGACGTCGGTGCGTGTGTCGACCTCTTCGCCACGGAGCTGCTCAGGCGGCATGTAGCCAAGAGTGCCGCCTGCGCTGATCGCCTGACCGGCGGCGTTCGTGAGGGCGGCGACCCCGAAGTCGGCGACCTTGACCAGCCCGGCCCGCGTGACGAGCACGTTCTCCGGCTTCAGGTCGAGGTGCAGCACGCCGTTCTCGTGAGCGTAGGCGACCGCGTCGGCCACTTGGGAGATGACCGCGGCGGCCTCGTCGGCAGACAGCGGCGAGTAGTGGTCGAGCAACTCGGCCAGCGATGCGCCGTCGACGTGTTCCATGATGAGGAACGCCTCGTCGTCGTCGGTGTCCCACTCGTAGACGGTGACGATGTTGGGGTGGTTGAGCAGCGCCGCGGTGCGTGCCTCTGCAAGCCCGGTGGTGTGCGAGAGGATCTGGATGCCGCGGCGGCTGACCGGGATGCGCTTGATGGCGACCCTGCGGGCCATCTTGGTGTCGAACGCGAGGTCGACGGCGCCGTGGCCACCTTCGCCGAGTTCGGCGAGCAGCCGGTACCGCCCCAGGATGAGCTCCTCGTCCACGCGCCTCCCGCCACGCCGGCACCTCGTCCCCGCGCGACCATTCTAGCGTTGCTGGCTCGCGGCGCGCCTCTCGGGCACCGCTAGCGCGCCGTAGCCGGACCGGGGCGCCGCAAGAACCGGATAGCGCCTCGGAGCGGATGCGGCGTAGCATCGCGGGTGTCGGCAGGCCGGCGAGAGGTGGGACGTGACCGGAGGGCAGCGCGCGGTGCCGGAAGCCGCCGCGTTCATCGAGGCGCATGCGGACGAGCGGATCACGCTCGCCGCGCTCGCGGAACGGGTCGGTCTCAGCGCCTCCCACCTGCAGCGAGAGTTCTCGCGCGCCTACGGACGCTCACCGAAGCGGTACCAGACGGCGCTTAGGGCCGAGGCCCTGAAGCGCGGACTGCGCGAGGGCGCGACGGTGAGCGAGGCCGGATACGGGGCCGGCTTCGGCTCCGCACGCGGCGTGTACGAGGGCGCCTCCCGCGAGATAGGGATGTCGCCGTCGCAGTACCGAGGCGGCGGTTCCGGTCTGGAGATCCGCTACACGGTAGTGCCCTCCGCGCTGGGCGGTGTGCTGGTGGGCAGGACGGAGCGCGGAGTCTGTGCCGTTCTGCTCGACGAGCCGGAGCGGCTTCTCGCCGACCTGGCCGCCGAGTTCCCGGGCGCGGTCCTTGCGCGCGACGACGAGGGGCTCCGCGAGTGGGCGTCGGTCGTCGTCGATGCAGTAGCAGGGCACACATCGAACGCGCCGGTCCCCCTGGACCTTAGGGGCACCGACTTCCAACGTCGCGTGTGGGCCGAACTGCAGCGTGTCCCGCTCGGTGAGACCGCTTCATACGCCGAGATCGCTGCCCGCATCGGTCGGCCAACGGCCACGCGCGCGGTGGCGCGCGCCTGCGCCACCAACCACGCGGCGGTCGTCGTTCCATGCCACCGGGTGGTGCGCGCCGACGGCGGTCTCGGCGGCTACAAGTGGGGCGTCGAACGGAAGCAGGCGTTGCTCGACAGCGAGAGGGACGAAGGCCGAAGGTGAGGTTGCGGATGATGACTCGGAGATCCGTCTGCGCGTGCGTGATGGTGGCTGTCCTTGCCCTCGCCGTGGGGGCGGTCGCGTGCACACCGTCGGCGCCGACGGACTCGGGGGTCCGCGGCACCGTGCGTATCGGTCCCACAGCCCCGGTGCAGCGCTCAGGGGAGAGCACGGACCAGCCCTACGCCGCAGACCTCGTGATCACCGACTCGGTCGGAACTGTCGTCGCCAACGTTCGCAGCGTCGCGAACGGCACATTCAGCGTGAAGCTCACCCCCGGCGACTGCACCATCCAGGGCGCCGCGGGCTCGACCCCGCTGGCCCTTCCGCCGACGCAGGCGTTCACGGTGCGCGCGAACGAGTTCATGACCGTGACGGTCTCCTACGACTCCGGCATCCGGTAGGCCCCCCGCGAGTTCCGTGCGCCGACCCTTCGCGACTCCCCGCTCACCTTGCCCCTCCGAATCCCCCCTGCTAGACTCCGTTCTTGCTACACACGCGGGTGTGGCGGAATGGCAGACGCGCATGGTTCAGGTGGGCGTCGACTACGTCGACCCGAGGTGGGGGAAACTACCCCGCTGAGCAGGGCTTTCTCTGATGAAGAGGGAGCCTTTTGTGTTGCTCAGAGGGAGATGTCTAAGCGGATGTCTAATGGTTCGCTGAAGCCGAACTGCTAGCATGCCGATAGGGGTGGGGACTTCCAGCGCGGCAGTGGGGGTATGTGCGCATCAGGCGAATTACCAAGCTGAGACGGCCGTGATACTGACGAGCTGGCTGGGCGACTGAAACAAGCACGGGGGTAGACGGCATCAGCGATAAGGGGGCTCGTCTTGAAGACCATGAAGCGTACTCTCGTGCTGGCCTCGGTCGGTCTGGCGCTGTCAGTCGGGCTGGTCAGTGGATGCAGTGCGACTCCGAGAAGCCAGAGCCAGACGAATACGGTCAAGCCCGCTGGCGGCGCTGCGAAGCCAGACCAAGCCAGCCAAAGCGATACGGCACAAGCCCGAGGCCTTGTGGGGCTCGCTGTGGGGGTAGCAGGACGAATCGTGTTCACTTCCGATGGCGGAAAGCATTGGACTGCACAATCATCGGGGACATCGAGCAACCTCTACGAGGTCGTCTTCACCGACGCCACGCACGCCGTCACGGTAGGCGACTCGGGCACCATCCTGGCTACCGCGGATAGTGGCGCACATTGGGCGGCAATGGCGTCGGGCACGAAGCACGCGCTCATTTCGGTGTTCTTCACCAGCGCAACCCATGGCTGGGCGGTCGGCGCGAGCGGCACCATCCTCTCTACTGCCAATGGCGGGAAGGATTGGGTCGCCCAACCTTCGGGCACTGCTAGTGACTTTCAGTCCGTCGCGTTCGCCGATGACCGGCACGGATGGGCGGTCGGCAAGAACGGCGCCATCGTTGTCACCACTGACGGCGGGCGGCACTGGTCACCTCAGAAGTCGGGCGTCTCGGTCACTTTGGCCACTGTATCGTCTATTGACACTCTGCGTGCCTGGGCTTCAGGCCGTTACGGCACACTCCTCTCGACCACCGACGGTGGAGCACAATGGGTTTCCCGTGTCTCTGGCACGGACGAGTTCCTCGTCTCTGTGACCTTCCCTGATGCGACCAACGGCTGGGCAGCTGGCGGTACTGTTAATGCTGATTGGGCCATTGTCGCGACCAAGGATGGCGGAGCGAACTGGAAGCGTCAGGCGTCTGGCAATGGCGGCAACCTAATGTGTGTCACATTCACCGACGCGACCCACGGGTGGGCTTCGGGAGACAACGGCACGATTCTCTCGACCGTGGATGGCGGAACCCATTGGACGCCACAGACATCTGGCACTACCGATGCTCTCGCGTCGATTGCCTTCTTCTAACGCTGACGGCGGGCAGTCCCTCGGCCATTGGGTGCAACTCCGTAGCGAGACACATTCGTTCCACGCCAGGGGGCTTTCCGAGCGTGGTCCGTAACCATCCTCGCCCCCAGACCCAGCCACCCTGCGGGTGTCTGATGTGGGGGAAACTACCCCATTGAGCAGGGCTTTCTCCAGTGCGGAGGAAGCCCTTTGTGTTGTCTTGGGGCGGATGTCCAAGCGAATGTCTAAGATGGTCACATGGATGGCGGCAGGTCTGTGGGGGCTTCTGTCGAACCAAGCCGATGACGGGGGAGCGCATGTACGGCAACTACGCGAGCGTGCTCTGGACGGTGTACGGAATCTACTTCGTCGTCGGTCTGGTCGTGCCGGCGCTCCTTGCACTGATTCCCGCCAACATCGCCAAGTCCAAGGGTCGGAGCTTCGGTCTGTGGTGGTTCTACGGATGGACGTTGTTCCTCGTCGCCCTCATCCACTCGCTGCTGCTTCCCACAAACGATTCACTGGCCGAGGCACAGGCGCTGAGCAGCGGTGAGAGCAGGAAATGCCCCCAATGCGCCGAGTTGATAAGGCGCGACGCGAGAGTATGCAGGTTCTGCGGCTACGACCTGACGCCCATTCTTGAGGCAGAGGCGCGGCGAGCTGCCGCGCAGGGGCGGGAGGAAGCGGCGAGTCGGGCTGAGTCGGAGCGTGTGGAGCGGGAGTGGCAAGCCGAGCGGGCGCGAGAAGCACCAGCAAGACGAGCCAAGCTTCTCAAGTTCGCCGCCGTCGCGATTCCCGTCGTTCTTGTCGTGTCGGTCTCGGCGTACTTCCTCAACGCGCAGAATGAGGCGAGCGCCGAGCGATTGGCTGCAGTTCAAGCGGCGCAGGCGAGAGTGACTGAGGAGTTCAGAACGGACAGCAGTGGCGTGCTCCTCACCTACGGCGGCTCGGGAGGGGCGGTGGTCATCCCCGCGATGAGCGGCGGAATCAGAATCACCTCCATCGGGGCATATGCCTTCCAGGGCAAGGGCTACAACGCTGTGACCAGCGTGAGCATCCCTGAAGGCGTGACCTCCATTGGGGACGAGGCTTTCAATGGCTGCACCCTGCTGACCAGCGTGACCATCCCAGCGAGTGTCACCGAAATTGGTGGGTGGGCGTTCACGCAATGCACCGAACTCACCAGTCTGACTGTCCCGCGCGCCGTGGTCGGAATCGGTTCCCACGCCTTCAGCGGCTGCACGAAGTTGCAGGTGCGAGTCCCCAAGGGCGCTTTACTCGGCTCGGGCGTGTTCGACGGTTGTCGCAAGGTGGAGTACTACTAGCCCGAGCGGTGGCACCGCGCATGGTCACTTGCCATGCTGACGAACTCCACTCATGGTTCAGGTCGCGTCGACTACGTCGACCCGAGGTGGGGGAAACCCCCGTTGAGCAGGGCTTTCTCCCTTGAGGAGGAAGCCTTTTGTGCTGCTCGGGGAAGGGTGTCTAAGCGGATGTCTAATGGCGGAGTGAAGCCCAACTGCTAGGATGCCGATAGGTTGGGGGACATGCCATCCCCCAACAGCCGACGTGTGACCTTGTCGGGAAACCCGTCAATGGGTCTGACAG